>CAJTSY010000003.1:0-80955 GCA_910578995.1 uncultured Acetatifactor sp.
ACTACATGGTATGGAGGTGGAAGGAGTGGATGCCTGTATACTGAAGGAATATCTGGAAAAAAACTATGGTTACAACGAACCGATTTTCATTAACGAGATCCGTCTGGATGGGCTTAATGACAATGCCCTGCGCCAGTATTTCAAACGGATGCTCAAATCAGGCGACCTAGCTCGATTTGATATGGGGATTGTCCTGCTCTCTATTTGTTCCATAAAAGCGAACGACACTCTTCCAAAATGGGAGAAAAATATGCTGCAGCTATAGGGAGACTTGTAGCTGCATTTTTACTATTCATTTTAGGAATAGGAATATCTTTATATATTTTACTATATATAGTTTCTTTTCGTTGACTGATTCCATATCTTGTGTTACACTTCCCTTGTAATTGATTTTTGTGCGCATCCTTTTATGGAGATACAGCCGGAAACGTCTGTATGCGGTATAGCCCCGCATTGCACACGCTGTTAAGTTTGTATGATTGTGCCAGCAGTACCATTATGCCCTTTGGCTAGTGGTGTACTGGCTTTTTTATGCTAAGGGATCACTTTCCTTTTGAGAGCGGGAATGACTTTGGTCCATGGAAATCCATGGACGCCAGGGATTTGGCAGATGGTCATTCCCGCTTTTTTATGCACACGGGTACATAAGGGAATTAGCAGTTTCGCTGCATGTGCCCGGCGTACGAGCAGGAGAGAAGGACATTCCCCTGCTCGATTTATGCTGTTGCCCAAACGCCGATCAGGGATTTGAGGATAAAACATTTTAGAAAGGCAGGTAGAAAGAATGAGTATAAGAGAGAAACAGGCCGGCAGAAGCTGGCAGAAACAGGCAGCAGGATATCCCTTCAGGGATACCGCTGCACAGAAAGCAGACAGCCAGTACTGGAAGAACTGTACCACGATCCGGACAGTAAACTTCACGCACGGGGCCAGAAGGGGGCGTGACCATGCTCGACTGGGGCAGCCATGTGCAGAAACAGATCCCGCCGTCCTACCTGGAGGACGGGGATGTGATCCTCGCAAGCGCCAGGCAGTATTGCGGCCGGGCAGATAAAAATGCAGAAACAGTTGTCCTTAATGGAGCGATGCCATCCACGTTGAAGCGTTACTTGCAGCTCCAGGAGCAGAAGAAACAGTCGGATATATTCAAAAGAACTGGAGGCGGATAATGGAACGCCAGTTGGGGAGAGTACATAACGCAGTAAAAGGAGATTTTGCCCCGAAAACTTTTACGAAACAGGAAGTGGGCTTTAAGACAAAATCCAGTTACAGAGAGCCCGATTCCTAATTATGTCTCCCCGGCGGTCTTAAAGGAACGGCAGGTGTACGAGAAAAACAGAAACTGCAGAACGGAAGAGTTTCAGGATCTGGATTATACCTGTTGTTCCACCCTTCTGTACGCTTCTGTTGAAAGAATCTTTTATCCAAAGGCAGTATCAAAGCTCATGGGACATGCCAAAGAAATCATAACAATGGATGTTTATGCGGATAATAGAGGTATCATAGCGGATGGAGTGCCGGAAATAGAAGAGTATATGAAAGAAGTATTACCAAATCCAGAAGAAACAGAAATCTTTAAAAAGGAATTGTTGGAGATTGTAGTAAACGTAACCGAATTTCTTCCGGATGCAGTGTGATAGAAAAGACAAAAAGAACAAAAGTTCGATTTTACATCTATACAAATCTAACGATTTGTGGTAAGATAAAAAAGCTTTTTAGTGCTGTCCCGTCCGTATGGAATTACGGAGGTGTGCTTAGTTGCAAAAACAGCAAATTGTGAACGGAATTCGTCGTGGGCCTGTTTTTCCCTGATTTGAGTTAAAGCCACGACGAAAATAAAATGCTCCACGACGAATTTTTGCCTTATACGCATCCTTTTTTACTATAAATTTTGGAGGTGGCTTTTGTGCAAAGTGAACAAAAAAAGTTTAAACTTCACTCGGAATACCAGCCCACCGGCGACCAGCCCCAGGCCATAGAAGCCCTGGTCAAAGGGTTCCGGGAAGGTAACCAGTTCCAGACTTTACTGGGCGTCACAGGCTCAGGGAAGACCTTTACCATGGCGAACATTATTCAGCAGCTGAACAAGCCTACTTTGGTAATAGCGCACAACAAGACCCTGGCCGGCCAGCTCTACGGCGAGTTCAAGGAATTTTTCCCAGAGAATGCGGTGGAGTATTTTGTCTCCTACTACGATTACTACCAGCCCGAGGCCTACGTCCCTTCCTCGGACACCTACATCGCCAAGGACTCTTCCATTAACGATGAGATAGACAAGCTGCGCCTCTCCGCCACCGCCTCCCTCACAGAGCGCAGGGACGTGGTGGTGGTGGCCAGCGTATCCTGCATCTACGGCCTGGGCAGTCCCGACGAGTACAAGGACATGATAGTCTCCCTGCGTCCGGGCATGATAAAGGACAGGGACCAGGTGCTCCGGGAGCTGGTGGATATCCAGTATACCCGCAACGAGATGGATATGCACAGGGGATGCTTTCGTGTCCATGGCGACGTCATAGAGGTGTACCCCGCCCAGGGCGGCGACTATTTTATCCGGATAGAGTTTTTCGGGGACGAGATTGACCGGATCGCGGAGGTGGAGCCCCTGTCCGGCAGGGTGCATGCGGTGCTGAACCACATTGCCATATTCCCGGCCTCCCATTATGTGGTGTCCATGGATAAAATCAAGATTGCCTGTGATAATATTGAGAAGGAACTGGAGGCCCAGGTCCGCTATTTCAAGGGGGAGGACAAGCTTATCGAGGCGCAGCGCATTGCGGAGAGGACGAATTTCGACATCGAGATGATGCGGGAGACAGGCTTCTGCTCCGGTATCGAGAACTATTCTCGGCATCTCAACGGCATGCCCGCCGGTTCGCCGCCGCTGACGCTGATGGACTTTTTCAACGATGATTTCCTTATTATCATAGACGAGTCCCATATGACCATCCCCCAGATCCGGGGAATGTACGCGGGAGACCGTTCCCGGAAGCAGACTCTGGTGGACTACGGATTCCGCCTGCCCTCCGCTTTGGACAACAGGCCCCTGAATTTCGAGGAATTTGAGTCCCATATCGACCAGATGCTCTTCGTGTCCGCCACGCCTTCCGTGTATGAGGAGGAGCATGAGCTGATGCGCACGGAGCAGATTATCCGTCCCACGGGGCTGTTGGATCCGGAGGTGGACGTGCGGCCTGTGGAAGGGCAGATCGATGACCTGATCGGCGAGATCAATAAGGAAACGGCAAAGCACAACAAGGTTCTGGTGACCACCCTGACCAAGCGGATGGCGGAGGATCTGACGGATTATATGAAGGAAGTGGGCATCCGGGTGAAGTACCTCCACTCGGACATCGACACCCTGGAGCGTGCGGAGATTATCCGGGACATGCGCCTGGACGTGTTCGACGTGCTGGTGGGAATCAACCTGCTGCGGGAGGGCCTGGACATACCGGAGATTTCCCTGGTGGCCATCCTGGACGCGGACAAGGAAGGCTTCCTGCGCAGCGCTACCTCCCTGATTCAGACCATCGGCCGGGCCGCCAGAAATGCGGAAGGCCATGTGGTCATGTACGCGGATACCATTACGGAATCCATGCAGGTTGCGCTGAACGAGACCAACCGCCGCCGGGAAATTCAGATGAAATATAATGAAGAAAACGGCATCACGCCCACCACCATCAAGAAGGCTGTCCGGGATCTGATTGCCATCTCCAAAGTTATAGCCAGGGAGGAGATGCGCTTCGAGAAGGATCCGGAGTCCATGAACCGGAAGGAGCTGGAGAAGCTGATCGCGGATGTGCAGAAGAAGATGCAGAAGGCTGCAGCGGACCTGAACTTCGAGGCGGCTGCCGAGCTGAGGGACAAGATGATCGAGCTGAAGACGAAGCTGCGTGATATGGATGAGGACGGGAATTGATGTTTCCCGTGGCGGAGGTGAGGCTGTGGAAGGACTGGGGAAAAAATTAATACTGGCCGTGAATATTCTGTTTTTGGTTCTGTTTCTGCCGGTGATACTGTGTATCAGCCTGGTGGGAAATGGGATGGATTATTACGACGGAATGAAACTGACAACCCTGCTGCCAAATCAGGTTCTGGCGGGGATGGCGCTGGCGGGCATATGCGGCTGCGCTTTCCTTTTCCGGGTCTGCAGGAAAATCGTTTTGACGCGGAGGGGAAATGTAATCACAGATTTTGCGCTGGCCCTTCTGTTCACCCTGCTGTATTTTGTCAACGTCCAGGTGGCAAAGGAGACTGCATTTCTGGTGCCCTGGGATATTATGGTGGTACGGAAGCTGGCGTACGATATTTCGAATAGGATAGAGATAGGATATTTTTCCTACCTGTCCATGTATTCCAATAATATACCGATTTCCTATATACTGGGGATGCTTCTCAGGAAGGCGGGGGAAATGGAAGGATATTCCCGCACGGCGGAGTTTATCTGGCTCCAGACGGGATGTGCGCTGGTGTCCATAGGGGGGATGTTTGCCTGCCTCACGGTTAAGAAAGTGACGAAAAACCTGGCGGCAGTGGCAGTTGCCTTTCTGGCATACCTGGTGCTGGTGGGGATGTCCCCCTGGAAGATTGTTCCTTATACTGACATTTACGGCATTGTCTTTCCTGTTATGGGGATATATTTTTATGTCTGCCGCCAGAAGACGGAAAAGGCCGTCATGAAATATTTCTATATTGTACTGGCTGTTATAAGCGCCATGGCGGGGGGATTTGTCAAACCCAGCGTTTACATTGTCCTCATAGGGATCCTTGCCGCAGAGCTGCTTCATCCCAGGAAGAACTGGCGCACTGCATTGACGGCTTTTATGCTGGCGGCAGGGCTGATGCTTGTCTCACAGGCCTGTAAAAACCACATCATCGGGGAAATCGGCCTGGATTATAACCCGGAGGTGGAGGCATCCTGGCAGAATTACTTTTACATGGGTCTGAACGAGGATACCACAGGGGGCTATAACAGTGATGATGCCAGTATTTTCGGGGAGTTTCAGACGAGCAAAAAGGAGCGCAACAGTGCGGCCCTGGAAAGAGCCGTGGGGAGGCTGGAGGAGAGGGGGTTCTGGGGATCGCTGTATTTCTGGCTCAGGAAGATGGTGATGACCTTTAACGACGGGATCTTCGGATGGGCATCGGAAGTGTGGATAGGCGGCGATTTCCCGGAGGACCTTGCCAGCCATACGGTATGGACCCAGAGGCTGCGGGATGTGTTCTGGCCAGGGGGGAGCAATATGGGAGGGCACCGTACTCTCTGCCAGCTGACCTGGATCTTCTGCATGATGGGTATACCGGGGCTGTGTGTCTGTACCGGAAGGCGCAGGGATGAATACGGTATTTTTGTTATCTGCTGCCTGGGTGTCTTTCTTTACCAGATGCTGTTCGAGGCCAGGGCCAGGTACCTGCTTGTCTTTCTGCCGCTGCTGATATCGGCTTCCGTGTGCGGAATCGCACAGTACGGCAGCTGTCTGTTCCGGCGCGTCAAACCCTCATGCCGGCCCGCGGGACCCGGGGAGACTGCTGTGTGTCCGGCGGAGCAGTGAATGGGACCCTGGGAGGGTGTTGTCTGCCCGGCGGAACTGTGAACGGGACCCTGGGAGGGTGTTGTCTGCCCGGTGGAACTGTGAACGGGACCCTGGGAGGGTGTTGTCTGCCCGGCGGAGCCGTGGGTGGTAACCCGGGGAGTCCCGGCAGGCAGAAGGATTCCCGGCGGGATGAACGGAATTCAGATGAACGCAGCTGAATCTGACGGATTTTAGAGAAGTAATGAAAACTGCCGTATTTGAGAAGTATAAAGTCAGATCCGGCGGATTGAGATAAGTACAATGGAAAAAGGACAGGAGTATAAAATGGAAGAAATCAAAAAGATGCGCCCCCGTGAATACATCAAAATACGGGGAGCCGCAGAGCACAATCTGAAAAACATAGACGTGGACATTCCGCGCAACGAACTGGTGGTTCTGACAGGTATGTCAGGTTCTGGCAAGTCCTCCCTGGCTTTTGACACCATCTATGCGGAGGGACAGCGCCGCTACATGGAATCCCTGTCCTCCTACGCCAGGCAGTTCCTGGGCCAGATGGAGAAGCCCAACGTGGAGAAGATCGAGGGGCTGTCCCCGGCCATCTCCATCGACCAGAAATCCACCAACCGCAACCCCCGTTCCACAGTGGGAACCGTGACGGAGATCTACGATTATTTCCGTCTCCTTTACGCCAGGATCGGCATCCCCCACTGCCCGAACTGCGGCAGGGTGATTTCCAAACAGACCGTGGACCAGATGGTGGACCAGATCATGGCGCTGCCGGAGGGGACAAGGCTGCAGCTTCTGGCGCCGGTGGTCCGGGGGCGGAAGGGCAGGCATGAGAAGGTGCTGGAGCGGGCCTCCCGCAGCGGCTATGTGCGGGTGCGCATCGACGGCAATCTCTATGAACTGACGGAGGAAATCTCCCTGGAGAAGAACATTAAGCACAATATTGAGATCGTGGTGGACCGTCTGGCGGTAAAGCCGGGCATAGAGCGGCGTCTGGCGGATTCCATTGAAAACGTGCTGAACCTGGCGGAGGGACTTCTGTTGGTGGACGTCATCGGCGGGGAGCCTATGACCTTCAGCCAGAGCTTTTCCTGTCCGGACTGTGGCATCGGTATCAGTGAGATTGAACCCAGGAGCTTCTCCTTCAACAATCCCTTCGGCGCCTGCCCGGAGTGTTCCGGATTGGGCTACAAGATGGAATTTGACATCGAGCTGATGATTCCGGATACCAGGCTTAGCATCAACCAGGGAGCCATCGCGGTCACCGGATGGCAGAGCTGCATGGACAAGAGCAGCTTTACCAACGCCCTGCTGCTGGCTTTGTGCAGGGAGTACCATTTTGACCTGGACACACCCTTTGAACAGTATCCTGACAGGATTAAGGACATCCTGGTCCGGGGAACCGACGGGAAGGAAGTGGAAGTCCACTACCAGGGACAGCGGGGCAGCGGAGTCTACCCGGTGGCTTTCGAAGGATTGGTCAGGAGCGTGGAGCGGCGGTACAGGGAGACTTTTTCCGAGACCATGAAACAGGAATACGAGACATTTATGCGCATCACGCCCTGCAGGGAGTGCAGGGGCATGCGACTGAAGAAGGAATCCCTGGCGGTGACGGTATGTGATAAAAATATATATGAAATAACGTCTGAATCCATTCTGGAGCTCAACGGGTTCCTGAAAAACATGCAGCTGACAAACCAACAGCTGCTCATCGGAAAGCAGCTGTTAAAGGAGATCCGTGCCAGGGTGGGGTTCCTGGTGGACGTGGGCCTGGAATATCTCTCCCTGTCCAGGGCCACCGCTTCACTCTCCGGCGGAGAGGCGCAGCGCATCCGTCTGGCCACCCAGATAGGCTCCGGCCTGGTGGGGGTATGCTATATCCTGGACGAGCCTAGCATCGGCCTGCATCAGCGGGACAACGACAAGCTGCTGCGGACCTTAAAGAACCTGCGGGATCTGGGCAATACCATGATTGTGGTGGAACACGACGAGGACACCATGCTGGAGGCGGACTATGTGGTGGACATCGGCCCCGGGGCGGGTTCCCACGGGGGAGAGGTGGTGGCCTGCGGCACCGCGGAGGAGATCATGAAGGTGCCGGAATCCGTCACCGGAAAGTATTTGAGCGGTGAACTCCGGATTCCTGTTCCCCAAGAGCGCAGGAAGCCCGCCGGTTTCCTGAAGGTACAGGGAGCCCGGGAGAACAACCTGAAAAATGTAAAAGTGGAGATTCCCCTGGGGGTCATGACCTGCGTCACCGGCGTGTCGGGTTCGGGGAAGAGTTCCCTGATCAACGAGATCCTGTATAAGCGCCTGGCCAGGGACCTGAACCGGGCCAGATGCATTCCCGGAAAGCATAAGGATATCCTGGGACTGGAGCAGCTGGACAAGGTCATTGCCATCGACCAGTCCCCCATCGGCCGCACGCCCCGGTCCAACCCTGCCACCTATACCGGCGTTTTCGACCAGATCCGGGATCTTTTCGCCTCCACGGCGGACGCCAAGGCCAAGGGCTACGGCAAGGGCAGGTTCAGCTTCAACGTGAAGGGCGGACGCTGCGAGGCCTGCGGCGGTGACGGCATCATCAAGATAGAGATGCACTTCCTGCCGGATGTGTACGTGCCCTGCGAGGTCTGCGGCGGCAAACGGTACAACCGGGAGACCCTGGATGTGAAGTACAAGGGGAAGAGCATTTTCGACGTACTGGACATGACGGTGGAGGAGGCCTACGGCTTTTTCGAGAACCTGCCTGCCATCCGCCGCAAGATTGAGACGCTCTACGACGTGGGACTTTCCTATGTGAAACTGGGACAGCCCTCCACCACCCTGTCCGGCGGCGAGGCCCAGCGGATCAAGCTGGCCACGGAGCTGTCCCGCCGCAGCACGGGCAAGACCATCTATATTCTGGACGAGCCCACCACGGGGCTGCACTTTGCGGACGTGCACAAACTGGTGGACATCCTCCACAGGCTCACAGAGGGCGGCAACACGGTTGTAGTCATCGAGCATAACCTGGATGTGATCAAGACCGCGGACTATATTATCGACATGGGACCCGAGGGCGGGGACAGGGGCGGCACCGTGATTGCGAAGGGGACCCCGGAGGAGGTGGCGGACAACGAGGCCTCCTACACCGGCTTCTATATTAAGAAGATGCTGGAAAAGGAGAAACGGGCCGAACGCTGATTTGATTCCCGGCTCTCCGGCGCATGGCTGGACCGCCATGAACGCGGAACAGATTGCTGCGGCTCCCGGCTCTTCGGCGCATGGGACAGGAACCGGAAATAACTGGAAGGGCGTCCGGAGAAGAAATATGATAAAAAACTAAAGAAGCGGGGGAAATCTGCCGAAATAAATGAAAACCTTTTCCGGAATATGCCGCCGGAGTGTATGCATGTACGCTTTTTATTAAAATTTTCATAAACCCCTATGAAAATGGATTCTTTTCGGTTATAATAAGAAATGTATGACTTTTACATTGACAGTGCGAAAGCATTGCTGAAAAATAGTAAACTGGTAGCCGGAAATTGAATATGAAATCAGATGAGAATGGAATCCATGCAGAAAGGGGTTATGGTATGCAGTGTACAGATATCGGAATTGATTTGGGTACAGCCAGCATTTTAGTATACATCAGAGGAAAGGGCGTTGTGCTGAAGGAGCCCTCTGTTGTGGCATTTGACAGGGATACGAATAAAATAAAGGCCATCGGGGAGGACGCGCGCCTTATGCTCGGCAGGACTCCGGGCAATATCATTGCGGTACGCCCTCTGCGCCAGGGGGTCATTTCAGATTATTCTGTCACCGAGAAAATGATGAAGTATTTTATTCAGAAAGCGTTGGGCAGGAGAACCTTCCGGAAGCCCCGTATCGCCGTATGCGTTCCAAGCGGCGTCACCGAGGTGGAGAAGAAGGCGGTGGAGGATGCCACCTACCAGGCCGGCGCCAGGGATGTTGACATTATTGAGGAGCCTATCGCAGCAGCCATCGGGGCAGGAATCGACATTGCGAAGCCCTGCGGCAATATGATCGTGGATATTGGCGGCGGAACGTCCGACATTGCCGTGATCTCACTGGGAGGCACGGTGGTGAGTGCTTCCATCAAGGTGGCGGGAGATGATTTTGACGAGGCGATCGTGCGTTACATGCGCAAGAAACATAACCTGCTGATCGGCGAGAGGACGGCGGAGGATCTGAAAATCAAGATAGGCTCTGCTTATAAGAGAAGCGAAGTCGATTACATGGATGTAAGGGGGAGAAACCTTGTGACAGGGCTTCCCAAGACGGTAAAGGTGTCCTCCGAGGAGACGGAGGAAGCGCTCCGGGAGACCACTTCCCAGGTGGTGGAGACGATCCACAGTGTGCTGGAGAAGACACCGCCTGAGTTGGCGGCGGATATCGCGGACCGGGGAATTGTGCTCACAGGGGGCGGCAGCCTTCTGAGGGGACTGGAGGAGCTGATTTCCTCCAAGACTGGAATCAATACAATTACTGCCGAGGATCCCATGACGGCAGTTGCCATTGGAACAGGCAAGTATGTGGAATTTATCTCTGATTACAGTGGCAGGTAGCTCCGGAAATGCGGAGGAAACAGGAACTGCAGCCGGACAAAAGGAGGCTTTCAATGTTAAAAGGTTTATACACTGCCTATACGGCCATGCTCAACGAACAGCACAGGATGGACACATTGACCAACAACCTGGCCAACGCGTCCACGGTGGGTTATAAGAAAGAAGGCGCCACCAGCCAGTGCTTTGACGATGTCCTGACTGTGAGGATCAAGGACAGGGCCAACGGGCATTTTGCCAGCAGGCGTCTGGGCAACAACAATCCCGGTGTGAAGATCGGGGAGAATTACACTGACTTTACCCAGGGATCTTTCCGGGTTACAGGCAATACGTATGATCTGGCCCTGGCGGGTGACGGCTTCTTTGCCATGGAATTTACCAACAAGGCGGGGGAGACTTCCACCATGTACGGACGGGGAGGCCAGTTTACCCTGAATGTGGAAGGGTATCTTGTGAATGAGGACGGGGACTACGTGCTGGATACCCAGAACCGCAGGATCCGCCTGAACACACTGCAGGATGCCCAGATTGACAGCAACGGAAGAATCACCCAGAACGGGGTAGCCGTGGCGACCATCCAGGTGGCTGACTTTGAAGATTATAATTATCTGGAGAAATATGGGGAAACTTACTACAGACCCATCGAGGGGGCAAAGCTCACTCCGGGTACTGCACAGATCAAGTCGGGATATCTGGAGATGGCAAATGTCCAGATTGTATCCGAGATGGTGAACCTGATCGCTATTACAAGAAACTATGAGAGCAGCCAGAAGATCATCCAGACCTATGACGGCTCCCTGGAGATTGCGACTACCCAGCTTGGCAGGGTCTGAGCATGAGGGGAAGCACTGAATGACAAGGAGAAAGGAACAGGAATATGGTACGCAGCTTATGGACAGCGGCAACCGGAATGATTGCGCAGCAGACAAATCTTGACACGATTGCAAATAACCTTGCAAATGTAAACACCCAGGGTTACAAGACCCATGTAAATGAGTTCAAGACTCTTTTATATCAGACATTACAGACGAAGACTACTACGGCGAACGGTGAACGTAAGCCGGTTCCGGCCCAGGTGGGACTGGGCGTGCGCAATTCCGCCATTACCACCATAATGAAACAGGGCAATATGCTTGCTTCCGAGAGCGACACGGATTTTGCCATAGACGGAAAGGGTTTCTTTGCGCTGCGGGGCAGTGACGGCAATACGTATTATACCCGCAACGGTAATTTCCAGTTTGTGTTGGGAAACAACGGCAACATGCTGGCCAACTCGGACGGCTTTCCTGTGTTGGATACGGCGGGGCGGCCCATTGTCCTGAACACCAGCTACATATTGCCGGATGTCAGTGTGAACAAGTACGGCGAATTGTGCTATCCTGATGAACAGAACCAGCCCCAGCCCATAGGCATTACCATCGGGCTGTTCCAGTTCAACAATCCCAACGGACTGGAAAAGCTGCAGGATACGCTTTATGCCCAGTCCGCAGCCAGCGGTCAGCCTATCAACGAGGCCACCAGCAATATGGTTGAGAAGAGTTCCGTCATCCAGAATTATCTGGAAGGATCCAATGTGCAGGTAGTGGACGAAATGGTGAATATGATTGTGGCGCAGAGAGCCTATGAGCTGAATTCCAAGGCAATCACCACATCGGACGAAATGCTTCAGCAGGCTAATAACCTGAGAAGATAACGGGGACTTAGCGGCGCCGTACAGATAAGGGAGAGGAGATCAGATGACGGATTTCAGCAGTGTAACAGGCATGTACAGCGACATGTATTCCACGGCCGCGAACCAGACTGCATCCAAGCTTCAGAATAAGCTTGCTGACGCAGATTATTCTAAAGCTACGGATGCCGAGCTGATGAACGCGTGCAGACAGTTTGAGGCATATTTTATCGAACAGATGTATAAGGGGATGATGAAGACGGTTCCCCAGGGGGAAGAGACCTCCAACTATACCTCCACCATGATGGATTACTATAAGGATCAGATGATTCAGGGTCTGGCGGAGGAAACGTCGAATCAGAACGGAGGCCTCGGCCTTGCCCAGATGTTATATGAGCAGATGAAGCGTAACTATGGTACTGCGGAGATTCCCGAGGCTGAAGGAGGGACGGCTGCCGCGGAATGACAGGGGACTGCGGGGAACGGAGGGGTTCCCGACAGTTCTTATATAAACGATAAAATGTAAACAAGGCTGCTTGGAGACAGAAGGCAGCCTTGTTCTGCTACACATGATTCAGGGGGTATGAAGGACACCGAATGGAAACGGTCAGCGGGTATGTGGAACACATCATTTTTCAGAACAGTGAGAACGGCTATACGGTTATGAACCTGGCGGCAGAGGGAGAGGAGATCGTCTGCGTGGGTATGTGCAGGGGTCTGGCCCAGGGGGAGAATATTGCCGCCCAGGGAGAGTATGTGGAACACCCGCTTTATGGGGTCCAGTTTAAGATAAACAGCTACCGGATTGTAGTGCCTGAGGACAGCGCCGGCATGGAACGTTATCTGGGATCCGGCGCCGTGAAGGGGGTGGGGCCGGCCCTGGCAGCCAGAATTGTGCAGAGATTCGGGAGCGACACGTTCCGGATTATCGAGGAGGAACCTGAGCGTCTGGCGGAGGTGAGGGGCGTCAGCGAGCGCAAGGCCAGGGAGATCGCGGTCCAGATGGAGGAGAGGCGGGATCTGAGGGATGCCATGGTCCACCTGCAGAAGTACGGCATTTCCAATACACTGGCAGTTAAGATATATGAGCACTACGGGATGGAACTGTACGGCATCATGAAAGAGAATCCTTACCGTCTGGCGGAGGACATCACAGGGGTTGGTTTCCGCCTGGCGGATGAGCTGGCTTCCAGGATCGGAATCCGTGCAGACTCCGAGTACCGGATCAGGAGCGGAATCCAGTATGTGCTGCTTCAGGCGGCGGCGGAGGGCAGCTGTTATCTCCCCATGAAAGAGATGACGGAAAGGGCGGGAGGTCTTCTGGGGGTGACAGGAGAGGATATACGGCTTCAGGCGGAGAACCTGATGATGGATAAAAAGATTGTCATCAGGGACGAGGCGGTATTCCTTTCTTCTTATTATTATGCGGAGCTGAACTGCGCAAGGATGCTACACGATCTGAATATCCCCCTGGTTTCCCGGGAGAAGATGCCGGAAGACGGGAAACTGAGGATGCTGATGGAAAGCGGCAGGGTGGAACCGGACCGGCTGCAGCTAGAGGCGGTAAAGGAAAGCATCCGCAACGGGGTTTTTCTCCTGTCCGGCGGCCCGGGTACGGGAAAGACCACCACCATCAACACAATGATAAAATATTTTGAGGCGGAGGGACTGGATATTTTCCTTGCGGCCCCCACGGGCCGGGCTGCCAAGCGTATGACAGAAGCCACTGGCTTTGAAGCAAAGACCATTCACCGCATGCTGGAGTTAAACAGCGCCCTGTCAGATGAGAATTCACGTAAAGCCGCTTTCGGGCGGAACCGTGACAATCCCCTGGAGGCGGATGTAGTCATTATAGACGAGATGTCCATGGTGGATATCCAGCTGTTTCAGTCTCTTCTGGATGCCATTGCACAGGGAACCCGGCTGGTGATGGTGGGGGATGTAAACCAGCTTCCCAGCGTGGGCCCCGGACAGGTGCTGCGGGATCTGATTCTCAGCAGATGCTTTCCCATGGTGGAACTGGTGAAGATTTTCCGCCAGGCGGAGGAGAGCGATATCGTGGTGAACGCACATCGGATCAACCGGGGGGAGCAGATCATGTTGGACAATAAGTCCAGGGATTTCTTCCTCCTGGAGCGAAGTGAGGCAAATGTTATATACAAACATATGATTCAGCTGATCCAGGAAAAATTGCCCCGGTATGTGAAGGCTTCGCCCTATGATATCCAGGTGCTGACTCCCATGAGAAAGGGCAGCCTGGGCTGCGAGACCCTGAACGGAATCCTGCAGCGCTTTTTAAATCCTGCGGACGGGAAGAAAAAGGAGCATGTCAGCGGCGCCACCATTTACCGGGAGGGCGACAAAGTAATGCAGGTTAAAAACAACTACCAGTTGGAATGGGAGATTGTCAGCCGCTATGGTATCCCCGTGGAGAAAGGGGTGGGGGTCTTTAACGGGGACATGGGAAGAATTCTGGAGATTGATGAGGCATCAGCCACCATGGTGGTGGAATATGATGAACAGAGGAGGGTGGCATACCCATTTTCCCTTCTGGAGGAGCTGGAACTGTCCTATGCCATTACGATCCACAAGTCCCAGGGAAGCGAGTATCCGGCGGTAATTCTGCCGCTGCTCACCGGCCCCAGAATGCTTTTCAACCGGAATCTGCTTTACACAGCCATTACAAGGGCAAAGAACTGCGTCACGATACTGGGCAGCAGCGGCGTAGTCAGGGGCATGATCGACAATGTAAGCGAGAACCGCAGGTATACGGCGCTGACAGCCAGGATAAGGGAAGTCCGCGGGAGTCAGGCGTAAGGGAGACAGATGTAAGGGAAGTCCGCGGAAGCCGGGTACGAGAGAGGACGGGCGTAAGGGAAGTCTGCAGAAGCCGGGCATAAGGGAAGACAGACATAAAGGGAGAAGGTTCCGGAACGGAGGTTTCGGATCTATGGGAAAAAAGATAAGAGTAAAGGGCCGGAGAACGGCCAAAGGGGCATGGGGGCAGGTCTGGGAAGCTCTGCGGCAGCTTTTATATCCCTTACGCTGCCCGGTATGCGACAGAATTGTGTGGCCTTCGGGGGAACGGATCTGTGTGGAATGCCTGGGCAGGCTGAAGGTGCTGACCCCGCCGTGGTGTATGAAGTGCGGGAAAAAGCTAATGGAGGAACAGGAATACTGTTCCGACTGCCGCAGGAAGAAGCACGGTTTTGAACGCGGAAGGGCGCTGTACGAGTACGAGAGCGCGGCGCTGCCCATTTACCGCTTTAAATACGGAGGCAGACAGGAGTATGGGGAATACTTCGGTGAACAGATGGCGGAATATCTGGGAGACTTTGTCAGAAGTGTGGAGCCGGATGCGCTGATTCCCATTCCACTTCACAGGAAGCGCAGGGCGGCAAGGGGATATAACCAGGCGGAGCTGCTTGCAAGGGCGGCAGGCAGGGTTCTGGGGATACCGGTTTGCACCGGATTTCTTGTCAGGGAGAAAAATACTGTCCCCCTGAAGTACGAAAATCCACAGGAACGGCAAAATAATTTGAAAAAAGCTTTTAATATAGAGAAAAATGATGTAAAATTAGAGAAAGTAATTCTTGTGGATGATATATACACTACCGGCAGTACCATGGATGAGGTGTCGGGCGTATTAAAGGCGGTCGGTGTAAAAGAAATATACTTCATTACGCTGGCCATCGGCACAGGCATTTAAACTGCTGCGGTGGGAAGAAGGCGGATGCGGGCAGGTTTACGGGGTATGGCGATGGCCCGCGTGTCCGCGGAACCAGGATGGGAGGATACTATGAACGTAAGGAATTGCAGAAGCTGTGGAAGTATTTTTAACTATGTTTCGGGCCCGGTTACTTGCCCTGCCTGCCGTGAGAAGCTGGAGAAGAAGTTTCAGGAGGTGAAGGAGTATATCCGGGAGAATAAAGGGGTGGGGATTGCGGAGGTGGCTGAGGCCTGCGATGTGGATCCCGGCCAGATCCGGCAGTGGCTTCGGGAAGAACGCCTGGAACTGGCGGAGGATTCAGCGATCCAGCTGGCCTGTGAGTCCTGCGGCAGGGCAATCCGAAGCGGAAGATTCTGCGAGAAATGCAATGCCAACATGACCAGGAACCTGCAGGATATACTGAATGAGGGCAGGAAGCAGCAGACAAAGCCTGTGAGGAACAGCTCCGACAGTGCCAAGATGAGGTTCCTGAAGTAAGCCGTGAAGGCAGATAAGTAAGGCGCGCGGCCGGGGGCTGCGGGGAGGCGGGAGGTGTACCGTGCTCAGTGAAGAACGGATTGTATTGATGACAAGGATGGCTTCCTATGAACAGGGGGAAGGCAGGAAAAATATAAAGATCGGAAATTATTTCCGAAGCGACTACATTACCGTACAGGTGCTGAAGGCTGTATTCTGCGGGACTGTGGCGTTCTGTATTATGTTTGGGCTCTATATGCTGTGTAATTTCGAGGAGTTTATGGAAAATTTGTATGAAATGGATATATTTGGCTTTGCCAGGGATATACTGACCTACTTCTGTGCAATGGTGGGAGGATATGCCGCGCTCACCTATATTGTCTGTACCTGGAAGTATGCCATGGCGAAAAAGAGCCTGAAGTGTTACTATCATAATTTAAAGAAACTGGGTTCCATGTATAATGGGCAATAACCAAAAAGAACCCGGTTGGAGGTTGCAATGACTGTTTTACTGGAAATGAAGGAACGACTGAAGCTGATCTACAGTAAATGTGAGGTATTTCTCATACCCATCGTGAAGTTCCTGCTGGCATTTATCACTTTCAACACTTTGAATGACAGGATGGGCTATATGGCGCAGCTGGATAACATGAGCATTGTCCTGATTGCTGCACTGGCATGTTCTTTCCTGCCTCTGGGAGCGGTGGTTCTACTGGGCGCGGTGTTCAGCCTGATGCATATGTATGCGCTGTCCATGGAAGTGGCATTGGTTGGATTATGCCTGTACCTGATCATGTATCTGCTGTTTTTCCGATTTAGCCCCAAGGATTCCCTTGTTGTTGTGCTGACTCCCCTTCTATGTGCGCTGAAGATACCGTATGTGGTTCCCATTGCAGTGGGGCTGCTGTGCGCGCCGTCCTCTGCCGTGTCCGTGGGCTGCGGGGTGGCTGTATATTACCTGCTGCAGATGGTGACGGAGAGCGCCCCCAACATAAGGACCATGGGAGACGAAGAAATTCTGGATAAGATCCGGCTGTTGGTGGAGGGGTTTCTGGGAAACAAGGCCATGCTGGTGATCATTGCGGCCTTTGCCATCACGGTGGTGACGGTTTACCTGCTCCGCAGGCTGTCGGTGGATTATGCGTGGACCATTGCCATGATTGCAGGGGTGATGGTCAATGTGGTGATCCTGCTGGTGGGGGATCTGTACTACGATATCAACCTGTCTGTGGGAAGTGTGCTGCTAGGGGCCCTTCTGGCCATAGTGGTAGCCAAGGTTATCGAGTTTTTCCGGTTTTGCGTGGATTACAGCCGGACGGAGAGGGTGCAGTTCGAGGATGACGAATACTATTATTATGTGAAGGCCGTGCCCAAGATGGCGGTACCCATGTCCACCAGAACCGTGAAGAAGATCAACTCCCAGCGCTCCAGGGAGCCGATGGGAAATACCCGGCCGTCGGGAGGCGGCCGGCAGCAGGCGGGAAGGGATACTGCGGACGACAGGAGCGCCCCGGGAAGAGGCGGGAGGCCTTCGGGGAGAAACGTGGTGGTGGAGAGAGCACCGGGGGGAAACAGCCGGGCCGGAAGGACGGCTTCAGGCGGCTCCCGGAATACGGCACAGGGACGTAAGGACGGGAGGCGCGGCGTGACAGTCAGAAACGGGGCGGACCTGCCGGATCAATATGATGAAGAGTGGCCATAATTAATTGATGAAGAGTGGGACTGATTAGAATGCAGTGGGTTGAAACGGCTAATGAATTTTGGAAGAATGTCAAAACGTACGCTAATACGGTAGATTTGTATGATGTATTTGAGATCCTGATCATCGCATTTCTGGTGTATTATATTTTGGCATGGATGAAAACCACCAGGTCATGGAGGATGCTGAAAGGGGTAATTGTTATCTGCCTTTTTCTCTTTGTGGTGAATGCAATGAACATGACCAATATTATATGGATAACCGAGAACGTGCTGAGCTTTGCGGTGACGGCTATCATTGTTGTGCTTCAGCCGGAACTGCGCCAGGCGCTGGAGCTGTTGGGGGAGAAAAATTTTCTGCCGTCCATCGGTTTTTCCAATTCTGCCAGTAAGAAAGCAAACGCTTTTTCCGAGAAGTCGGTAAATGAGATCGCCAAGGCATGCATAGAGATGGGCAAGGTGAAGACCGGCGCCCTTATTGTTATCGAGCGCAAGGAATCCCTGAAAGATTATGAGCGCACGGGCATTGAGGTGGACGGCATGATCACCAGCCAGCTCCTGATCAATATTTTTGAGCATAATACGCCGCTTCACGACGGCGCGGTTATCGTGCGGGGCAACCGTGTGACCTATGCCACCTGCTATCTGCCTCTGTCAGACAACCTGGACCTGAGCAAGGACCTGGGAACCAGGCACCGTGCCGGTGTGGGGGTATCGGAGGTGACGGATTCCCTGACGCTGATCGTGTCCGAGGAGACGGGAGGCATCAGCATCGCCTATGAAGGGGAGCTGATGCGGCATCTGGATGCGGAGACTTTGAAGGAAAAAATGCGGCAGATTATGAATATGAATGGAGAAGAAGATGCGAAGGGCAGACACAGACATAAAGGAAGTAAGGGCAAGGGCAAGGCAAAAGATCGGAAAAAAACTGCTGAATAATATTGGCCTGAAGCTGATATCCGTTATTCTGGCAGTGGTAATCTGGTTTTTTGTGGTGATCATGAGCAATCCCAAGGACTCCGTGACTTTTACCGGGATTCCGGTGAACCTTACCCATACGGAGCTGTTGGAAGATAAATTTTATGAGGTTCTGAATAATACGGACAGGGTCCGCGTGACAGTGGAAGCGCCCAGGAATGTGATCAACCAACTGAGGGCTTCCGATATCGTGGCGGAAGCGGACGTAAGCAGGCTGACGGAAGTGAATACCATTGCGGTCAGCTGCAGCGTGATGAACGACAGCATCGGCATTATCAGCATCACCAGCAGTCCTGACGTAGTCCAGCTCAGCGTGGAGGAGATAGCCCAGAAGTGGGTCAATGTACGGCGCAGCACATCCGGGGAAGTGGCGGAAGGATATATTGTGGCCAACAGCACAAGCGACCAGACCAGGATCGAGATCAGCGGTCCCCAGTCCGTGGTGGATCAGATCAGCTATGTGGGACTGGACATGGACGTGACGGGGGCTACCGACACGGTATCCGGAAATGTGGATATCCGCTTTTATGACGTGGAGGACAATCTGGTGGACGGCACGGATATCATAAAGAATGCCGATACCATGCATATGGAAGTCCGTGTGCTGGCTACAAAGGAGGTTCCGGTGGAAGCAACGCTGACCGGTGAGCCGGCAGAAGGCTATCTGGCCACCGGGGCCGTGGAATGTGATCCTTCCACGGTAGTGCTTGCGGGAACGCCGGCGGCGTTGGCAGATATTAGCAAGGTCACCCTGATCATGGACATTACAGGGGAGAGTTCCGACACTGAAAAGGTAATTAACCTCAAAAATTATCTCAATAATGTAAGCCTGGCGGATGCCAACTTTAACGGGAGGGTAAACGTTACTGCCCATATTGAGGCGGAGATGGAGAGAGCCCTGGTGCTTTCCAGCAGCAATATCAGTATAGAAAATCTACCCGAGGGCTTTGAGCTGCAGTATGCGGAGGGGCAGAACAATTACAGGCTGAGAATTTCCGGCCTCAATACGGAGGTTTCCGCAGTGGAACAGAACGCGGTGCGGGGGACTCTGGATGTGGGGAAATGGATGAGAAACCGGAATATGACGGAACTGAGGCCGGGAACTTATGATATTCCCATTGATTTCGAGATACAGGGAAAGGTTAAGCAGGAAAATGAAGTGTCAGCAAAAGTAGTTATTTCAGAAATAGAGGAGGAAGAAGAATAAAAATGGCCAGATTATTTGGAACAGACGGTGTGAGAGGGATTGCAAATGAGGAACTGACGCCCCTCCTCGCCATGCAGCTTGGGCAGGCGGGGGCTTATGTGCTTACCAAGGAAAAAGCACACAAACCTACCATAATGGTGGGATGTGATACGCGTATTTCCGGTGACATGCTTGCAAATGCCCTGATGGCCGGAGCCTGTTCTGTGGGGGCCAACTGTGTGTATGTGGGCGTGCTTCCCACTCCGGCAGTCGCCTATCTGACACAGAAGTATAAGGTGGATGCGGGGGTGGTGATTTCTGCATCCCACAATCCGGTGGAATTTAACGGAATTAAGTTTTTTGACGGGGACGGGTATAAACTTCCCGATGCCCTGGAGGATGAGATCGAGCAGCTGATCAGCCGTAATATGCCCGGAATCAAATTTCCCACGGGCACGGCAGTGGGCAAGGTCAAATACCGCACTGATGCCAGGGAGGAGTACATCAACCATGCGATTCAGTCGGTTCCGGTATCCCTGGACGGCATCAGGATCGTTGTGGACTGTGCGGAGGGGGCGGCCCATTATACCTCCATTGAAGCCTTAAAGGAACTGGGGGCAGGCGTGGTGGCAATTCATAACAGTCCCGACGGGACGAACATCAATTCCAACTGCGGATCCACCCATATGGCAGAACTGCAGGCCCGGGTGGTGTATGAGAAGGCGGATCTGGGGATTGCCTTTGACGGGGACGCGGACCGGCTTCTGGCTGTGGACGAAAACGGTGAGATTGTGGATGGCGACCAGATCATGGCCATTGTCGGGAATTATATGAAAGAAAACGGCAAGCTGAAGAAGGATACCATCGTAGCCACGGTGATGAGCAACCTTGGGTTTTTCCTGATGGGAAAGGCAAAGGGACTGACCATCGAACAGACCAAGGTGGGAGACCGCTATGTGCTGGAGCGCATGAAGGAGATCGGAGCAAGCCTGGGGGGAGAGCAGTCGGGACACATTATTTTCCTGGATGAGAATACCACCGGCGACGGCCTGCTCAGCGCCCTGCACCTGTTGGAGGTACTGGTGAATACAGGGAAAAAGCTGTCCGAACTGGCTTCGGTTATGGAGGTTCTGCCTCAGGCCCTGGTCAATGCCAAGGTGGCCAACCACAAGAAGGAGAAATACATGGAATACCCAGTGATCGCCGAAGCGATCCGGAAACTGGAGGAGCGGTTTGCGGGTGAGGGAAGGGTGCTGATCCGTCCTTCCGGCACAGAGCCCCTGGTGCGCGTCATGATTGAGGGAAAGGATAAGCAGGTAATCCGCCAGGAGGCTGAAAGACTGGCGAACCTGATCCAGGACGTAATGTTTTAAGCACCATGCTATAAAGGATGTTTTATTGTATTTTAAGCTTGTATTTGGCAGAGAGTCATGGTATGCTAAAAGAGAAGGTATTGCTGTTTTTGGGAAAAATAAATTGGAGGTAGGATAAATGGTAAGTCAGAAAGTCGTGATCAAGAATCCCACTGGCTTGCATCTCAGACCAGCAGGAATTCTGTGCAAGGAAGCAATGCAGTTCAAGTCACTGATTACGTTTCAGTTCCGGGACGGCACGGCAAACGCCAAAAGTGTCCTGAGCGTCTTGGGCGCATGTGTGAAAAGCGGGGACGAGATAGAATTTATCTGTGAGGGAGAGGACGAACAGGAAGCCTTGGACTCACTGGTCAGGGCTGTGGAGAGCGGACTGGGCGAATAAAGCAACATAAAAACCGGAATGTGAAAACATTCCGGTTTTAGTGTCATGGCCGCCGGCCGATATTCCGGGGGAAGGGAACCTTCAGCGGAAGGTGAAGTTATCGCCTTCTTCCACGATACAGATCATGGTTTTCCCCGTATTCAGTATGATTTCGTTACCGTTGTCATCATAGTATCTGGTGGCACCGTAGTCGCTTTCCTTCTCCCATTTTACATGGATTCCCCGGCCGTTGGTAAAAAACCATCCGTCCCTTGTGGTGTCATGGCACTGAAAGGCCAGATAGCCTTCCCCCAGATCCTCATATTTGGTATTCTGGATCAGGATGTTTTTGAAAGTCAGCTGCTGGCCGTTAGCAGCGTCTATATGGGGGCCGTCACTGCATCCGGACAGATGTTGGGAGCGGTAGTAGAGTCCGTCTTCTTCATTGTATTCAAAATAGCACCTGGTCAGGGGGTAGCAGCCAGACATATCGATATATATGGCGCTTTTGGCATCCTTGCCGTATTGGCTCAGGGTGTTGGGGGTCTTTTTGGTGGTAAAGCGGAAATGGCTGCCGTCGGTAAGGCCCCGGTAATTTAAGGAATACCCCTTTCGGGTGATGATGCTTTTCAGACCGGAACCGGATACATAGGCATTGTGGGGCGAGGAGCGGTCTGTGGTGCGGAAAATGGCTGCCGCGTCAGAATTCAGCATACCGTCCACATTCTGGGTATCCGGTTCCTCGATCAGCTCGTTAATGAAGAAGGGGCCGCCCAGGTGGACAAGGAAGGCATCCCATTCGAAAGCCCAGTATGCGTAATAGGCTCTCAGGCTGCGGACATTTCCGATTTTCTGCAGATCCTGCCAGTCCTCGTAAATAGCCATGAGCCTGGTCATCCGGCCTTCCACGTTGGCCTCGTAGACGATGGAGGCCTGGGATAGACTGTAGTGGGGAATGGCCCCGCTCTCATTGGGAATCATCACTGCGATGGGCCGGGTATCTGCCACGTCAGGATCTACCCACTCGTTGGTCAGCCGGCTGCGGACCATGCCTTCCCTGGGCGGCTGGGAATCGTCTTCACTAATGATATCAGGAGATATGATATCCGGGGATGCGGAATCCGGGGCCAGGGGGGAGGAGGGCGTGACGGCAGGGGAAGTGGCATCGGGTTCGGAAATGATGGGATCTGGAATGTCTTCCTCTTGCCCGCAGGCCGTGAGTATCATGAGGACTGCTATGAGGATAAGATGTATTTTTATCTTTTTCATGACTGCGCTCCTGTAATAAATAATACATATTTGATGATTTTGTCAGGTAATGTCTAATCATTACCTTTTATTCTATCATAAAAACTGTTGCTAGTCATCCGAATAGCGGGAAAATTAAGAATTATTTATAAAAGAGGGTTTTATGCGGAAAATGGAATTCATGTCTTGCAGATTTAGGTGGAAGACTGTATACTATACATAAAAACGAAGGCGGTGGAAAAATGTGTCTTTTAAGCGTGATTGTACCATGTTATAATGAAGAGGAAAACGTGCCTCTTTTTTACGAAGCACTTTTGCAGAACCGGCCTTTTTTTGAAGAAAAAAAAATTTCACTGGAAATCCTTTATGTGGACGACGGTTCCGGGGATCGGACGGTGGAGGAGATAAGGAAGCTCAGGGATGAGGACCAGCGGGTTCACTTGATTGCGTTTTCCAGGAATTTTGGAAAAGAGTCCGCCATGTTTGCCGGGCTGGAGAACTGTAACGGGGATTATGTGGTGATGATGGATGTGGACCTGCAGGATCCGCCCTCCCTGCTTCCGGAGATGTTTTCCTACATTGAGAAAGGTTATGACTCCGTGGCCACCAGGCGGGTTTCCAGAAAGGGGGAACCACCTGTGAGAAGCTTTTTCGCCAGGATGTTTTACCGCCTGATGAAGAAGATCTCCAGGACGGAGATCATGGACGGAGCCAGGGATTACCGCCTGATGACCAGACAGATGGTGGATGCCATCCTGTCCATGAGGGAATACAACAGATTTACCAAAGGGATCTTCGGATGGGTGGGCTTCCGGACCAAGTGGCTGGAATATGAGAATGTGGAGCGCGCCAAGGGGGAGACAAAGTGGAATTTCTGGAAACTGTTTCTCTATTCACTGGACGGCATAACCGCTTTTTCTACGGCGCCGCTGATGCTTGCGTCCGTGATGGGTGTGTTTTTCTGTGTGGTGGCTTTTGCGATGATTCTCTTTATCATCGTCCGGAAACTGATTTTCGGTGATCCGGTGTCCGGGTGGCCTTCTCTGGTGTGCATTATCCTGATGACCAGCGGCGTGCAGTTTTTCTGTACCGGCATCCTGGGACAGTATCTGGCGAAGACATACATGGAGGTGAAGAGGCGCCCCCTATATCTGGTAAAGGAAAGGTTTTGAGTACTTTTAATTCTGACATATATGTTCCTTTTATATATGCATCGCAGTAAAGAAGCAGCAATCCATTAGAAAGGGGAATTCATGTGGAGATTACTGCTATAAAAGATTATGAACTTGAGAAGTATATTACCGAAATTATGTTAGACGTGGGAGTGCCGGCCCATTTGAAAGGATATCATTACCTCAGGGATGCCATTATGCTGACTGGAAGAGATATGGAAGTAGTAACCAGCGTAACCAAGCTGCTGTATCCCACCGTTGCCAGGAGATTTAAGACAACGGACCAGAAGGTGGAGCGTGCCATACGGAATGCCATTGAAGTATCCTGGACAAGGGGAAATATGGAAACGTTTGAAAAGATGTTCGGCTATTCTGCGTCGTCTGGCAGGACCAGACCTACAAACAGTGAATACATAGCCCGTATTGCGGATAAGGTACGGCTTGATATAAAGGCTATGTAGAAAGATACAAATGATGCAACAGGAGACTGAATGCTTCTTACTGCGAGATAAGAGCAGCCGGATAAAATCCGGCTGCTTTTGTGGACTTAATCGGATAAATATGATAAAATGAGCTTATTCTGTAAAAAACAGTAAAATGAGGGAATAAATGTGAAAAAACTTTTGACTGGGGACTGCCTGATCGCAGGCGGGATCCTTATCACCGGACTGGCTGAGGCGGTACATCTGGCGGGAGTGCTTCTGGGATGGCCTTTTGCCAGGTGCGCTGCGGCTCTGGGAGGACTTGTGTGCGCTGCGGCGGGGGCGGGAATCTGCGTCCTGGCGGTAATGCGGAAGAGGGGGAAGGGGTTCTCCCGGGGATTGCGGAATTCCGGAGGAGGAGAAAGCGGCCAAAGGAGCAGAGGGGAACTTCTGTCGTGGGCGGCATTTGCGGTTCTGGCCGCCTCCCAGCTTGCCTTTATCTGTGCGGGGGACACTGCCTGCAGGGAGGGAGACATGACGGTGGAGACGGTGGGAAGCTTCCTGGCCATGGACGGCATATACCAGGTAAATCCCGTGACGGGAGCAAACTACACGCAGGGCATACCGTCCAGGCTGAAAATTCTCTGCCTGCCTACTCTATACGGGAGCCTGTGCAAAATAACGGGACTTTCTCCGGAGACGGTGGTCCACAGGGTGATACCCGTAATGACGCTGCTTGGCTGTTACACGGCCTTTGGCTTGGTTTCAGCGTCCCTTTTCCCTCAGGAGAAAGGGGAGGGCTTCAGGGAGAAGCGGGCATGTTTTATGACGATTGTGTCATTTTTGCTCTGGGCCGGGGCGTACCAATACGGAATGGACGGATTTAACCTGCTGTGCTGCGGCTGGAGGGGCGTGACCATCCGGAACCTTGTGTATCTGCCCTGGATTTTGTCGCTGTGCATCCGGAGAAACTGGCTTCCGGCCCTTCTGTGCATTCCCGGGGAGGCCTGTACCGTCTGGACCCTGTACGGCTGCGGGATCTGCCTGCCTTTTCTGGCGGGAATGGCGCTGGCACAGTGGTGTTGCGGGAAGTTTTCTGCGCGCGGGTCCGCACGCGGAGGCGGCGCGCAGGGCAGGGGAGAAGGACATTCCCCTGTCCGGATAAAAGAGAAATGCGGGGGAAGAGATGGCGGAATTACTTCATAGAGCATGGAGCGGATGGACAGGCTATACGGACAGGGGGAAATTACCGGCGTTATTGTTTGCGGTTCTGCTGTTTCTGTGGTTTGGGAGGAAGGAGAAGGAGCAGAAGCCGCTTATGCTGTATACGTCCCTGACGGCGGCGTGCTGCATTCTGCCGGTGTCTGCCGCGGTCCTCATGCTGTATCAGACAAAATTCTATAATTATGAGTGGATTTGGAGCCTGGTACCTCTGACTGTGGTGACAGGTTATGGAGGCACGGTTTTCTGGACGGAATACAGGGAGCGGAATACAGACAGCCGGGGGAAGGTTCTGATGGTAACGCTGCTGATGTTGGCGGCAGTCATGTTCTGCGGCAGCCTGGGGGCAGTTACGGGGGAGGGCAGAGATGTCCGGCAGGCCCGGCGCAGGCGGGCCTATGAGGCTGTGGACAGACTTTCAGAGCGGCTTCCCGGCGTGGACATCTGCCTGTGGGCTCCCAGGGAGATCATGGAATACGCCCGGGAGAGAGATGCCCGGATCCGGCTTCCCTATGGCAGGAACTTCTGGGATGCGTATCTGGATGCCTATGCCTATGATGTGTACGAAAGAGACGTAGTCTTAATGGGACAGTGGATGGAGAATCTGGCGGCAGCGGGGGAAGCGGATTTTATGCCGGAGGGAAGCGGAGCGGGGGAACCCGTTTCGACAGCCTCCATGGTTTCCGAAACGGAACGGGAAGTTTTGGGAGAAAAGGAAACGGGCGCGGAGGAAGAGCCTGCATCAGGGCGGGCGGTCACTCTGGAGGACTGTGTGGGGAAGGCCCTGGAGCAGGGGGTCAACTGCATCCTGCTTCCCGGGGAGACGGCACCGGAGATTCTGGACCGGATGGCCCGCGCCCTGGGGACACAGCCGGAAGTCCTGGGGGAATATAATTTGTTTTATTGTGAAAGTCCTGTAACTTGTCTGCGGAAACCGCGCAGTCAAAACGAGCTTCCCTGCTCATTTTGCAAGACAGCTGTGCGCCAAACCGCATGCTCTTGCGGTTTGTGTGCAATCACAGTACCTCCCCAGACCTTCATGCATGGTGGTGCGGTGGGATGCATGGGGGGTTACTGTAAAGAGGAAAGCTATGAATGAACTGGTCAGCATTATTGTTCCTGTATATAATGTGGAAAAATATATAGAGGAGACCATGGAGTGTGTTGCGGCCCAGACTTACGGGAACTGGGAGCTCCTCCTGGTGGAGGACGGCGGGACGGACGGCACGCGGAACAGGATAGAGGGCTTCATGGAAAAACATCCGGAATACAGGATCCGCCTGCTCAGGCAGCCCTCCAATATGGGGGCAGCCCGGGCCAGGAACCGGGGACTTAAGGAGGCGCAGGGAAGATATATCGCTTATCTGGATGCGGATGATCTCTGGGCGCCGGAAAAGCTGGAGCGGGAGCTGGCGTTTATGAGGGAGAAGGGGGCCGCCTTTGCGTTTACCGCCTATGAATTTGCCGACGAGCTGGGACGGGGAACCGGGAAGGTGGTTCATGTGCCGGAGACCCTGAATTACAGACAGGCCCTGGGCAATACCACCATCTTTACCACCACGGTGATGTTTGACACGGAAAAGATTCCCAGGGAACAGTTGGAAATGCCCGTGGTCAAGAGTGAGGATACGGCCCTCTGGTTTAAGGTGCTGCGGGGCGGCGTCACCGCATACGGCCTGGACGAGAACCTGGTAAAATACCGCAGGGGGGGAAGAAGCCTTTCCTCCAACAAACTGGAAGCCCTCCGCCGCATCTGGAATCTGTACCGCAGGGAGGGCCTGGGCCTGCCTGCAAGCCTGTGGTATTTCGGCCTCTGGGCATTCCGGGCGGTGAAGAGAAGAATCTGAGGGGATATGCGGTACATCTAATACAGCGTGTGCGCGCGGACATGCGCGGCTGGAATTGGAATAAGGAGAAGACAGTTGAACATAGATACAATGGAAAAAAGAAAACAGCAGAAAAGGGAAAGTTTTAAGCGGCTGATCAATCTGGGCCTTACCGCCATATGCATCGGGCTGGAGGTGGGGCTGTTTGCATATTACTGGATGTTCCACTTCCGCCTGGTTCTGGCCGAAACCATGGGTAAATTCTGGTTCAAGAGAAATCTGCTGGAGGTGGCAATCTATGGAGTGGTGCTTTTTCTTCTCTCCACTATGTACGGAGGAATGAGACTGGGTTATCTTAAAAACGTGGAGCTTATCTTTTCCCAGATTTTTGCCACGCTGATGGCAAATGTATTTATTTACGGGGAGATTTCCGTCATGGCCTCCCGGCTTTTTGTGCCTCATGTCTTTCTGCTGATGTCCATCGCCCAGACCATGGTGGTGATTATATATATCAATATTGCCAACTGGATTTACCGCCGTATTTTCCCGCCCAGAAAGCTGCTGCTGATCCATGGGGACAGGCCCACGGAACGCACCAGAAGCAAATTTGAGACCCGGAAGGACAAATACATCATTACCAGAGCCGTGCACGCAGGAAAAGGGTTTCAGGCGGTGAGCGACATGATCCTGGATACTTATGCCCGGGGGGAGTGCAATGCGGTGCTGATCGGCGATATTTCCGTGCAGGAGCGGACTCCCCTGATCAAATTCTGTTATGGGCATTCCATCCGGGTATATCTGCTTCCAAAGATTACGGATGTGATCCTGATGGGGGCGGAGGAGCTTCATGTGTTTGACAGTCCCATGCTGCTCACCAGGGAGTACAGCCTGTCGGTGGAACAGCGGTTTATCAAGCGGGCCATTGACATTGTGTGCGCCCTGATCCTGCTGGTTCTGGCATCCCCTTTTATGCTGGTCACCGCCATACTGATCAAGCTCTATGACGGGGGGCCGGTTCTGTACAGACAGGTGCGGTGTACCTTGAACCAGAGGGAATTCTATATTCTGAAATTCCGCAGCATGAGGACGGATGCGGAGAAGGACGGGGTGGCAAGGCTGGCATCCAAAAAGGATAGCAGGATCACGCCTGTGGGAAAAGTGATCCGGAAATGCCGCATCGACGAGCTGCCCCAGTTGGTGAACATCTTAAAAGGGGACATGTCCTTTATCGGTCCCAGGCCGGAGCGCCCGGAGATCATTGCCCAGTACCTGGAGGTCATGCCGGAATTTGCCTACCGCATGAAGGTGAAGGCAGGACTGGCCGGATTTGCCCAGGTATATGGAAAATATAACACCACTCCCTATGACAAGCTGAAACTGGATCTGACTTACATTGAAAATTATTCCGTACTTCTGGATGTCAAACTGATGCTCCTGACCCTGAAGATCCTCTTTTGGCCGGACAGCACGGAAGGCATCGAGGGCGAGCAGATCACGGCCCTGAGGGAGGAGAGGAAGAAAAAGCAGATGGAACAGGGCGGGGAGGACGAGGAATGACTGGAAGAGGGACAGGACAGGGGGGCGAAATGGATGTAAGGGGAGAGGACAGGCCCTGGAACAGGGGGAATCTGTGGAAAGGCTGTTACGGAAAGGAACCCTTTGACCTCCGCCTTACGGTTCTGCGCATGCTGCGCCGGCTGCCCCTGATAGCGGCGGTAACCTGTGTGGGGGTTCTGGTGTTCGGAGGCGGATATTATGTGAAAAACGTATTGCTGCGCAGTCAGAAGGAGTACGCGGCTACATCCGTGTTACGGGTGGAGTATGCCGCGGAGAGCGTGGAAGACCTGATGCAGAGCTATATCAACGAGATGAGCTGGAATACGTATATGCAGTCACATATGTTTCTGGAGATGGTGCAGGGGCATCTGGAGGAGGGGCTGACGGAACAGGAGGTGGCCGAAACCCTGGAAGCTTTTGTGTGGTCCGACATCCGTGTGCTTTCCTTCACTGTCACCGCGGACAGCCCTGAAAAGTGCAGGGACATTGTCCGGGCGGCGGAGGCGGCGCTGACAGAGGATTTTGACCTGGGGGAGATCGATTTCATCTATGTCGTTGATCCCGGTGAACCGGAGGAAGTGATCCCCGATGTCAGGGTGTGGCGGGCCGTGGTTCTCAGCGGGGTGCTGTCCTGTTTCTTTGCGGTGACAGTGCTCCTGCTGAAGGAAACCGGCGACGACAGTCTCTGGCTTCCGGCCCACATCCGCAGGCGCTACGGAGTGAGATCGGCGGGAACCCTGGGCAGCAGGGGCCTGGAACAGAACCTCCTCTATTTCTTCCGGAACCGGGGGCAGGGAGACGGGGAGGGTACAGGCCCCGCTGTCTGCATGGTTCAGGAGGATATGGAGCCGGGGCAGGTGCTGGAGCGGCTGCGTCGGGCGTGCCCGGAAGCCGTGGACGGGACATGGTCTGCCACAGCCTCCCCTCTGAAGGAGCCGGAAGTCTGCGAAACACTTCGGAACGCGGCGGGAATTCTGCTGGCGGTAAGATCCCGGGACCACGGGGGAAAGAAGCTGGAGTATGTGCTGGAATACCTGGAGCAGCAGAACTGTGAAGTGACGGCTGCCATTTTATGGGACGCGGACGAGAAACTGATCGATCGGTATTACGGTAAAAAGAGGACGGATTATGAGCGTAGAGATACTGGCGTCTGTGATGAATGAGGAGCCGGATGACCTGATCCAAAGGATGCGGCTGGAATCCGACGCCGTGATCATCAATCAGTGCCAGCGGCTGGGGTATGAGGAGCGGAAGCAGGGGGAATACCGCATCCGCTTTTATTCCTTTCCCGAAAGGGGAGTGGGAAGGAGCCGCAATGAGGCCATACTGCGGGCGGCAGGCGACATCTGCCTGTTTTCCGACGGGGATATTGTGTATGAGCCGGGGTACGGGGCGGCGGTGGAGGAAGAATTTCTTTGCAATCCTGATGCGGATATGATACTATTTAATGTTACCGTGGAGGAGGAGCGCCGTACCTATCACATCACGGAGCGCAGGAAGGTTCATTGGTACAACTGCGGCCGGTACGGGGCCGTAAGCTTTGCGGTGCGCAGGGAGAGCCTGCTTTCCTCGGGGGTGACCTTTTCTCTGTTGTTTGGCGGCGGAGCGAAGTATGGCAGCGGGGAGGACAGCCTGTTTTTAAAAGAGTTTATGGATAAGGGATATTCCGTATACACCGCGCCTGTGACTATCGCCAGGGAGGTATCGGAAGGTTCTACCTGGTTTCAGGGGTATAATGAGAAATTTTTCAGGGATAAGGGTGTGCTGTACCGGTATCTGTACGGCAGGATGGCCCGGGTGATGGCTCTTCGGTTTCTGCTGGCCCACAGGGACAGGTTGTGTAGGGAAGTGCCGCTGGGACAGGCTTACCGGTGGATGAAGGCAGGAGATTGATATGGAGGGAAGCGCATTTGTTTATATTCTGCTGACGGCGGTGACGGTGGGACTGGCGCTGTGTGTGGACAACCGTGAATATGTACCTGGGATTCTGCGGGGAGGCCGGGAACCGGGGAGTTGTCCCTGTACGCGGCAGCAGGCCAGAAACCGGATTGCTGCCGTTGCCGTGTACTGCCTTCTGACAGGGGTGTCGGCATGCCGGATTGCAGTGGGCAATGATTACTGGGTGTACCGGGACAATTTCAAGCTGATCATGCAGGGGCGCCATGTGTCGTCGGAATTTGGTTTCAACCAGATTGTGAAATGGATAGAGGGGTTTTTCGGATATGATGAATATCTGTATGTGTTTGCCTTCTTTTCCATAGTGACCGTATTTTTCTTTGTGAAGGCATTATATGACCAGGGGAGTTATTTTGCATTTTCCCTGTACCTGCTGATGACCGGCGGGTATTATTTCAACAGCCTGAATTCCGTGCGGTATTACCTGGCCCTGGCCGCGGCGCTTTTTTCCATGAAGTATGTGATCCGGGGGGAGTATGGCAAATTTATCCTGGTGATCCTGGCGGGGGCCATGTTCCACAAGTCTGTCCTGTTGGTCATTCCGGTGTACCTGGCGGCCAGGTTTCTGGCTGCGGCGCCGTTAAAAAGATGGCATTACGCAGTGGGTGGGATCCTGTTGGGGAGCCTGTTTTTTGCCCGTGATCTTTATAAGGAAGTCATTTTCTATTTTTACCCTTTTTATCGGGATTCCGCCTTTGACACGGGGGAAATTTCCTATTCCAATATCCTGAAATGTCTGTGCGTGCTGGCGCTTTGCCTGATCTGTTACAGACGAAGCCTCCGGGGGAACCCCACGGGAAGGTTTTATTTCTTCCTGAATCTGTTCGGCCTGGCGGTGTACAGCTGCGGCTCCTTTATTCCGGAGGTGTCCAGGGTGGGATATTACATGATCATCTCCCAGGTGTTTCTGATTCCGGAGCTTGTGGAGGGGATGCCCGGGGGGTGGCTGCAGAGATTCTGCCGGGCAGGGGTGGTATGTGCCTTCGGCGGGTATTTCTTTTTGCTGCTCAGGGGGATGTATGCAACGGACATTCGGCTGCTGCCTTATTTGAACTGGATTTTCAACTGAATCTGAAGGAGCGTTTCATGAAGGTTTTATGGCTGTGCAATATCATGCTTCCCGCCGTGGCCCGGAAGTTAAACCGGGAGGCCTCTAACAAAGAAGGCTGGATCAGCGGCCTGGCGGATACCCTGCTGAAGAACAGGGAGAAGAACGGAATCCGGCTCTATGTTGCCTTTCCGGTACAGGAGGAGCCTGTTCCGGACGGCCTGGAAGTGGATTCCATGGTCTGTTACGGATTTCGGGAGGATGTGGCCCATGCGGAAAAATATGAGGAATCCCTGGAACCTGCCCTGGAAAAAATCGTTAATAAGGTGGAGCCGGATATCGTGCACTGTTTCGGCACGGAATTTGCTCATACCCTGGCCATGTGCCGTGTCTTTCCCAGGAAGGAGAGAATCCTGGTGGGCCTGCAGGGGCTGTGCAGCCTGATTGCGGAGGCGTATTACGCGGATCTTCCCGGGGCTGTGGTGGAATCTGCCACTTTCCGGGATCTGGTAAGGAGAGACAGCCTTAGACAGCAGCAGGAAAAATTTGTGCTGCGGGGCCGCAGGGAACGGGAGATTATAGGGCTTGCGGGGAACCTTACCGGGCGCACTCCATGGGACAGGATGCACTCTGGAAAGTGGAACCCGGATGCACGGTACCATACTATGAATGAGACCCTGCGGGGGGAATTCTATGGCTGTGCCTGGAAGGAGGCGGACTGCATTCCCCATTCCATTTTCCTCAGCCAGGGGGATTATCCCCTGAAGGGGCTGCACTATATGATCCTGGCACTGCCCCGCATCCTGGAGAAATATCCGGACGCGGCGGTTTACGTGGCGGGAAACAGTCTTGTGGAATACGGAACCTGGAAACAGAAACTGAAGATATCAGCCTACGGAAAATACCTGCGGAAGCTGCTGCGGGAGACCGGAACAGAAGACAAAGTAATCTTCATCGGGAGGCTGGACGGGGGGCAGATGCGCGCCAGGTATCTAAGGAGCAGCCTTTTCGTGTGTCCTTCGTCCCTGGAAAATTCGCCGAATTCCCTGGGGGAGGCCATGCTTCTGGGGATGCCCTGCATTGCCGCCGCAGTGGGAGGGATTCCCGGCATATTTGACGGAGGACGGGACGGCATCTTATATGATGGGTTTGTGATGCGGGATGACTGGGGAACCCGGGGAATGGAAGACGGGGAAAGCGGCGGGGAACTGGAGCGCATTTCCGGAAACCTGGCCCGGGCGGTTCTGGAGATGTGGGGGAACCCGGGGATGCGTGAGGAATACTGCAGGAATGCCGCCCTTCATGCCCGTCAGACCCATGACAGGGATGCAAATTACCGAAGGCTCCTGGAGATTTATTCTCAACTTGAGGGAACCGGGAAAACATCAGGGAATAAACAATGATTCGGCTGTTTCTTCCCAAATGGCCGGGGCCGGAGGAAAAGGCAGGAGGGGCGGAAGATACCGGAAAGGGGCAGGAATGAGGAAAGACCAGAACATAAGCGTTGTTTTTGTGTCAAATTATATCAACCACCACCAGATTCCCTTCTGCAATGCCATGGATCGCCTCCTTCAGGGGAATTTCACCTTTGTGCAGACGGAACCCATGGAGGAGGAGCGTGTGCGGATGGGCTGGCATGACGGCGAAAGGCCGGAGTATGTCCGCCTGTATTACCGGGAGGAGGCGGACTGCAGGAAACTGATTGCCGGGTGCGACATCCTCCTGTTCGGAGGGACGGACGACGAAAGCTACATTGCGGAACGGCTTGAGAAGGGCCTGCCTGTCATAAGGATCAGCGAGCGCCTGTACAAGACGGGGCAGTGGAAGGCAGTATCCCCCAGGGGACTGGTGAAAAAATACAAAGACCACACCCGCTATCGGAAGGCGCCGGTGTACCTTCTGTGTGCCGGCGGCTATGTTCCCTCGGATTTCCATATCATCAGGTCCTATCCCGGGAAAATGTTCTGCTGGGGATATTTTCCGGAACAGAAGCACTATAACGTGGAAGAGCTTCTGGCCAGGAAGGGGTTCGGGGAAGACAGAATTCCCTATCTGCTCTGGGCGGCAAGGATGATCGGCTGGAAGCATCCGGAACTGCCCCTGGAGACGGCAAGATACCTGAAGGATAAAAAGGTGGAGTTCCACATGGATATCATCGGGGACGGGGAACTGGGACCCCGGATGCGGGAGATGGCGGAGGACTTCCGGCTGGGGGACTGTGTAAGGTTTCTGGGTTACCAGTCGCCGGAGGCGGTCCGGGGATATATGGAAAAAGCGGATATCTATCTTTTTACCAGCGACAGGCAGGAGGGGTGGGGGGCCGTGGCCAATGAGGCCATGAACAGCGGCTGCGCCCTGATAGCGGACCACATGATAGGGGCGGTACCCTTTCTGGTCAGAAACGGTGAAAACGGCCTGGTCTATGAGGACGGCAGAAAGGCACATCTGTTTGCCTTGACAGAAAGGGCGGTAAAAGATAGAATCTATTGTAAGCAGTTGGGAAGAAAGGCTTATGAGACTATTGCAAAGGCCTGGAACGCGGAATATGCCGCACAGCAGCTGCTGAATCTGATGGAAATGATTCTGGGGAGGGAAGAGGGCCTGGAGGAAGCAGGAAAAGAAGCGCCGGGCTTCGGACGGAATACGCTGTGCCGCCCCTGTTCCCCGGCTCCGTTACTGTCGGAGCAAAAGGCCAGAAGGCAGATACTTATTTTACCGAGGTGACGTCATGACGGATGCTCCTTTGATCACGGTCATTGTTCCAGTCTACAATATCCTGACATATCTGCCCAGATGCGTCAGGTCGATTACGGCGCAGACCTATCGGCGCCTGGAGATTATTCTTGTGGACGACGGCTCCACGGACGGCACCGGGGAGCTGTGTGACCGTCTCGGGGAGGAGGATGGGCGCATCCGGGTGTACCACAGGGAAAACGGCGGTTCTTCCGCGGCCAGAAATTTTGCCCTGGGACATGCATCCGGAGAATATGTGGGATTTGTGGACAGCGATGACTACATTGCATCCGACATGTATGAGAAGCTGCTGTGGGGGATCCGGACCTTCCGGACCGCGGCGGCACAGATTGCCAGGGATGAGACGGACGAAAAGGGAAACCGGCTTCCGGACATCTGCGTGCCGCCGGAAGAGCCTGTGGTGACGGACAGCGGGGAGTTCATGAGGCAGCTCCTGCTCCACCGGGGGGACTGTTCCTTCTGCACCAAGCTGGTCCGCCGGGAGCTGTTTCCGGCCGAAGCCTTTCCGGTAGGAAAGCTGAACGAAGATTTTAACCTTCTGGTGCGGATGCTGCCCTCCATGGGGAGGATCGTTTCCCTTCCCTGGCAGTGCTATCATGTGTTTTACCGGATAGGGAGCAATTCCCGCAGGAGGGATAAGGAGGATTTTTCCAGGGTGTATGCGGACTGCGTGGAAAACGCGGATCTTGTGGGGGAGATTGTGGAAAGGGAATACCCTGCCCTGGAAGGGACGGCATTCCGCTTCGGGGTGTTCCAGAGACTGGAATATCTGCTGCATATTCCCATTTCCCAGATGAATGGGGGAAACAGAGTCTACCTGGGAATCGTGGCGTATATGCGGAGGAACTGGCTCAGGGCTATGAAAAATCCGGTTCTGACAGGAAAAAACAAGCTTTATCACACCCTGTTCGCCATATCGCCCAGGGGGATCCGAAGGCTTCATGCAAAGTGGCGGCTTCGTGAATGAGGACAGTTTAAAGCAGCGTGTTTGGAAGATGGAAAAAATTACCTGAAAACATACCGGAAAAGTATGTTATTCTGAATGTCGGCAGAGGGCGTCAGGCAGGCTGTCTGCAGAAAGGCATGGTACAGAGATGAGAAAATACGTAAAGAGCATATGCGGAGCGCTGACGGCGGCCATGTTGGTGGGGACTGCAACCAAATGGCCCGTGCAGCCGGTATCCGCAGAAGAGACACAGGATGTATCCACGCAGGGAACCGGGGACACAGGTTCCGCGGCGGCGGAGAAGCAGCCTGACGGTGCAGATTCCGGAACGGTCGGGACACAGCCCGGCGATGCGGATTCCGGAACGGTCGGGACACAGCCCGGCGATGCGGATTCCGGAACGTCAGGGACACAGCCCGGGGGCTCGGACTTCGTAGCGGGAGATGCACAGTCCGGGAGCGCGGGATCCGGAGAAGAGCAGAAGCAGCCCGGAGACGCAGACTCCGCAGCGGCCGGGACACAGCCCGGCGATGCGGATTCCGGAACGTCAGGGACACAGCCCGGGGGCTCGGACTTCGTAGCGGGAGATGCACAGTCCGGGAGCGCGGGATCCGGAGAAGAGCAGAAGCAGCCCGGAGATGAGGACTCCACAGTGTCAGGGACACAGCCCGGGGACTCGGATTCCGGAGCAGCCGGGACACAGTCCGGAGATGCGGCACCGGAAGACGCGCAGCAGGGATATTCCTGGAAGCGCACGACCGGGGCCATGGATGAGGAGACTGCCCTGTGGATTGAGGAGGCAGGGGCGGCCCTTGCGCAGATCGCGGCCCAGAGGGACATTATGGCGCTGGTTTACTTAAGCGACGAATACCCCATCCGCAGCCTTCCTTCCATGGAGAGCGGGGTGGAAGCCACTGTTCTCAGCGGACAGACGGTGGACATTCAGGATGTCTATGTGGATGATGAGATTCAGATCTGGTATTATGTGAAACTGGACCGTCCCCAGGGGGCATTGTACGGATATGTGCCCCGTACCTACCTGGCCTGTGCGGATGCCCGTTTCCTGGAGTGGGAGGCGGAGTACGGGATGAATGCGGATGCCTCCACTTACACCGTGGATGTGGAAGGACAGGCTCTTTATCCGGATATCGAGCAGTTCCCGGAGAGTTACCGTCCGGCCCTTCTGGAACTGAAAAAGCGGCATCCCAACTGGACATTTGCCAAGATGAACACCACCCTGGACTGGCAGACCTCCATAGACAAGGAGCTGCAGGGGGGAAAGAGCCTTGTATATAAAACCCTTCCGGACTGGGCCAAGAACGGCCTCTATGATACCGGAAACTGGTACTACGCTTCCAGGGCGGCCCTGGAAATGTACATGGATCCCAGGAACAGCCTGACGGAGAATGCCATATTCCAGTTTGAGCAGCTGACCTATAATGAGGCATACCATACCCTGGACGCGGTGACGAAGTTCCTGAAAAATACCTTTATGACCGACAATGACGGCAAACTGGCGCCGGGGACAGGCACTACCTATGCGAACCTGTTCTGGGAGATCGGCAGGGAAGAGGGCCGGAAGGTGAGTCCCTTTCATCTGGCTGCCAGGGTGCTCCAGGAACAGGGAGCGGGAACGTCTCCCCTGATTTCCGGAACATATCCGGGGTTTGAGGGATTATACAATTATTTCAACATAGGGGCCACCGGCAGGACCGATGAGCAGGTTATTACAAGCGGTCTTACATATGCAAGGGACCACGGATGGAACAATGTGGACAAGGCTCTCCGGGGCGGGGCGGATTTTATCTCTGCCAACTATATCAAACGGGCCCAGGATACCCTGTATCTGCAGAAATTCAATGTAAACCCGCCGGGGACGCCCAATGCGTATGCTACTTACACGCACCAGTACATGCAGAATATCACGGCTCCCACCACGGAGGGCCTGAGCATCAAGAGACTGTATGAGGGAGCGGGCGCCCTGGACAATACCTTTGTCTTCAAGATTCCGGTTTATGAGAACATGCCGGGAGAGCCAGGCGGCATTCCTTCGGTTTCCACGGAAGTGGTTCTGGCCCTGCCGGAAGGCTACGGGGATTCCGTCATATGGCTGGACGGTGTGGCTTATGAGGGACAGTCAAGGGAGGGGGGCCTGGCGGTCACCGCCCCGGATGTCAATGCCCGCACGGCAGTGGTTTACAGATATAATGAGAACGGCGTTCCGGTGGGAATGTATGTCTGGAGCCTGAGCCACAACGGAACCGTCTATACGGCCACGGCCCAGCCGGGGATCCAAGATTTGCTGACCTATCACGGCTTTTCCATCCGGGTTACGGGCAAGACGGGAATCCGGTTTAAGACAGGTATCTCCGCGGAGCTGCGGGGAAGGCTTCTGTCCCAGGGGGTGGATGGATATACCCTGAAGGAGTACGGCACCCTGGTGACCAGCAAGGCCAATCTGGGCCAGTATCCCATGATAAAGGGAGGAACCAAGATTGCGGGGGGTATTTCCTACGGAAGGAATGCCGACGGAGTCATGCAGGATGTGATTTTTGAGACAGTGGAGGGAAGGCACCGGTTTACTTCCGTGCTGGTGGGGATTCCTGTGGAACAGTATAAGACGGAGTTTGCATTCAGGGGCTATGCCGTGTTGGAAAAGCACGGCGTGGAGACGATTGTCTATGGGCCTGTGGTGGCCAGAAGCATCTATTCCCTGGCACAGCAGCTTATCGGACAGGGAGTCTATGAAAACGGATCCGAGGCAGATGCTTTTTTGAAGAAACTTGTGGGCGATGCGGATGCCCTGATTGTCCCTGCACAGTAAAATCCATGTATGAAAGCAGGGCAATAAAGGGGACTGTAAAGGGACTCATTTTGACAGAACACTACTGGAATCAGGAGGATAATTATGAAAAACAGAGGGATATACTGTGCGGCGGTGTGCCTGCTGACGGCAGCCGTGCTCGCGGGCTGCGGGGACGGAAGCGAAGAAGGCATGTCGATTAAGAGCATTGAGGAACTGGAAACCGTGGATCTGGAGGCGGATCCGGAGCCGGAGGAGACGCCGGATGCCCAGACGCCGGAGGCCACACCGGAGCCGGCAGCAGGGGACATGGCGGTATCCGGCGGCGGAGGAATAACGGAATCAGAAATGGATCCGGCTGTCCTTGAGGGAATGGAGACATTGCTGCAGAACCTGGAGCTTCCGGAGTACCTGGGGGAGGCAATCCATATGGTAAGCAGCGAGGAGTGGATTGCGGGTCTGGCAAAGGATATGTATGAAGGCTGCCGGAGCTACAGCCTGCACAGGCCCGGGCAGGCGCTGCTGTCCGTTCAGGTGGGCTACGATGCGGAGGAGAAACCTTACATCAACGTCTATTATCAGAAGGAGACAGGGGAGATGGTGCTTCTGAAGCAGGGCAGGGGCGTGACATGGCTGCTTCAGACCACGGTTGCCGAGGGCGCCTATAACGGAGCTTTTGAGAAGTGGCAGATCAACAGTGAGACGGGTTATATGAGGAAGGAAACGGGAACCTACGCGAAGGGGATTATAGTGGGGGAATATACCAAATCCGAGCGCACGGGAGGCGCCGGGGATGCTTTCGACCTGTGGACAAACAGGGAGAATTTTGAGTATGCCAGTGAGACTGTGAATTACAATGACCAGGGAGAGATTGCGGCCACGCCAACGCCCCAGCCCACGGTTACCCCTAAACCTGCCACTACGCCCCAGCCCACCCAACGGCCCACGGCCACGCCCAAACCTACTGAGGAGCCGACCCCGGAACCCACACCCCAGCCCACGCCCCAGCCCACGCCCCAACCCACACCGGAACCCACGCCTCAGCCGACCCCGGAGCCTACGCCGGTTCCTTCTGAGGGGGATACGGATATAGGCTGGTCGCCTGATATTATGTAAATGAACAACAACCCCGGATTTACGCCGGGGTTGTATAAATATATGGAAAAACGGCAAAAATTGAAAGGAAGGGCGGTTGAAAATCAGGGCAGAGTGTAGTAAGATAGGAAAGACATGATTTTGTACCCCAATTCCATACAGAAAGGAAAAAAGAATGCTGAACAACAAATCGATTCTGATCACAGGCGGCACAGGAAGCTTTGGAAAGGCCTTTACGAAATATGTGTTGGAAAATTATGACCCGAGGAAGATCATCATTTATTCCAGGGATGAATTTAAACAGTTTAACATGCAGAACGAATTCAGGGAACATGCGTCGAAGATGCGCTTTTTTATCGGGGATGTGCGGGACAGGAACAGGCTCCGCCGGGCCTTTGAGGGCGTGGACTATGTGATTCACGCGGCGGCGCTGAAGCAGGTGCCGGCCTGCGAGTACAATCCTGCGGAAGCCATTAAGACCAATATCCACGGGGCTCAGAATGTTATCGACGCTGCCCTGGATATGGGCGTGAAGAAGGTGGTGGCCCTTTCCACGGACAAGGCGGTGAATCCGGTGAACCTGTACGGGGGAACTAAACTGGTATCGGACAAGCTGTTTATCGCGGCCAACGCCTATGCGGGAACCAAGGATATCTGTTTTGCCATCGTGCGCTACGGCAATGTGGCGGGAAGCAGGGGATCCGTGATTCCGTTATTCCAGGAGATCGTGGAGAAAGGGGGAACGGAGCTGCCCATCACTGATTTCCGTATGACCCGGTTCTGGATCAGTCTCAGGGAGGGTGTGGAGCTTGTGATCAAGGCGCTGGAGGAGGCCAGGGGAGGAGAGACCTTCATTTCTAAGATTCCTTCCTTTAAGGTCACGGATCTGGCCGAAGCCCTGCTGCCGGGATGCAAAATGAAAGAGGTGGGCATTCGGGCAGGGGAGAAGCTCCACGAGGTCATGGTGACAGTGGAGGATTCTGCCAATACTTATGAGTATGACAGACATTTTATCGTATATCCCCAGATGGTGTGGAGTGAGAGCCGCCGGGCGGTTCCCACCGGGAAAAAGGTTCCCGACGGTTTTTACTACAGCTCCGGGAACAACACCCAGTGGCTCGGGGTGGAGGATATCAGGAGGTTGCTTGGGACAGTGCCCCGTTGAGTCTGTCGCCCCTGTCCGGTGTGCGTCCCGGCAGTCTGTTCCGGTCTGCCCCGTGCGCATCTGCTGCTGAGGAAGGAGGGCGGACAGGTAACTGGAGGATATCCGGAAATGCCGGAAAGGAAAAGAATGTTTTGACAGGGCTGGAAAAGCATAGTAAGATAAAGGTATGTGGAAGGAGGTGACAAGAGAATGAAGGTCAACCATAAAATTACCGAGTCGGAACGGCTGGTCATGGAAGTATTGTGGGAACGCGGGGATGCGGTTCAGACCAGGGAGCTGCTGGAGCTTATGAAGGAAAAGGGAAAGAACTGGAAAAGGCAGACATTGAATACGCTGCTGTTCCGTCTGGAGGAAAAGGCCATTGTAAGCAGAACACGGGCTTATGTGAAGTACGCCATGTCCAGGGAGGAGCTGCTGCAAGTGCAGACACAGGAGATCCTGGAGGAAGGCTACGACGGAAAACCTGCGAATTTTCTGGCCGCACTGGTGGGAAGTTCCAAGGTCACAAAAGAAGATGCAGACAGACTGGAGGCTGTGCTGGAGGAGATCAGGAAGAGATAGTGCGTCTGCGCAGGCGGGATGCCGGTACTGGGAAAGGCAGAGGGGAATTCCTGACCCAGTGCGTAAGAGGGGAAAGGAGAGAAGAACTGTCGGCTTTTGTCGACGGATATTTCTTTACATGAAAAGACTAATGAAATATAATACTTTACATAAAAGGGGATTTGAAATAGTGGCTCTGGCGTTGCCGGGCTGCTATTTTTATGTCCGACTGTATTTTATGATTGGAATTACCGGCAGAATCTGATATAATGAAAAAAGTTTTAACGAAAAGAAAGGACTCGGGATATGAAAAAGGCTTTGATTACCGGTATTACAGGACAGGATGGTTCTTATCTGGCAGAATTTCTGTTGGAGAAGGGCTATGAGGTGCATGGCATAGTGAGAAGGGCATCCATGCCCAACACAAAGCGGATCGACCACCTGATCAGGGAAAACGCGGTGACCCTCCATGACGGGGATCTGTCGGATTCTTCCTCTCTGGTTCATATTATCAGACAGGTGGAGCCGGACGAGATCTACAATCTGGCCGCCCAGTCCCATGTCCAGGTTTCCTTTGACGTGCCGGAGTACACCGGGGATGTGGATGCCATCGGCGTACTCCGGATTCTGGAGGCGGTAAGGATCTTGGGACTTGTTCAGAAGACAAGAATCTACCAGGCTTCCACCTCGGAGCTGTTCGGAAAGGTGGAGGAGATTCCCCAGAGGGAGACCACGCCCTTTCATCCCTACAGCCCCTATGCGGTGGCAAAGCTGTACGGATTCTGGATTGTGAAGGAATACAGGGATGCCTACGGCCTGTTTGCGGTGAACGGGATACTGTTCAACCATGAGTCCCAGCGCCGGGGGGAGAATTTTGTCACCCGCAAGATCACCCTGGCGGCAGGGAGGATCGCGGAGGGGATCCAGGACTGTCTGGAACTGGGAAACCTGGACTCCCGCAGGGACTGGGGATATGCCAGGGATTACGTGGAATGTATGTGGATGATGCTGCAGCATGATGTCCCGGAGGATTTTGTCATAGCCACAGGGGTGCAGCACACGGTGCGGGATTTCACGGAGAGGGCCTTCCTTGCCAACGGCATTGAAATCCGATGGGAAGGCACGGGGGTGGAGGAAAAGGGGTATGACCGTGAGACCGGCAGGCTGCTGGTACGGGTGAACCCGGACTGGATCCGGCCCACGGATGTGGACAATCTCTGGGGGGATCCCACCAAGGCCAGGGAAGTCCTGGGATGGAATCCGCAGAAGACAAGCTATGAGGAGCTTGTGCGGCTGATGGCGGAGCATGACAGGGCGCTGGCGGCAAAAGAAGCCCAGGTGAAGCGGGCCCTGGGAGAAATGTGAGGAGTCGGGAATGCAGTATGACTATTTGATTGTAGGCGCAGGCCTTTTCGGGGCTGTGTTTGCCCGGGAGGCGGGGAAGAAGGGCAGGAAATGCCTGGTGGTGGAGAAGAGGAACCATATAGCCGGAAATATCTACACCCAGGAAATACACGGAATCCAGGTGCACAGGTACGGCGCCCATATTTTTCATACCCAGGACAAAAAAATATGGGATTACGTGAACCGGTTCTCGGAGTTTAACAACTTTGTCAATTCACCCGTGGCCAGATACCGGGATGAACTGTATAACCTTCCTTTTAACATGAATACTTTCAGCCGGATGTGGGGAATCACCACACCCCGGGAGGCGCAGGAGATCATTCGGGGGCAGATCGAAGAACTGCACATCACCCATCCCCGGAATCTGGAGGAGCAGGCGCTCTCCCTGGTAGGGCGGGATGTCTATGAGAAGCTGATCAAGGGATATACGGAGAAGCAGTGGGGACGGGAGTGCAGGGAACTGCCGGCCTTTATCATCAGGAGGCTCCCCCTGCGTTTTACCTATGACAATAATTATTTTAATGACAGATATCAGGGGATCCCGGTGGAGGGGTATACTAAAATTGTGGAGAGGCTTCTGGAAGGTACCCGGGTGCTGTTGGACACGGACTATCTGGAACACAGGGCCGAACTGGACCGGATGGCGGAAAAGGTGGTTTATACGGGCATGATCGACGCTTTCTACAACTATTCCCTGGGAGTGCTGGAATACCGCTCCCTGCGGTTTGAAACGGAGGAGCTTCCCGTGGAGAACTACCAGGGCAATGCGGTGGTGAATTATACGGAGCGCCAGGTGCCTTACACCAGGATCATCGAGCACAAGCACTTTGTCTATGGAAAGCAGCCCACCACCATTCTCTCCCGGGAATATCCCTGTGAGTGGAAGAAGGGGGACGAGCCTTACTATCCTGTGAACAGTGAGAAAAACGACGGACTCTACGAGGCTTACCGGGCCAGGGCGGAAAAGGAGGGCCGGGTGATCTTCGGGGGAAGATTGGGCAGTTATAAATATTATGACATGGACAAGGTGATCGGGGCGGCGCTTTCGCTGTGCGAAAGGGAGCTGTAGCGGAAACGGAAAGGGGGTCTGGCCATGAACATCATCTTATTATCCGGAGGAAGCGGACAGCGTCTGTGGCCTCTGTCCAACGATATCCGTTCAAAGCAGTTTATACGGATCCTGACCGGGGAAGAGGGCCGTGTGGAATCCATGCTTACCCGGGTGTACCGCCAGATCCTGGCGGCGGACAGGGATGCAAATGTGACCATAGCCACAAGCAAAAAGCAGGTAAGCTCCATCAGGAACCAGCTAGGGGACAAGGTGAATGTGTGCGTGGAGCCGTGCCGCAGGGACACGTTTCCGGCCATCTGCCTGGCGGCGGCCTATCTGCGGGACTTACAGGGCGTCGGGGAAGAGGAAGGGGTGGTGGTCTGTCCGGTTGACCCTTACGTGGAGGACTCTTATTTTGAGGCGCTGAAGGAGCTGGGCGGCATGGCGGAGAGAGGGGAGGCAAACCTGTCCCTTCTGGGGATTGAGCCTACCTATGCCAGTGAGAAATACGGCTACATCCTTCCGGTGTCCGGGGAAAGGGTAAGCCGTGTGGACACCTTCCGGGAAAAGCCGGATGCGGCAGCCGCGGAAAAGTATATTGCCGGGGGCGCCCTGTGGAACGGAGGCGTATTTGCTTTCCGGCTGGGGTATCTTTTGGGGAAGGCCAGGGAACTGCTTTCCTTCCAAAATTACGGGGAGCTCCGTGCCCGCTATGAAAGCTTCCGGAAAATCAGTTTTGACTATGCGGTGGCGGAGCGGGAGAAGGACATCCGGGTGCTGCGTTACAGGGGACAGTGGAAGGATCTGGGCACCTGGAATACGTTTACGGAAGCCATGGCGGAGCCGGTGCTGGGACGGGGGATCCTGAACGAGACCTGCAGCAATACCCATTTGGTCAACGAGCTGAATATCCCCATTCTCTGTATGGGCTGCAAAGATATGGTGGTGGCTGCCAGCAGTGACGGCATCCTGGTTTCGGACAAGGTGCAGAGCAGCTATATCAAGCCTTTCGTGGAGCAGATGGAACAGCAGGTCATGTATGCGGAGAAGTCATGGGGAAGTTTTACGGTACTGGATGTACAGGAAGACAGCCTGACCATCAAGATCGTCCTGCTTCCGGGGCACGGACTGTATTATCACAGCCATGAGCACAGGGATGAGGTGTGGACCGTCACGAGCGGCCGGGGCAGGGTTGTCCTGGACGGCGTGGAGAGGGCTGTAGGGCCGGGGGATGTGGTTTCCATGCCGGCGGGCTGTAAACACACCGTTTTCGCTGACACGGAACTGAAGATTCTGGAGGCCCAGCTCGGGGAGAACATCACGGTGGAGGACAAGCAGAAATACCCTCTGGAGGTCGCAGGAAGGGCAGCGCTTTCGGAGCAGGAGCCCCGGTAATCCCCCTGGACAGAAAGGGGGAGGCACTTGAGGGAAGGAGCCCCGGGTGAATGCGCCTGGACAGAAAGGGAGGGCGTTCCCGGGACAGGAGCCATGGCGGGAATCCGCCCGTAGGCACAAAGGCAGCGGTATTTCCGGGGAAGGAAGGAGAACAGGATATGGAACAGCTGGCAGTATTTGGCGGGAATCCGGTGAGGGATATCCCTATCAGCTACGGAAAGCAGTATATAGACCAGGAGGATGTGGACGCAGTGACAGAAGCCCTCTGGAGCCCGGAACTGACCTGCGGGTCCAGGGTGCCGGAACTGGAGAAAAGGCTCTGCGAAGTCACGGGGGCAAAGTATGCGGTGGCAGTGGCAAACGGCACGGCGGCCCTGCACATTGCGGCCCTGGCGGCAGGGTTTCAGGAGGGGGACGAAGTAATCGTCAGCTCCATCACCTTTGCCGCATCCGCCAACTGTATCCTGTACTGCGGCGCCAGGCCGGTGTTCGCGGATATCGACCCGGAGACTTACAATATCGCCCCCGGGGCAGTGGAAAAGCTGATTACGCCCCGTACAAAGGGGATTGTGGCGGTGGACTTTACGGGGCAGGCGGCGGAGCATGGGGCACTGAGGGAGCTTAGCGCAAAGCACGGCCTGGTTCTGATAGAAGATGCCGCCCATGCCATCGGCACCCGGTACGGAGGGAGGCCTGTGGGGAGCATTGCGGACATGACCTGTTTCAGCTTTCATCCGGTGAAGACAGTCACCGCCGGGGAGGGCGGAGCCGTCACCACCAATGACGGGGAGCTGTACAGCAGGCTGCTGAGGCTCCGCTCCCACGGCATCACCCGCGTCCGGGAGGAGATGGTTCATCCCACGGATGCCCGGTGGTACAACGAACAGGTGGAACTGGGATATAACTACCGGCTTACGGAGATGCAGGCGGCGCTGCTGATGAGCCAGCTGAAAAAGCTTCCCCGTTTCGCCGCCCGGCGGAAGGAAATCGTGGCGTTATATGATAAGGCATTTTCCCACATGCCGGAGATAAAGGTGCAGCGGGAGATTCCGGAATCGGATACGGTGAGGCATCTGTATATCCTGCGACTGAATCCGGAGCTGCTGGCCTGCGACAGAAGGCAGTTTTTTGATGCGCTGTGGGAGGAGAACATCCGTTCCCAGGTGCATTATCTGCCGGTATACTGGCATTCATATTATGAAAAACTGGGTTACGGGAAGGGCCTGTGCCCCAATGCGGAGAAATATTACCAGGAAGTCATGTCGCTTCCCCTGTATTATTCGTTATCCGATGATGATGTGAAGGATGTGATACACGCTGTTCGGAAAATTGTGGCGTATTACCGGCGGCGCTGATGGGCCGGGCAAAAGGAAAGAGCGGAAGGAAGGTTATATGAATCATGTGGAAAAACAGCGGGGAAGGAAAGGCGCGGCGGATGTCCTGATATTCCTCCTCCTGCTTGCGGGGGCGTCGGCAGTCACTTTGATTCTGTTTTACAGGCAGGCCATGGGCGAGATACCTTCGGATATGAAGGCATATATTCTGGAGATGCAGGGGCTGGACAGCGGGTACAGCTTTCCCTATCCGGTTTTTTTCAGGCTGGCAGCCCTGCTGCACCTGGCGGTATCCCCGGAGATGGCGGTGGCCCTTGCCGCCGTGCTGCTGAACGGACTGGCCATGGCAGTGACCAGGCTGGCCCTGAACCGCCTGGTTCTTCCATGGTGGGAGGATACCCTCCTGATACGGGCGCTGCTGAGCGTGCTGTCGGTTTCGCTGTTTTTTATCTCCATGCTGTATACCCCCGGGGGGATTTACCTGCCGGGAATCCACTTCCGGTACCTGGGTGTGTTTACGCCCAACCCTTTTCACAACGCCACTTACATGGCGGCCAGGCCATTTGCGATTCTGGCTTTTTTGTGGTATGTAAAGCTGCTGCCCCTGTATGAGCAGGGGATAACGGATGGGACAAAGCGGGATTACGTCCTCTTTTCCCTGTTTTTGTTCCTGGCCACCATGACCAAGCCAAGCTTCACCCTGGTGATGGTGAGCACCTGCGGCATCCTGATGCTGTACCGGCTGCTGCGGTCCGGCCTGCGTCATTTTGTGCCTGCCCTGCAGCTGGGGCTGTGTTTCGTGCCCACTTTTCTGGCGCTGCTGTACCAGTATAAAGGGGTGTTCGTGCCGGAGGGCGCGGAGGAAGGCGGCGTGGGTTTCGGGTTCGGGGAGGTATGGGGCCAGTACTGCAGCCTGATTCCCCTGGCAGTGTGCCTTGCCCTGGGATTTCCCCTTGCCGTGCTGGTCTTGAATTATAAGGAATGCGGGAAAAATACATTGTTTCGCTTCTCCTGGATGCTTTACGCGGTGGGATTTGCAGAGGCCTTCCTGCTGTATGAAAAGGGATTCCGGAAACCGGATTTCAATTTTTCCTGGGGGTATATGTACGGCATCTTTTTCTGCCACTTCGGCGCCCTGGCCGTTCTGCTGCAGGCCACGGGAAGGGAGTGGAGGAAGTGTATAGGGGCACAAAAGGGAGAACCCGGGGCGCGGGAGAGTGTTTCCGGGAAAACAGGGACGCTTCCGGAAAACAGGGGGATCCTCCGGGGAGGCAGGAAGATTCCTTTGGGAGATAGGAGGCTTTCCATGGGGGGCAGGAGGATTCTCCTGGGGATACAGTGGGCTGCGTACCTCTGCCATGTGGTATGCGGCATAGCGTATTTTCTGGATTATTTCGGCGGCAGCATGTACTATTAGGCTGCTTTTAACAGGACAGGAAAAAGCATGTTATAATGGATTCGGGAGAAGATAGGATCAGGAAAAGGACAGAACCAGGAAAAGGACAGAACCAGGAAAAGGATAGGATCAGGAAAGGACAAAGACCCATGGATAAAATAGCCGTATTGATTCCCTGTTATAACGAAGCCCAGACCATTGCCAAGGTGATAGGCGACGTACGGAAGGCGCTGCCGGAGGCCGTGGTCTACGTGTATGACAATAATTCCACGGACGGAACGGCGGAGCTTGCCGGGAACCAGGGGGCGGTGGTGCGCCGCGAATATAAACAGGGGAAGGGCAATGTGATACGCAGGATGTTCCGGGAGATCGACGCGGAATGCTACCTGATGCTTGACGGGGACGACACTTATCCGGTGGACTGCGCCGGGGAGATGGCGGCCCTGGTGCTTGAACGGGGGGCGGACATGGTGGTGGGCGACAGGCTTTCTTCCACGTATTTTTCGGAAAATAAGCGGCCATTCCACAATTTTGGAAACAGTCTGATGCGGGTGGGCATCAACGGATTGTTCCACACGGATATCAAGGACATCATGACGGGTTACAGGGCATTCAGCTATGAATTTGTGAAGACTTTTCCAGTTTTCTCCAAGGGATTTGAGATAGAGACGGAGATGACCATCCATGCGGTGAATTACAACATGCAGGTGGAGAATTTGGTGGTGGAGTACCGCGACAGGCCGGAGGGCAGCACATCCAAGCTGAACACTTACAGCGACGGCCTGCGGGTGATCTGCAAGATGCTGCAGCTGTACAGAAATTACAGGCCGCTGCGCTTTTTCGGCGCTTTCTGCGTACTGCTGCTGCTGGCGGCGGTACTGCTGATGGTTCCCATTTTCCGGGAGTACCTGCAGACAGGCCTGGTGCCCAGGTTCCCTACCCTTATTGTGTGCGGTTTTATGGTTCTGGCCGGGATCCAGTCCTTTTTCGCGGGGATGATCCTGGAAGTGCTCGCGGCCAAGGACAAGCGTGACTTTGAATACCGCCTGGGCAGGATCTGCGGGGAGAAGAGACAAAAGTCAGGGGAGGAAGTCCATGAGACAGTATGCTGACCGGGAGGCGGGAATTTACCTGCGGCCTATGACATGGGAAGACACGGACCTGATCATAGGGTGGCGCAACACGGAAAGCGTCCGGAGAAATTTTATCTATCAGGCCCCTTTTACCAGGGAGGGGCATGAGAACTGGATACGTACCATGATAGAGACGGGAAAGGCGGTACAGATGATTATCTGTGAGCTGCAGGGGGACGTTCCTGTGGGAAGCGTGTATATCCGGGATATAGACAGAAACCACAACAAGGCGGAGTACGGCATTTTTATCGGGGAGGAAAGGGCCAGGGGCAGGGGGCTGGGCACTGCCGCCGCAAGGCTCATGCTCCGGTACTGTTTTGAGGAAGAGAAGCTGCACCGGATCTATCTCAGGGCCCTTGACGGCAACGCGCAGGCCATACGGAGCTATGAAAAGGCGGGTTTTGTCAGGGAGGCACGTCTGAGGGATGATGTGAGGATCAACGGGGAATACCGGGATATCATTTGGATGGCGGCAGTGGACACGGACCGGACAGAGAGTTGAGGTATATATGGAACAGAGGAAGAAAGTCAGTTTTGTTATCCCGTGCTACCGTTCCGAGGAGACCCTTCCCGGCGTGGTGGCGGAGATAGAGGAAACCATGAAGGGAATGGGGCAGTACCGGTATGAAATCCTGCTGGTAAATGACTGCTCCCCCGATCATACTTTTTCGGTGATACGGAAACTCTGCGGAGAGCACGACTATATCAGGGGACTTGACTTTGCCAGGAATTTCGGACAGCATTCCGCCCTGATGGCAGGGCTGCGCTATTCGGACGGGGATTACGTGGTGTGCCTGGATGACGACGGACAGACTCCCGCAGATGAGGCGGGCAAGCTCCTGGGCAGCCTGGAGGAGGGGTATGACGCTGTTTATGCCAGGTATGACCACAAGCAGCATTCCAAATTCCGCAACCTGGGCAGCTGGGTGAATGAGGAGATGGCACATGTGATGCTGGGAAAGCCCCGGGAACTGTATGTTTCCAGTTATTTTGCGGTGAAGCGCTTTGTGGTGGAGGACATGATCCGCTATGAGAATTCCTATCCCTATGTCATCGGCCTGGTGCTGCGGGCCACAAAGAACATTGCCAATGTGTCGGTGACGCACAGGGAGCGGGAGGTGGGTGTATCAGGCTATACCTTTAAGAAACTGATCGGACTGTGGTTCAACGGTTTCACGGCGTTTTCGGTGAAGCCCCTGCGGATTGCCACGGCCCTGGGGGCAGGCAGCGCGGTGGTCGGATTCCTCTACGGGATCTATACTATTATAAAGCGGTTTCTGAACCCCAATGTGCCCCTGGGATTCAGCTCCACCATGTCGGCCATCGTATTTTTCGGCGGCATGATCATGCTGATGCTGGGGCTGATAGGGGAGTATGTGGGGCGTATTTACATCAGCCTGAATAATTCGCCCCAGTACGTAATCAGGGAAAAAATCAATTTGGAGTGAATATGGATAAATTTATCAGATGGTGGAATCAAAAAGGGGCACGCTGCGGGGAGAAAAGATATGTCACGCTGGGGAAGGCTGTCCTTGCGTCGCTGCTTCCCCTCGCCTGTGTCCTGACATACTGCGCGGCCCAGGGGCGGAGCCTGGGGGAGGTGTACCTGCCCGCATCCCAGTGGAATGACGAGCTGTTTTATTTTAAGCAGGTGGAGGGCATTGTGAACTATGGCTTTCCCCAGGGGTATTTCGGGTTTAACGAGAGCCACGCCCTGAAGCTTTCTTTTGCCGCCTGGAGTCCGGTTCTGGTTTTTCCGTGGATTCTTTGGGGGCTTTTGTTTGGATGGAATCTGATGTCGCCGGTCTGGTGCAACCTGCTGCTGCTGTCGCTGTGCTGTTTTGTGTATGTCTGCCTGGTGAGGCCTTCCTGGAAACAGCTTGGGATACTGGCCTTTCTGTTCTGTCTCTATACCCCCTTTGTGCGCTATCTGCTTTCCGGGATGCCGGAGGTAATCTGCTTCTGCATGGTGATCGGCTTTTATTCCCTGGCCGTCAGCTATGTGAGGGCGGAACGTGTATGGAAACTGGCGCTGCTCTTTGGGATGTCAGGGGTGATGACGCTGATGCGGCCTTACTTGCTGATGTTTATGCTGCTGCCGGCGTTCTTCTGGATCCGCAGGGAGAAATGCGGAGGGTGGAAGGGGTTACTGGGCTCCGCCGCGGTCATGGGAGTTGTGCTGGGGCTGTATGCGTGGGTGAAGCATTACCTGGGGGCGGAATATTTTACCCCCCTGTTTTTTACGGACTGGATTACTTCCTTTCCGGAGAGAGGCTTCTTCGGGGGAATAGGCTACACCGTCTCCAGGCTCTATTATATGGGAAAGGCTTTTCTGGGACATTTGCTTCAGGGAATGCGCACGGGGCTGGCTTCCGGGGCAATCTTTGGCAGTTACCTGGTATGCGCGGGGATCCTGGCCATACACTGCGCCAGGGACTGGATGGCATACCGGAGGAGGAAAAAGGACGGGCAGTCCGGCGGAAAGGATCTGCCGGCCATAGAGATACATCTGGCGTTCTGTTTTGTGGCCATGCTGTTTGCGCTGCTTCTGATGTACAAACTGACGGAGGGAAGCAAGCATCTGCTGACTTTCCTGGCAGCCGCGGTGTTTGTGGTTCCCCTGATGGACACCAGGTTTTATAAGAAGGCCGTGCTGTTGGGGGCTGTATTTGCGTGGTTTTTTTCCTATAAGGCGGTGGACCCTTATGACTACCAGGTGCCCTTTGTGGAAGAGGCCAGGGAGGCTTCCCTGGAAAAGTGGCGGGAGGCCCTGAGGGGGGAACTGGTACTGGAGAGGGAACATGTGCCCGGTTATGAAAATGTGGTGATCTGGACTTTTGAGGACAGGGTGGAAGGGGAAAATGTGATGACATCCTGGCAGCTGCTGTACGCCCTGCCGGAGGGATTCGGGATCAGCTGCTGTATGAGGGATTATGTGGCGGAGAATTTTGAAGGGCTGCAGAGCCGGTACCTGGCCTGCCCCACGGGAGGGGAGATCCAGGGGATGTGCAGGGAGGCGGGATATTCCCTTGTGTATGGGGACGGGGAGCTGGCGCTGTATCGGCTGAGGTGATGGGTGAGGCGTATTGGGGGATTGGAACATGTTCTGGTAAAAATGGCATGGCATTGGGGGAACACAGAGGACGGGCTGTAGGATTGGAACATACCCCGGCAAAATGGGGCGGAACCGGCAGGTGTAACACCGGAGTATGTCGGCCGGTTGGTACAACGGCGGCCCTACCGGAGCCCGCCCAACAGATAACAGATGCGTTTTCCGATGAGGTAGCGGCAGGCGATGCCGGGGTGTACCATGTCCTGAAGATAGTCGCCATGGTTTTCGCCTGTGATGCCCAGTTCCCGGTAGTTGTCCAATAGCTCGGTGTGAAGCTCCCGGGACAGTTCTGTCAGGGCATCCGCATAATCGGTCAGTACACTGCCGGAGGTGCCGTGGGGTTCCGTTCCGGCATCAAAAATGTTCACAAAATTGGGGGTGCACAGGATGATTCTGGCATCCGGCACATTGGCGCGGATGGTGCGCACCGCCGTGCGGACGGCCCCGCAGTAGGTGGATACGTCATAGGGATCCCCGGAGGAAACCTCATACCCTGTAAAATAGTCGTTGAGACCGTAATTGATCAAAAAGCAGAGCTCTTTGTCAACGGGGGGATCCGCCAGATAGGAGGAGATGCCCTTGTATACCTGTGCGTCTTCGGGCAATGCGGAAATGTCCCGGCGGAAGAAGGCATCCAGGATACTGGGCAGCCCGATGGAATCAGGTTCAGGCATGGCGGCGCTGTTGCCCCCGTAGCCGCAGTTGTAGACAGTGGCGCCGGAGAGCCCCGCCACCACGCCGGGGATGGAGAGGCTTCCGTCAAAGTTACCGATGACGCTGTCCCCGAAAAAGAGAATGCACAGATCGGATAAATCCGGAAAAACTTCCGGTTCCTCCCGCAGTTGCCCTGTCAGCTCCGTCAGAGTCCGGGACATGGAGGAGATATTTTCCCCGGTGACAAGATAGCTGTAGCCTGGATTCAGATGGGTCATGATAACGTTGGAAGTGTATTCTGTGGTCAGCCAGGGGTTTTCATAGTTGGCAGGGTTGTTGATGAGCCATTCCTGGTCAGCCATAAAATAGAAATGGGAATTGGCGTTGTCGGGAATGGCGGCAAGGAAGTCGCAGTAGCCGGCAAGTTCCTTCCGGTATTCCTCCTGGGACAGTCCGGTCCAGTGTGAGGCGGAGGGAGTGGAGATGAGGACTTCAAAGCTCACGCTTGGATAGCGCTCAAACAGGGCCTGAAGCTCTTCCGGGTCTGTCCGGTCCGGACGGATGCCCATATAGACGGTTTGGATGACATTGCCGGATTTTGCGATTTTCTTCATGTACTGCTCCATCACCGGCATGTCGGGAATGCAGTAGGAGGTCTTCAAAAGTGTCAGGCCGTAAAAGAATGAAAAATCCCCTTCCCGGTAGTTGTCTATGGGAAACATGGAGAGAAAGACCGCATCGTAATTCATAGAGGAAATCTGTTTATAATCTTCCTTCCTTGCCTGGGGCATCAGGAGGGAAGGGAGCAGAAAAAGCAGCGCTCCGGCCAGGAGGAGAACCGGGAGGACTGACAGTATGATTTTTTGTGTTTTTTTGTTTTTCATGTCTGAGGAACCTTTCTGGCCGTTGGATTTGCCTGCGCCAAGCACGCACAAAGCGTTCCGGAATTTTCGTGCAAAATGCGTCCCTGTTGGCGCATGACGTCAAAGCAGCCGAATGCGTTGCTTGGGATTGTTCTTGAAAGATACGTACGAAAACACCTCGCGGAGGCACCTGTGGACAGTAATAGTTTATCATATTTTCACAGGGAATGCCAGTGGGAAACGTTGCACAATTTCGGAGATTGGGGTATACTAGGGATTATCTGGAAGTGCAGTCGGCCGGAGCTGACGGGAGAAAAATGACAAGGCGGTAATAAACGGTTGAAAAAACGTGAAAACTGGAAAAAATACAGAGGTCAGTTTGCGGTGCTGCTGTGTATCCTGGCGGTGTTGGGATACTTTACGCTGCAGAAGGAAGGATATCACATGGATGAACTCCTTTCGTTTGAGCTGTCGAACGCGGAGTTTAATCCCTGGATCGTGCCTGTGCAGCCCGTGGGGAGGCTGGCCAAATTTGTGAATGAGGAGATACGGGGGGAATCCTTCGGGGAGACCCTTGGGAATCTGGCGGATACGGTGCGCGATGTGGCGGTGAACCGGGGGGGAAGCAGGCTGCTGCAGTATAAGGCGGACGTGTATCCGGAACCGGTGTGGATCAGCAGGGAGCAGTTCCGGGATTACCTGACGGCGGAGGGAGTGGACAGATTTAATTATCTGTCGGTCTATTTTAATGTCATGGACGACAATCATCCCCCTCTGCACTTTATGCTTCTTCACACCATGTCTTCCCTGTTTCCGGGAATCATTTCCCCTCTTTTGGGATGTTTCATCAACCTGGCGGCTGTGGCGGCCTGTATATTGTGTTTTTTCCGTCTGGGGGAGCTGCTGCAGGCCGGGAAGGTCCTGCCGGAAGGATACGGGAAGCCGGCGGGGATCTGTATGGCCCTGCTCTACGGCCTGTCCGGGGGCGCGATAGCTACTGTCCTGCTGATCCGTATGTACGGAGTCATGACGGCCTTCTGTGTGGCGCTGTTTTCCCTGCATGTGAGGAAGTGGATGGAGGGAGGGTTTGCCTCCAAAAACAGGGGCCTGGCGGCAGTGACGGTTCTGGGATTTCTGACCCAGTATTTTTTCCTGTTTTACTGTCTGATTATGGCGGCGGTGACCGCGGCGCTTCTGGCGGTCAGACGCAGGTACAGGGAGCTGAAAGTATATATCAGGACCATGCTGCTGTGCGCGGCGGCAGGGGTTGTGGTTTTTCCCTTTTCCATTAAGGATGTGTTTTCCAGCGGCAGGGGGGAGGAGGCCCTCGCCAATCTGGGGCGCGGTTTTTCCGGTTACGGTACCAGGCTTTCCGCCTTCGGCTCTATCTTGCTGAAGGGATGTTTCGGGAGCGTGGCGGCAGGGATTCTGATTCTGCTGGGGGTGGCGCTGGGGGTGGCCGTGGTCCGGGGCAGAAGGAAATCGGATAGGATAAAAGGGAGGGAAAGGGAAGAGGAAGGCGGGGAGGAACAGAAGGGCGGGGAGGAACGGAAAGGGAAAAGGGAGTCTCTGGCCCTGCGGCTCATGCTGCTTGTGCCCTGGGCGGGTTATTTTCTGCTGGCAGCCAGAATGTCGCCCTACCTGGTAGATCGGTATATTATGCCCCTGTTTCCCTTCGGGGCGGTTATCCTGACCCTTCTGCTGTGCCGCATCTTTGCCGGATTCCAGGGGAGAAATCCCTGGTGGCTGCTGCTTCCCGCCCTTATTCTGGGAGCGGTGAACGTGGCGTGCTATGACGGGACACACTTATACCGGGGGTATGGGGAACAGCTTCAGGTGGCAGGGGAATACGCCGGGCTTCCCTGCATCTGTGTCTATGACGGGGTGGGATATTATGAAAATCTGATGGAATTTACGGAATATGGGGAGACGCTTCTGCTTCAGCTGCCGGAACTGGAGCAGCGCGTGGAGCGGGAAAGCCTGCGGGGACTTGACCGGGCAGTGGTTCTGCGGAAGGGAAATGTGGATGAAAACGCTGTCCTGGAAGCCCTGAGCAGTTACGGTCTGGAAGCGGAGCAGGTGCTGGTTTCGGAGAGCGAGAGTGTGTACGGGGATATGGTCTACCTGATGCGGGGGAGCGGTTTTTCAGGGGAGTGATTTTCAATGGCGGCGGACATGGATTGAAGCCGGGATTTTACAAAAGAGGGGCTTTGTGGTAGAATAATGCAGTACAGGCGGCGGGGCGTATCCGGCGGCGCTGATGGGAAGGCGGATAGGAAGCCGGAGACGCATATGTTGGCATGGATGCGGGTATCCCATGGCGCTGACAGAAAGTTTGCAGGGAGCCGGAGATGCATATGCCGGAGCGGGTGCGGATATCCCATAGCACTGGAGGAAGGGTAGGATGATGGAGAAGAAAGGGAACGGGTCAAAACTGCCGAGAATTTACGTGTGCCATACGTATTACCATGTGTATGTGACTTTCCTGAAGGAACTGGCGCTGCTTAGGCAAAACGGCGGGGACAGGGAGAAGGCAGGCAGGGCGGATCTGGTGTTGTCCAAAATGTCCAATGACTTCGAGGATCTCAAGAGCCGTGTGGAAAAGGTGGGGCTCTTCCTCCGGGTGATAGAATTCGATGAAAAGCGGGAGGATTTTTTCCCGGAACTGGCCAGGTGGAGAAAGGGCGGGAGGGGGTTCCTGGGGAACCTGTTCTGCCGGATCCGTTTTACCAGGGAGTATGCGCGTCTGGAGGCGCCTTTTGTGCCGGTGGATTTCCGGGAGTATGAGGATATCTATGTATATTGTGATTCAGACCCAATAGGCTACTATCTGAATCAGAATAAAATCTATTACCACGCCGTGGAGGACGGGCTGAACTGTCTGAAGAACTTTGACGCGGCCAGATATGACAACAGGGGGCATTTTGGGCTGAAGGCGTTTCTGTCCATGTACTGCAACCTGATCTTCGTCCAGAACGGTTACGGAAAATACTGTCTGGATATGGAAGTGAACGATATCGGGGCCATCGCTCATCCCTGTCCCAGATACAGGGAGGTTCCCAGGCAGCCCCTTGTGGACGCTCTGGGGGAGGATGAGAAAGACCTGATCCTGAGGGCCTTTGTGAGGGACAAGGGGACCCTTGAGAGGCAGATCGGGGACAGCGCCGGGGTGGGGGAGAAGATCCTGATCCTGACGGAGCCCCTTTGCTCCCTGGATGTGAGAGAGCGGATTTTCCGTGATCTGACGGAAGAGTACAGCCGGGAGGGAACCGTCTTTCTGAAGCCCCATCCCAGGGATGTGCTAGATTACCGGAAGCTTTTTCCGGAGTTTCCGCAGTTTGATTCCACAGTTCCCATGGAGATGCTGAATTTTTTCCCGGGGCTTCGATTCCGGAAGGTTATATCCGTATTTACGGAGGTCAAGGCCATACAGTTCGCGGATGAGACGGTGAGGTTGGGGCCGGATTTTATGGACAAGTATGAGGATCCGGCGGTGCACAGGCAGAATGAGCAGATAGGGTAGGAAAGCGGACTGCCGGGACAGAGAAAAGTATCGAGGAGAGAATGGCCGATGTCACAGATTTTGAAGAAAATGAACGTATTGTTGGACGGGAAACAGAAGAGAACCATGGGAGGGCTCATAGTTCTCATGGTGATCGGCGCTTTCCTGCAGACCGCCGGTGTGGGAATGTTGGTGCAGGTGGTCAGCGTGGTGGTGGATCCCATGTCGGTGGAGAAGAGTGCTCTGGTGAAGGCCTTTTATGATTTCCTGGGATGCGGGGATTTTCAGAGCTTCTCCATCACTGTGATGGTGCTGCTGACAGTGACTTTCGGGGTGAAGAATCTGTTCCTGTTCCTGCAGCAGAAGCTGACGTTTGCTTTCGTGTATACGAATCAGTTTCGGACTTCAGAGCGGATGATGCGCAACTACCTGCGGAGGGGATACGAATTTTACCTGAATGCGGATACGGCGGTGGTGCAGAGGAGTATCACTTCCGATGTGAACAATATGTATGCCCTGATCCTGGCCTTGCTTCAGTTGGTGTCGGACGGGGTGGTGTCCCTGTTTGTGATCGGCTACTGTCTGATGACCAATGGTCTGATGACCGTGCTGTTGGCTGTGTCCCTGGGTATTCTTATGGGACTGATCAAAAAGGTCCTGAAGCCTGTGATGTATAAGGCAGGCAAGGAAAACCAGGATTACTACAGCAGCTTGTTCAAATGGATCTCCCAGACGGTGCAGGGGATTAAGGAAGTGAAAGTTACCTGCAAGGAGCAATATTTCGTGGATGAGTACTGTAAATGCGGACAGGGGTATGTTGGGGCGGTGCAGCGCCGGGATCTGTACAATAATGTGCCAAAGCTTCTTATCGAGACTGTGTGTATCGCGGTGATGATGGGGTATATGATAGCTCTTACCCTTCTGGGAAGCGGCACGGAGAATATGTTGGAGGTGCTGGCCACTCTGGCAGCGGCCGCCTTTGTGCTTTTGCCCGCGGTGAACCGCATCAATAATCAGATGAATGCCATTTCCTTCTGTGAGCCCTTCTTTATGGGGGTCAGCGATAATCTGCAGGAGGAGATAGACGATGCCAGGGTGGACATGTCCTTTGCCACGGATGAGGAGGAGAAGCTTCCCCTGAAACGGGCCATAGAACTAAGGGACATCACATATGCTTACCCGAATACTGATAAACTGATTTTCGATCACGCACAGCTGACGGTTCCGGTGGGGGCCGCGGTGGGGATCGTGGGAACCTCCGGGGCGGGAAAGAGCACTCTGGTGGACATTCTCCTGGGGCTGCTGGAGGTAAAGGGCGGAACCATCTGCGCGGACGGCGTAGACGTGAGGTGCCGGTACAGAAAGTTCCTGAAAAATATCGGTTACATTCCCCAGATGATCTTCATGCTGGATGATACCATCAGAAGGAATGTGGCTTTTGGGGTGCGGGATGAGAAGGTGGATGAGGACCGGGTGTGGGAAGTGCTCAGGGAAGCGCAGCTGGATGAATTTGTAAGATCCCTTCCGGAAGGTCTGGACACCGGGATAGGGGAGCGGGGAATCCGGCTTTCCGGAGGACAGAGACAGCGGATCGGAATCGCCCGGGCGCTGTATTATGATCCGGAGGTTCTGATTCTGGACGAGGCCACCTCCGCCCTGGATAATGACACGGAGGCTGCTATTATGGAGTCCATCAACCGGCTTCACGGCAGGAAGACCCTGATCATTATCGCCCACAGGCTGCAGACCATTGAAAAGTGCGAGCTGGTTTACCGGGTTGAGGACGGGAAACTGGTGCGGGAGCGCGGATAGAGGAGCGGACGAGGGGGAGCCCTGGGTGGGAGCGCGGATAGAGGAGCGGACGAGAGAGCTGTGGCAGGGATAGGTGAAGAGGATCAGACGAGGGCCTGCCCGGCAGAGGAACAGGAAGAGGGGATCGGACGAGGGCCTGCCCGGCGGAGGAACAGGAAGAGGGGATCGGATGAAAGGCTGTCCGGCGCAGGAACAGGGAAAGGAGGAGCGTCCATGAAGTTGAGTATAATCGTGCCTGTCTACAATATGGCGGCGGGAGGAAAACTTCAATACTGTATAGATTCCCTGCTGAGGCAGACGGTGGATGACTACGAGATCATAGCGGTTGATGACGCCTCTACGGACAATTCCCTGGAAATCCTCCGGTCTTATGAGGAGAAGAATCCCGGGCGGGTGAAGGTGATTTCCTGTGCCGTTAACTGCCGCCAGGGAGGCGCCAAAAACCGGGGGCTGAAGGCTGCCCGGGGGGAGTGGATCGGTTTTATCGACAGCGATGACTGGGTGAGCCCGGATTATTACGAAAAGCTTCTGGCAAAGGCAGAGGAAACGGGAGCGGATATGGCCGGATGCGACTACAATCTGGTAACAAATCAGGCCTTTGAGGTGGGAAAGGTGGTGGAGAACAATACCCGTGAGCAGACCGGCATCCTGGACAGGGAGAAGCACAGGAAGCTTCTCCTGAAGCCTGGGAGTATGGTTGTGAAGGTCTATAAGAGCAGCGTGATCCGTGATAACCACCTTGGTTTTCCGGAGGGAATCTTCTATGAGGACAACTGCGCAGGGCCTTTGTGGTCACTGTATTTTACCCATTTTGAGCGGGTGGAGGAGCCGCTGTATTATTATTATCAGCATGACGCTTCCACGGTGCACGGCATAACCGAGGCGCGCTGTAGGGATCGGATGAAGGCGGAGGAGTTATTTTACGAGGAATGTGAAAAGAGGGGCTTTCTGCAGGAATATCACCGGGAGATAGAATTCCGCTTCGCAGAGCTTTATTATGTGATCACACTGTTTTCCTATATGCAGGGGATGAAACGTCCCAGGCTTTCCTTTGTCAGGGAATTGCGCCGGGGAGTGGAGGCCAGGTTCCCGGGGTTCCGGGAAAATGAGTATTACAGAGAGCTGACCGGCAGGGAGGAGCAGGAGCTTATCGCCATGCAGAAGCGGTCGGATGTATTTTTTTTCTGGTACTATCGGCTGAAGCTTTTTGTCAGGAAGAAACGTTAGAAAGTAGAATTTTAGATCAGAAGTAACATTTAGGAAAGAAGTTTTTAGAAAGAGATTATCTGTAATTATTTTTTGCAGAAAGAGAAAGGAAGCGGTAAGAGGATGAAAAAATTGGCAGTGATAACGGCCAGGGGGGGAAGCAAACGCATTCCCCATAAAAATATCAAGAACTTTTGCGGCAGGCCCATACTTGCCTATTCCATTGAGGCGGCTTTGCAGTCGGGTGTCTTCGACACGGTGATGGTGTCCACGGATGATGAGGAGATCGCAGAGGCGGCCAGGCAATGGGGGGCGGAAGTGCCTTTCTACCGGAGTCAGGAGACTTCAGGGGATTTTGCCACCACGGCCCAGGTCCTTATGGAGGTACTCGACCAGTATGAGAAGAGGGGGCAGTATTTCGATCTGTTCTGCTGCATTTATCCCACGGCGCCCTTTCTCAAGGCAGCCAGGCTGAAGGAGGCCATGGAGCTTCTGGAGAGTTCCGGAGCGGACTGTGTGCACCCGGTGGTGCGGTTCAGTTTCCCGCCCCAGCGGTGTCTGGTGATGGAGGACGGGTATTTGAAGTTTAAATGGCCGGAGTACCGCTATACCAGATCCCAGGATCTGGAGCCCTTTTACCATGATGTGGGCCAGTTTTACTGCCTGAACAGGGCCAGTTTTGCCAGGCAGAAAACAACGGTGATGGAGAGGACGGTTCCTATTATTCTGTCGGAGATGGAGATTCAGGATATTGATACGCAGGAGGACTGGGAGGTGGCGGAGACCAAGTACCGGCTGCTGCATGACGGTAAGTAGGGGGCTGCCTGCGCCAATTCCAAGGAGCTGTCTGCGTCAATTCCACAGAACTGCCTACGGCAGTTCTGTAAAGGAATGGTGCGAGGCGGGGACAGGCGGGCAGACGGCCGTTTAGGAAGGGGGACGGAGGAAATGGGGATGATCTGGATTCGGGCGGATGCCAACCATATGATAGGATCAGGGCATGTGATGCGCTGCCTCTCCATTGCCGGGGAGCTTAAAAAGCTGGGGGAGAAGGTGTGCTTCCTGACAGCGGATGAAGAACCCCTGCCTCTCCTTAAGGCCAGGGGGCAGGAGTTCCTGGTGCTGCATTCTGATTACAGGAATCCGGAGGAGGAACTGGAACGGCTGGAGGAACTGCTGAAAGAACACCGGCCGGACTTTTTCCTTGCGGACAGCTATTATGTGACCGGGGCGTACCTGGAAGGGGTCAGGAGGCTGGTTCCTGCGGGGTATCTGGATGACCTTGGCCGTGACTTTGGGGCGAACCTGCTGATCAACTATAATCTTTTCGCGGGGGATTTTACCTATGAAAAGGTACCCGGGGACAGAAGGCTTCTGGGGGTGGAATACGTACCCCTGCGGGAGGAATTCTCCGGGGTAAGGTACCTGGTGCGGGAGCGGGCGTCCAGGGTGCTGGTCACCACGGGGGGCAGCGACGAATACAACCTGGCGGGACAACTGCTTGAAAAAGCGTTGGCTGATCCCCCGGCTTCAGAACTGGAGTACTGGGTGGTAAGCGGCGCCTATAACCAGCACCTGGAAAACCTGGAAAACATGGCGGCGAGACATCCGAATGTGCGGATTTACAGTAATGTCAATAATATGCAGCAGCTGATGAAAGAATGTGACATTGCTGTCAGCGCAGGGGGGTCCACCCTGTATGAGCTCAGCGCGGTAGGAGTGCCCACAGTCTGCTTCTCCTTTGTGGAAAACCAGGAGCGCATTGTGGAATGCTTCCGGGAGAAGGGCCTGTCCTGTTGTGCCGGAAATTACTGTACCCAGGGAACTGACATGCTGGATGGTATAACTGACAGTATTGTCAGATTAAAGGAAGATGCCGGACTGCGCAGAAGTTTCAGCGAAAAAATGCGCTCCCTTGTGGACGGACAGGGCGCCGCGAGAATTGCAGAGAGACTGGCAGCCGGGAGGAGGGACGCATGAGAAGAATGTCCGGCAGCCGGGAGGCGGGGCGTATGAGAAGTTTTTCCGGAAGGCGGCTGACGGTATACGGTATGATTTCCGCAGGGCTGTTTCTGGTTTTATTCCTTGGAACGTTCCGCCGCAGGACGGAGGGAATGGAAAGGGAGGAGTTTCAGGTTGTGGCCTTCGGCGACAGTTTTTTCGGGGAGGTAAGAGACGAGACTTCTGTTCCGGCCCTGCTGCAGGCGCTGACGGGAAAGTCCGTGTACAACGCGGGGCTGGGGGGAACCTGTATGGCAAGGCAGCCCCAGGGGCGGCGGATGGATTATGGAAAGGATTCCCTGTCCATGGTGGGTCTGGCCAGGGCTGTGGGGACAGACGACTTCGGAGTGCAGCAGACCGTGCGGATGCGTGAGACCAACACAGAGTATTTTGAGGAAGACATTGACAGACTGGAGACCATAGATTTTTCCCGGGTGGAAACCGTGCTGATTCAACAGGGGGTCAACGATTACCACGCGGGCATTCCCATTGAGAATCCGGAGGATCCCTATGACGAATATACCTTTCTGGGAGCCCTTCGTACCACGGTTGGGTATCTGCGCAGGGCGAACCCGGAAGTGCGGATTCTGCTGGTTACGCCCACTTATACCTGGTACATTTTCACGGGGCTTACATGTGAGGAAGCGGATCAGGGAGGGGGCCTGCTGGAGGATTATGTGGAGGCGGAGCTCGGGGCGGCGGGGGAACTGGGGATAGAAGTCATTGATGTTTATCACGACTTTTTCCCCCATGAGACCTGGGAGGACAAGGATGCGTATACCAGGGACGGTCTGCATCCCAACGAGGAAGGTCGGGAAAAGCTGGCCGGACGCATAGCGCAGGAGCTATGTGCTGTGGAAGACCCGGAGGGATGACGGCAGGCTCGGGGGAGGCTCAGAGGCGCGCGGAAGAGGAGCGTACCGTGGGGCGCGCTCTCCGTGTACCCGTGGCAGAGGCCGGGTGGAAGAGGAAGGTGCCCGGGGCAGGCGCGCGGGAAGGGAAGTATGACAGAAACCACAGGAACAGGAGGATGGGAATGAAGTCACCTGCACAGGTATTTCAGATGATATACGGAAAAATCAGAAAGGAATGGAAGGCGGCATTTTTGGGCTGTTTTCTGGCAGGACTTCTGGTTCATATGCCTGTTCTGCTGTCCGACATCCCCAATCATGACGGGTTGGCCAGTCTGTATTTTGACCAGAATATGATTACGTCCGGCAGATGGTTCCTGACGGTGGCCTGCGGGATTTCTTCTTATTATACCCTGCCCTGGGTCATCGGACTTCTGGGGCTATTCTACCTGGGCTGCGCCGCCGCCGCCGTGTGTGAGCTCCTGGAAGTCCGGAAGACATGGGCCGGGGCACTGATCGGAAGCCTGATGGCCGTATTTCCTGCAATGGCTTCCACCTTTGCCTATGTGTTTACCTTGGACGGTTATATGATGGGAATTCTGCTGGCGGTGCTGGCTGTACTGCTTACTAAAAAGTACAGCCCTGGATTTCTGCCGGGAGCAGTCTGCCTTGCCTTCAGCATGGGCATCTATCAGGCATATCTGCCCATGGCCATGATCCTGTCCCTGTTTTCCGTCCTGATGCTGCTTGCCCGGGAGGGAGACGGCGGGAAAAATGTTCTCCGGGGGAAAATCCGGGGAATACTGAATTATCTGTATATGGGGATTCTGGGGGCGGGACTGTATTACGGCATTCTGCAGGTGCTTTTGAAGATTCAGGGAAAGCAGCTGGATACCTACCAGGGAATCGACGGCATGGTGGCCGGTACTTCCACGGGGAGGGGAATTTTCAGGATCCTTGCGGATATGTATATGGATTTTTTCCGCTTTTCATTCCGGGGAAATGTGCTGTTTCAGAATGTGTTTTCTGCAGGAGCCTGGGTTTTGCTGGGGGTTACGGCAGTCTGGGCGGCAATTTTGTGGAGCCGACGCAGAAAATACTGGAAGAATCCTGCTTTGCTGGTTATAATGGTTTTAGTGCCGCTGATCCTGCCGGGGGCATCCAATGTCATCCTGCTGGTGTCGCCCGGTGTGAACTATCATCTGCTGATGCGTTATCAGTGGGTGCTGTATGCCGTGGGGGCGGTGGCTCTGGGGGCAGGCTGCCGGGGAGAGGAGTCCGGGGGAGCCTGGCCGGAGTGGACAGGGATCCTGGGGGCATCCCTTTTGGTTTTTTGTTATTGCATCACGGACAACATTGCCTATACCAATCTGCAGAGGCGGTATGAGAAGACCTATGCCTACTGCGTCAGACTGTTGGACAGGATAGAACAGACGGAAGGTTATTACCAGGGAATTCCCATCGCCATGGTGGGCGTGGTGGGGGATGATCCCTTCCCGGTCACCGACCTGACCCTTCCCGTCACCTCCGGCATGATTGGCTTGAGCGGGGACAGCCTGCTGTACATGGGAGAAAATTATGAAATCTTTATCCGGAACTATCTGGGGGCGACCCTGAATATCCTGCCTGCGGAGGCCATGGAGGAGATGTATTATTCGGAAGAGTATATTGCCATGGACAGTTTTCCGGGAAAGAATTCCATTCGTGTCATTGGCGGGATTATGTACATTAAAACAGAGAATGCCGCACGCTGAAGGCGGAAGCGACTAAATCAGGAGAAAAAATGGCGTTATTATCAATTATTCTGCCAGCTTATAATGAGGAAGAAAATATTGCAAATACGGCGGGTGTGCTGTCGCGGCTCCTGGAGCGGAATGAAATTGACTATGAACTTATATTCGTAAGTGACGGCTCCAGGGACGGGACCTTTTCGGAGATCCAGAGGGCGGCCGGAGAGAACCCCAGAATCCGCGGGGAGGAATTTTCCCGCAACTTTGGTAAGGAGGCCGCTATTTTTGCAGGCCTGGAGATGAGCCTGGGCAGCGCGGTCATTGTGATGGACTGCGACCTGCAGCATCCCCCGGATGTGATCCCCCGGATGTGGGAAAAATGGAAGGCAGGTGCCGAGGTGGTGGAGGGCATCAAGCTGAGCCGGGGAAAGGAAAGCCTGGGACACCGGCTGTCTGCGGGACTGTTTTACAGGATCATGAGCAGGCTGATCAGGATGGACATGAATGCGTCCTCGGATTTCAAGCTTCTGGACCGCAAGGTGGTGGATGTGCTGCTGACCCTGCCGGAGAGGAATACCTTTTTCCGGGCGCTGAGCTTCTGGGTGGGGTTCCGGACGGATTCGGTCTCCTATGAAGTGCAGGAAAGGCAGTATGGAGAAAGCAAGTGGTCCTTTTTCAGCCTGATGAAATATGCGGTTACCAACGCCACGTCCTTCAGCACGCTTCCGCTTCAGCTGGTGACGGTGATGGGGCTGGCTTCCATCCTGTTCAGCCTGATCCTCTTTGTACAGACCGTGGTAAAGTACCTGTCGGGCACTGCTGTGGAGGGCTTTACCACTGTGATCCTGCTGATTCTGATCATAGGCGGTTTCCTGATGCTGAGCCTGGGGATCATCGGTCATTACATCGCCAGGATTTACGAGGAAGTGAAGGGGCGGCCCAAGTATATCGTCAGCAGGAGGACCGGGGAGGGGACGGTTCCTGAAACAAAACGGAATCCAGGGACGATTTCGGGGGCAGGAAGGAATACAGGACGCGGGAAAACGGAAGCCGGCCTGGAAGCGGAACAGGACACGGGGAAGGCGGAAGCCGGCCATGAAGCGGAACAGGACGCAAGGAAGGCGAATGCCGGCCTGGAAGCGGAACAGGACGGGAAGGCGAATACCGGCCTGGAAACGGAACAGACGGCGGGGAGCCCGGTTCACCCCGGACAAAGCAGGGAGGAAAAGAGGTAAAACATGATTACTTTCAACGTGCCGCCTTATGCGGACAAAGCATATGATTATATACGGGAATGTGTGAAAAATCAGAAAATATGCGGGGATGGCCCTTATACGAAAAAGTGTAATGAATGGATCGAAAGGACGACAGGGACGGCCAAGTGCCTGCTGACTACCTCCTGCACCCATGCCACAGAGCTGGCGGCGCTGCTGCTTCCCCAGATCGGGCCGGGGGATGAAGTCATCATGCCTTCCTTTACCTTTGTGTCCACGGCGGACGCCTTTGTGCTCCGCGGGGCAGTGCCCGTGTTTGTGGATATACGCCCGGATACCATGAATATAGACGAAAAACTGATAGAACCTGCCATAACGGAACGGACGAAAGCCATTGTACCCGTGCATTACGCCGGGGTGGCCTGCGAGATGGACACTATTATGGAGATCGCAGGACGCCGCAGGCTTGCGGTGATCGAGGACGCGGCCCAGGGAATTATGTCCACTTACAGGGGAAAGGCCTTGGGAACCTTCGGCAACTTTGGCTGCTTCAGCTTCCATGAGACCAAGAACTACAGCATGGGAGAGGGCGGAGCTCTGCTGATCCGGGATCAGAAGGATGTGGAAGAGGCGGAGATTATCAGGGAGAAGGGAACCAACCGGAGTAAGTATTACCGGGGGCAGATCGACAAGTATACCTGGATCAACTATGGTTCCTCCTATCTGCCCAGCGACATGAACGCGGCTTATCTGTATGCGCAGCTGGAGATTGCGGAACAGATCAATGAGGCCAGGATTACCTGTTGGAACCGTTATTACAGGAACCTGGGTCCTCTGGCGGACGCAGGAAAAATAGAGCTTCCGGCGGTTCCGGAGGGCTGTGTGCACAATGGGCACATGTTTTACATCAAGACGGCGGATATCGGGGAGAGGACGGCCTTCATTGACTATCTGAAAGAGAAGGGAATCCATGCCGTATTCCATTATATTCCGCTCCACACGGCTCCTGCCGGACTGAAATTCGGCCGTTTCCATGGGGAGGACAGATACACCACCAGGGAGAGCGAGAGGCTGGTGCGGCTGCCCATGTATTACGGGCTGAACCTGGAACAGGTGGATTATATCTGCGATACGGTGAAGCGTTTTTATGCGTAATATATATCCGGAAGCGCGTAATTCAGCTTCGTTCCGGGACGAAAAAGCTTCGGCAAGGCTTCCTTCCGGGGAAAGAAAAGCGCCCTGAACGGCTCCTTCCGGGGAAAGAAAAGCGCTCTGAACGGCTTTGCTTCGGGGAAAGAAAAGCGCTTTAAATGGCCTTGTCCCGGGGAACGGAGGACACTTGGGGCCTGGTTGGGAAAACAGGTTCACGGGAGAGGAATAAAGGTGGTAAAGAAAGCAGCCGCCCATTTGGGCATGGTGATAAAAGGGACACTTTTTATAGGGTTTACGGTTCAGATTCTGTTGGGGCTTGGCTGGATGTGCGCCAATTTCCTGTCCAGGCAGGATTTCCCGGAACCGGAGTCCGTCCTGTACCGACAGCTTGCGGGCCTGGCAGGAGGGCTGCCTCAGGTTCTGTATCTAGTGCAGCTTGGGACGGCCTTTTGGGCGGTATCCTTTTTCCTGAATTCCCTGCTGGGAGAGGCGGAAAAGGGGGATTTCCCTGGCAGGTGCCGCAGAATATGGGAAATTCTGGCGGTGCTGACCTATCCTTTTGCCATGCAGTGTCATATGGCGGTGCTGTCGTTTTCCCTGCTGGGGTCTTTGCTGACTGTCGCCTTTGCGCTGCTGCTGCGGATTCTTTCACGAGGAAACGCTGTGGGCAGGGGCAACTGTCACAGAGGCGCAGCCCGGCCTTCCGTCTTCGGAGGGACGGCCGCAGACACAGGCATCCGCCGCCGGTGGTTTTCCGGAGAGACGGCTGCGGACACAGATTCCCCGCGCTTTCCTTTATCCGGGGAGAAGATGTCCGGGAAGGGAAGGAAGTATCGTACGGCGAAGCTTCTGGGGGGCATCTTTTTATGCGCGGCGCTGTGGACGGCCCTGTCGGGAACTCTGGACAGGGAAGCCCGGGAGAAGCCGGGACGCAGCCTGGAGGCCGCCATGGCAAGCCGTTTCGCCTGGTTTACCATGTGGAACGATCAGGGGATGTGGGATCAGGAGCTTCAGGAGACTGTCAGGGATGTGCTGTGGGAGAGCGGATACTGTCCGGGAAACATGGAGATTCTGGAGAGGGTGATGGAAGAGAGCCTGGATCCGGAAACCGCCCGGAAATACTACATGCAGATGGCGCAGACGGGCTGGCGTGTTCATGGATCCATAGTAATCCGCCAGATCGGATGGGACATGCTTGGATATCTGGTGACGCCGGCAGTCTTTCAGAAACAGCTTCAGGGCGAGGCCTATGATTCATACACCGGAAGAAATTATGAGGCCATGGGCGGACACTGCCCGGCACTGACCAAAGATTATGTGGACTACGGGTGTTGGTGGTTTGCGGCTTCCCTGTTTCTGGCTCTGGCCCTGGCCATAATCAGGGTTCTGGGCCGGGAGGGGGCCGGACTGGGGCGCAGGGTATTCTCCTGGGCCGTCTGCATGGGGGTTATGGGGATCCTGGCGCTGGCGCTCACCATGCGGGGGGCCGGGATTATGGATTATAAATATACAGTGGCGGCGGGCGGGCTGTGGCAGGCTTTTGCACTTCTGTTTATGGAAGGCACAGGGCGGGAAGGGGACGAGGGACATTGATCATTCAGCTTTCTATTTTGTTTTTATTGCTTCTGGTGGTTCCCGTGATCGTGGGAGAACTGTTTATAAGGGTGGACGGACTGGCTGAAAATATCCTGTTTCACTGGGTCAGCGGGCAGTTTCTGCTGTGGGCCGGCTTCCAGCTGATCTGTGTGCCCCTTATTCTGCAGGAGAGGAGCTTCGGGTATCTGGTGAAGCTTTTTTCAGGGTACATGGCTGCCTGTGTGCTTCTGGCCGCTGCCGCCCGGATACGGCGGCCCCTGAGACATGGAGAGGGCCGGACTGCCGTCCGCACAGGGCATCTCCTGAAGTGGGGAAAGAGCCACACTGCCGCTCAGGCAGGACATTCCCTGAAACAGGGAGAGGGTTCCGGGCGTACTGCCGCTCAGACGGGGCATCCTCTGAACCTGAGGGAGGCATGCTTCCGGGCTGCGGGCTGCGGGGGAAAGAACCGGGGAACGGTTCTGTGGCTGTTTTTCTGGGGAGTGCTGCTGTTCCAGCTGGCGCAGGCGGTAAAGATGTCCTACGGGGATACGGATGACGCTTATTATGTGGCGGTTTCCACCATAACCCAGAATGCGGATACCATGTATCAGAAACTGCCCTATACAGGCGGAGCCACAGTGCTGGATGCCAGGCATGGTCTGGCACCGTTTCCCATCTGGATTGCCTTTCTGGCCCGGCTGTCGGGCATGGAGGCCGTAATCGTGGCCAAGGTGGTGGTTCCGGTGGCCCTGATTGCCATGACCTATGCCGTGTTCTATCTGGTGGGCCGGATCCTTTTTCCGGAAAAGGGAAGAAGGCTAGCGCTGTTTCTGGTGTTTTCGGAGATTCTGGTTCTCTTTGGAAATACTTCCATTTATACAGTGGAAAATTTCATGATAGCCAGAAGCAGACAGGGAAAAGCCGCTCTGGGAAGTATCGTGATTCCCTTTCTGCTGCTCCTGCTGCTGCTTCTACTGAAAAAAATACAGCAGAAAGAGAGGATTTCATTTCTTTTCTGTGTGCTGATGGGAACCGTTACCGTGACGGGGTGCCTGTGCAGTACCCTGGGGGCGCTGCTGGTCTGCCTGGCCCTGGGGACTGCCGGCCTGTTGGCGGCCCTGTGCTACAAGAGGCCCGGGGTGTTGGTTCCCATGGCATTATGCTGCATTCCGTGTCTGGTTTATGCGTATTTATATCTGGTTTTTGACTGAGGGGAGGCTGTATGTGGAGAGATGTGGTGGGACTGTTCCGGGATTACATGGGGACGGGAATGATTTTCATATGGTATATGATAACCCTGCTGTACTTGTGGATAAATGAGAGGAGGAAGGACCTGCGGATCCTCTTTGTCTATATGCCGCTGATTCTGCTGCTTGTATACTTTAATCCGCTGTTCGCCGGACTGGTGTACAGAGCGGCAGGGGGAGAGGTGTATTACCGCATTCTGTGGCTGCTTCCCGTAACCGTTACCATTGCCTATGGCTGCGTGCAGATCAGCGGAAGAATCGCCCGGCTGCAGGCGCCCGGGGGGAGTTTTTTCCACGGAAAGGAAGGATTGCTGGGGGATCTCTTTTCCTTGTGTATGGCGGGAACCATAGCCCTGTCCGGCAGTTTCATTTACAGCAGCCCCCTTTTCTCAAAGGCGGAGAACATTTATCATGTGCCGGAGAGCGTGGTTCATATCTGCGATGAGATCAATGTGCCCGGACGGGAGGTCATGGCCGCATTTCCTATGGAACTGGTGCCCTATGTAAGGCAGTATTCCCCGGTCACCTGCATGCCTTACGGAAGGGAAATGACCGTGGAGAGATGGGGGTATTACAACCCGCTTGCCGAAGCCATGAAACAGGAAGTCATCCAGTTGGAAACCCTGGTTCCCCTGATCCGCCAGGCCGGATGCCATTATTGTGTTTTCCGGGAGAACCAGAAGATACAGGGCATTCCGGAGGATTATGGATGGGAGAAATTCCATGAAACTGACGGTTATGTCATCTACAGGGACCCGGTTACGGAGCTGGTGATTCCGTAACCGTTCTGGAGGGATCCCGGTCGCTGAAGTAGTTGAGCGCGTAGACGAAGCGCTCGGCTACTTTTTTTCTGCCTTCCAGGTTCAGGTGCAGGTGGTCCGTGAGGTACTTGTCAGCATCATCCTCGTTGATGGTGCCGTACAGGTTGTCCACAAAGGTGACCATTCTGGAAGAACAGGAGGCGAACTGCTTGATGACATAGGTGCTCAGCACGTCCTCTCCGTACCGCTGGATGTCGCTGCTGATATAGTTTCCGTCTTCGTCCAGTCCGTAGGCATAGGTGGGGGACAGAACCATGACACGGATGTGGGGGGCACAGAAACGCAGCAGTTCGATGGTGGATTCCGTGCTGCCGGTAAACTGTGTGAGATCCGTGGAATTGCCGTCGTTGTACATGGCGTGTCCGGCCAGGTAGTCACTGCCGTCGTACATCAGGACGACTACATCTATATCGGCAAAATCCAGGGACACCAATGTGTTAAATACTTCCTGCGCCTCGGGAGGAGCGTTTTCTCCCAACGCTTCCAGGCCTGCCTGGTAATCATCCTCAAAGGAACGGGGAAAAGCCATGCCAAGGGAGCACAGCCAGTAGGGATTGAAGATGTCCAGGGGATTGGTCCGGGGATCCAGTTCTCCGGCTTCCGCCGCCAGATAACTGCCGCTGACGGAGCAGTTGTAGACCGTGGCGCCGGTCATATCCCGGATCATATTGGCCAGGCTGTCCGGGGCGTCCCTGTCGTCCGCAAAGGGGGCGTTGCCCAGCAGCAAAATGGTGGAATCCGCCCCGTAGTGCCTGTACAGGGGATTTCCCTCCGCGTCGAACAGGGGAAGGATGGTGTCGAAGTTTTCCTCAAGGGTGCCGGGGCCGTCCTTGAAGATTTCGTCCAGGTCCACAAGGACGCCGAAATTCATGATCTTATAGACAATGCCGGCGATGAAGAGCAGGAATACCACACCCAGCACCACATGGATATTAATGCGGGAGAGGAAACCTCTCTTTCCCGGTTTCCCGTTTTTTTCCCCGGAAGGTGTTCCGGAAGAATGCTCCGGGGAGGGGGACGCTTTTGAGGAGTCTATGGACTCGTTGGATTCCAGGTCTATGATATCTATATCCGGTATGGGCATCTGAGCTGCCTTCTGATTTTCGCTGGTATTTTTCCTGTTTTTCATGGGGATCTCCGTTTCTTATATTTGTGTATTCCCATTGCGTTCCGGCTGGGCTGCGGGAGTTTTGTTATTATTTTACTATTATGGAACCGGAAAGTCTACATTATTAATTCGATTTAAAAGATTTTAAGAAATTATGAAGAAAAGGGGCAGAAGGGAGAAAGCGGGAAAATAGGCAGCCCCGGTTTTCAAGATTAGATTGAAGTGATTATGCCTCTATATTAGAATGGATTCAGTGGAAGAGTGGACGCTAAAAGATAGTAGGAGGCGGCAGGAACCGGAAGCGCTGCAGAGGCAATATCTGGACTTCTTAAGGAATCTTTTGAAGGTTTTAAGAAATTAAAGAAATTATGAAGAAATGTACTTCTCCCTTGAAGAAGCAGGTATAAAATGCTATAATATTACAAAATTATTACGTTTATGGTCTTGGGAGAGGATGGATATTATGAAAAAATTATTCCGGCATGCCGGAAAGTCCGGCGGAGTAAGGGAAGGGGCGGACCGGAGGAAAGATGAATGGGAATATGACTGGGACGGCGTGGGGGAGGAACCTGGGCTAGAGGCGGATTATTCCATAGAGGAAGGTTCCGGGGACGAAGCGTACTACATAGAGGAAGAGGAGCCTGAACCGGAGAAAGACTATGCTGCGGCGGAAGAAGCTGGGGACGAAGTGTATTACACCGAAGATGCTGAACCCGAAGAAGCTTATTTCCCGGAGGACATTGGGGACGAAGTGTATTATGCTGAAGAAGCGGAGCCTGGAGCGGAAGAGAGCCATTTTGTGGAGGAGTCCGCGGGGGATACATATTCCGGGGATGAGTTTTATGAAGAAGATACCGACGCCGACTGGGATGGGTTTTATTACGGGGAAGAAAGTGAGCCGGAAGAGTCCGCGGAGGATGGCTTCGGGGATGAGACCTGGCAGTCCGGAACGCCCCGGCCTGTGACGGAAAGGAGGCGGCTCCCGGCCCGGAAACCGAAGGCAGGTTTTTTTGCATGGATTGGAAACGCCGTCCGCAGTATGGACGTGATGGACAGGGTGATGGTGGCGGTGGGGGTCGCCGTACTGGTGATGGCTGTGGTGACAGGAGCCGTTTTCATCAATTTCAACCTGAAGGAAAGGCAGTTGTCTGATTTTGCCGATGTGGGCACACAGCTGGACGGAATCAGCCTGATTGGGGAGGCCGGTCTGCTGGCCGTTGCAAACGTGCAGATGGCGAAAATGGGTGCGGCCGCAGTTCAGCCGGAGGAGGAGCCGCGAAAAGAGTACGATGAGACCGGCTATGAGCGGGATGTGTCTGTTGAACCCGACTTTACCTCTGTACAGAAAGACTTAAAGATTAAATTCCTCAACCGGAAAAACGATAAACTGGTTGCAAATGTTCCTTTTTCCGTATCGATAACGGATCCGGAGGGCAAGTCTCACATCTGGTCCGACGACGATATGGACGGCATTATCTATAAAAAGGATATTGCGCCGGGAACCTATGAAGTGGCCATGGAGCCGCTGACAGATGAAAAATATGCCGGCTATACTCTGTTTACCGACAGGCGTTCCGTGGAAGTGAAGAAGGAGATTGCCTACAGCAAGGTAAACGTGGCGAATGAGGTAAAGAAGGAAAGCGAAGTGGACGTGTCAAAGGAGGACACCCGGAAGAACGAGACTGCAGTGGAGTCTGCGCTTCAGGATACTGTGTCCTGGGTGGAGAGCAAGGTGGTCTCGGCGACTTATCATGAGGTGGCGAAGAGCACTATTCCGGATCCCCTGACCCTCTCCCTGGCCAGAGGTATCCTGCATATGAGTGTGCAGGATGTGACAGTGGGAGGGACGGCGCGGACAGGGGAAGGCAGTGTGGACGGCGCTTCCCGGACTTCGGAGGGGACGGTACCCGGCGGGGCTGAAGAACCTACGCCTGAACCTACGCCTGAGCCAACGCCTGAACCTACGCCTGAACCCACTCCTGAGCCAACGCCTGAACCTACCTCGGAGCCAACGCCTGAACCGACTCCGGTACCTACCCAGAGCCCGACCCCGGTGCCTGCCCAGAGCCCGACTCCGGTACCTGCCCAGAGCCCGACCCCGGTGCCGACCCAGAGCCCGACCCCGGTGCCGACCCAGAGCCCGACTCCGGTACCTACCCAGAGTCCTACGCCGGAACCCACCCATACACCGACCCCTGCTCCGGGGCTGGGCACGGTGACCGTTACGCCCGGGGAACTCAACGGGACAGCGGGCGCTGTTATGGCGGCGCTGGCCAGTGCTTCGGGATTTACGGAAGGGTATAATGTGGTATATGCCGTATCCTCCAGCGACGGGGCGGTGGCAACGGCCACCATTGATGCGGGGGGCAATCTCAATGTGACTGCCGTGGGAGCGGGAACCGCCGTGCTTACCGTGACGGCGAACTATGAGAACGGCAGCGGGGAAACCCAGGCCTCGGCCTCTCTGCGCGTGAATGTGGCGGGTGGAAGGCGCAGCGTGAAACTTGACAAGACTACAGTGACAGTATACACCCAGGCATCTGTAACACTGCAGGCGGAGGTGGCTAATGCCCTCTCCACATCTCCGGTGACGGCCCAGTCGTCCGACGCGGAGGTGGCGGCAGTAAGCGTGGACGGCAAGACCATTACGGTAACAGGCGTGGGGGAAGGAACCGCGGTCATCACTGTAAGGCATATGGAGCTTGGCCAGGAGGTCAGCGCCACCTGCACCGTCACGGTGAAGACCCATCCCAGGGATGATAAGCTGACGCTGCTGAAGGATGGGGAAGGGCAGCAGCTTTATGTGATGGAGGGCTCTAACTACCGTCAGGCTGTGAGGGCAGACTATTACACTGCCGATAAGTTTTTTGTAAAAGGCGACGCAAAATACACAGGATGGCAGACTCTGGAGGGGAAAGTGTATTACTTTACATCCGGCGGTGACAAGGTAACCGGGGAACAAGTCATTCAGGGGGCGAAATACAATTTTGCCAGCGACGGCTCTCTGGTGACGGGAAGCAATGGAAGCCAGGGAATCGACGTCTCCAAGTGGAACGGAACCATCGATTGGAACGCCGTAAAGAACTCGGGAATTTCCTATGTGATCATCCGCTGCGGATACAGAGGGTCCGCCCAGGGCAAACTGATAGAGGATCCCAGATTTGATACCAATATCAAGGGGGCCACGGCTGCGGGGCTGAAGGTGGGCGTGTACTTTTTCTCCCAGGCGGTAGACGAGGTGGAGGCGGTGGAGGAAGCTTCCATGGTGCTGGACCAGATTGGCCGGTACAACATTTCCTACCCGGTCTTCCTGGATGTGGAAGCCAGCGGCGGCCGGGGGGACAAGATCGACAAGGCTGCCCGGACAGCAGTGTGCAAGGCATTCTGCCAGACCATCCAGAATTCGGGCTACACGGCAGGCATTTATTCCAACAAGGTATGGCTTGAGGGAAAAATCGACGCGGGCAGCCTGAGCGCATATAAGATCTGGCTGGCCCAGTATGCGGCAAGCCCCACCTACAAGGGACGGTATGACCTGTGGCAGTATCGGTCTACAGGAAGCGTCAGCGGGGTCAGCGGCGATGTGGATATGAATATCAGTTATCTTGGCTATTGATCCGGATGCGCAAAGAGGAGCTGCCGCACGCCCGCTGTGAACGGAGAGAACAGTGAAAAAGAGAATCCTGCGCCTGGTGGAATGCTGCCTGACGGGTTGCCAGAGGGCGGCTTTCCACCGGGGGCAGGTTTTTATGTTACGGTTCATGGCAGCCTGTTTTGACGCATGCAGTTTTTACCGGTCTTTCGTCGGTTGACAGATTATGGCAGAATCAGTATAATGATTAAGTCTGATAGATTTTGCAGGATAAAGGAGAACAGGTAAAATGCAGGCTGTAATATTCGGGTTTATGGTGCCGGTGATACCTCTGCTGGTCTGGAAGCTGTATAACAGGGAGAAAGAGCTGACCGCGGTGCAGGCAGGGGGGCGTTATGTGGTCTATACCCTGCTGTGCACCCTGTTTACCAGCGGGGTGATGGCGTTTCTGTCCGACGAAGGTACTTCTTTTATGGAGAAGATGGACAAGTCGCCCGGATTTGTGCTGAAATTCCTGTTTGTCCAGGGGGTGGCCGCGGGGCTGGTCAGCGGGGCGGAATGGGCCTGGAGCACGGGAAGGATAAAGGTGGCGGTGGACTGGGAGGGATACAGGGAATCCCTGGCGGGGAGGATCTGCCGGAAATTCCTGTTTCCTGCGGCGCTGCCCCTGCTGGCGGTGTTTGTGGTGGGCATGAACGCCACCCTGATGAACGACAATGTGGTATGGGGGGACGAGGCTTATACCTGCAATGCCATACGAAACGGTCTGGACGGCATCTTTCAGATTCTGACGCTGCAGGAGAATCATCCGCCCCTTCATTTTCTATGGCTGAAAGGATTTGCAGAGCTTTTTGGATATACGGTTCCGGTATATCATTTCGCCTCCTTTGTGCCCTTCTGTATCGGCATCCTTCTGGCGGTGGTCTGGCTGAGAAAGCGGTATGGAAACCTGCCGGCGGCATTTTTTGTCGTCCTGTCAGGGCTTTCGGCGCCCTGCCTGGAATATAACATGGAGATCCGGATGTATGCCCTGGCTTTCCTGGGGATGGCCGGATGCTATTACTGTGTGGGAAGGATTCTGGAGGGCAGTAAGGCGGCGGGCTGGATCGGCATGGTATTCTGGGCCTGTGTGGCGGCCTATTCCCATTATTATGCCCTGGTGGCGGCGGCAATTATGATGGCTGCAGGCTGTGTGGCGGCTTACCTGCGGTTCCGGGGCAGGATCTGGATCAAGGGGGTTGTGTCCGTGGCGGTGTTTGCGGCGGCATACGCGCCCTGGCTGAGCCAGGTGTTCCGTGCCACCAGGCATGTCAGCGGCAGCTGGTGGATGACGGAGATAGAAAGCCTGGGGCTGAGCCTTACCATGATAGGCTGCGGTGCAGGTATGTACAGGATTGTCCTTTTTCTCCTGGCGCTGTTTGCCGCGGGGCTGTTCCTCACGGAATCCTCCCTGTTCAGGGCTGAGAAGGGGGAGACGGGACTTACTCTCCGGGTGACTACGCCTTCCGTCCGGGGATGGTCTGCCGGGACGTATACCTTTGCGGTGGGGATCGTGACCATAGCGGGAACCCTGCTCTTTGCCTACGGGCTCAGCGTTTTCATACGGCCCCTTGTGACAGGCCGTTACCTTTATCCTCTCAGTGCCGTCACGGCGATTATGCTGGCAGTGGGATCCGAACGATTGCTGCGCCGGCTGGAGAAGGCGGGAAAGGATTGTGGCAGAAGGTGGATGACGGGGGCTGGGAAATGCGTGTTGGTCCTGATCCTGGCCGTTCTGCTTCTCCGGGGGATGGACAATTATAAAGCTTTTAAAGCCACGGTGAGGGATGAGGATGGGAAAACGGCGCAGACCCTTTCACTGATCGGGGAGCCCGGGGAAGACACCCAGTTTGTGAGCAACAACATCCAGCATCTCGCATGGACGGTGCTCGACTATTACTATCCGGGGGCACAGATTGTGAACGGTTCCTTCCGGGAGGCCGCCGGGGACGATGTCTGGTATTTCTCCCCCACCTTCTTAAACGAAGAGGAGAGGGAGGCCATTGAGGATATGGGTTATATGCTCACGGCGAATTACGGAGACCAACAGCTTGGAAAATATCCTTTCCTGTTGTATCATTTTGAGAGGATTCAGGAGACTGAGCCCGGGGAATAAGGAATGGAACTGATATTTTAAGTAATACTAATATAATCAATCTAAAAGTTAGGAGAGAAAAAATGCGAACTTATCTGGTAACGGGCGGAGCCGGTTTCATCGGTTCCAATTACATTCACTACATGTTCCGGAAATATGGCGATGATATCCGCATCATCAATGTGGATCTGCTGACCTATGCGGGGAACCTGGAGAATCTGAAAAGTCTGGAGGGGAATCCGAATTACACTTTTGTGAAGGCGGATATCTGTGACAAGGAGGCCATCTCCCGGATCTTTGCGGAGAACGACATCGACAGGGTGGTGCACTTTGCGGCGGAGAGCCATGTGGACAGGAGCATCCGCAATCCCGAGGTATTTGTGCAGACCAATGTGCTGGGGACGGCTGTGATGCTCAACTGCGCCAAGGCTGCGTGGGAGCTGCCGGACGGAAGCTTCCGGGAGGGGAAGAAATTCCTCCATGTGTCCACCGACGAGGTGTACGGCTCCCTGCCGGAGGATGAGAATGCGTTCTTTTATGAGACAACGCCCTATGATCCCCACAGTCCCTATTCCGCAAGCAAGGCATCGTCGGATATGCTGGTGAAGTCCTACATGGACACCTACCGTTTCCCGGCCAATATCACCAACTGTTCCAACAACTACGGCCCTTACCAGTTTCCGGAGAAGATGATCCCGCTGATGATTAATAACGCCCTTCAGGGAAAGAAGCTTCCGGTATACGGCGACGGGAAAAATGTCCGGGACTGGCTGTATGTGGACGACCACGCCAAGGCCATCGACATGGTTCAGGAGCAGGGGCGGCTGTTTGAGACCTACAATATCGGGGGGCATAACGAGAAGCAGAACCTGGAGATTATCCACACGATTCTGGAAGTGCTGCAGGAGAAACTGCCTGACGGGGATCCCAGAAAGGCCCATGTGACCCCGGATCTGATCCAGTTTGTGGAGGACCGCAAGGGACATGACCGCAGATATGCCATCGCCCCTGACAAGATCAAGGCGGAGATCGGATGGTTCCCGGAAACCATGTTTAAGGACGGTATCAGGAAGACGATTGAATGGTATTTTGAACATGAGGACTGGATGAAAAATGTGACAAGCGGCGACTACCAGAAGTATTATACGGAGATGTACGGAAAATAAAGGCGGCCGGACAGGGGGAAATCCCTCTGCCAGGTTTATGACAGGGAGAAAAGGGAGGAGCAGCGATGAAGGGAATTATATTGGCAGGAGGCTCGGGCACCAGGCTTTACCCGCTGACGGAGGCTATCTCCAAGCAGATTATGCCGGTGTATGATAAACCGATGATTTATTACCCGCTGTCCACGCTGATGCTGGCGGGGATCCGTGAGGTTCTTATCATTTCCACGCCCAGGGATCTTCCGGTGTTTGAGTGCCAGCTCAAGGACGGGCGCCAGCTTGGGATGGAGATCTCCTATGCCGAGCAGAAGGCGCCCAACGGACTGGCTGAGGCTTTTATTATCGGAGCGGATTTTATCGGCAGCGACAGGGTGGCGCTGGTCCTGGGGGACAATATTTTCTACGGCCAGAGCTTTTCCAGGGTGCTGAAGAGCGTGGCCGCCAGGGAAAAGGGAGCCACCATTTTCGGCTACTACGTCAGGGATCCCAGGGAGTACGGCGTGGTGGAGTTTGACGAGACGGGCAGGGCCATTTCCATTGAGGAGAAGCCGGCGGAGCCTAAGAGCAATTATGCGGTTCCGGGACTCTATTTTTATGACAATGATGTAGTGGAAATTGCCAGGAACGTAAAGCCCTCCGCCAGGGGGGAGCTGGAGATCACCAGTGTGAACAACGCCTACCTGGAGAGGGGAACCCTCCATGTGGAGACGCTGGGCAGGGGATTTGCGTGGCTGGATACGGGGAACCACGACGCGCTGTTGGATGCCGCGGATTTTGTGGCGGCCTTCCAGAAGAGACAGGGGCTCTATATTTCCTGCATCGAGGAGATCGCCTACAAGCGGGGCTTCATTGACAAGGAGCAGCTGCTGAAGCTGGCGGAACCCCTGATGAAGACAAATTACGGCAGATATCTGGTAGAGGTAGCAAATGGACTCTAAACTGCGGAGAATGGCCATATTATGCTCCATGGCCGTGATCGGGATGGTGTCCCTTCTGGTTCTGTATATGAACAGGCCTCCCCAGAACCGTGGAAACGGGAACGGGTTCCCGTCCGCAAGCCCTTCCCCCCTGCCGGAAGAACAGGAGGAGACCGGGACTGAAGCCGGCAGGGGCCAGATCGGGAACGACCTGTCTGCTTTCCTGAAGGACAATGCTTTCTTTGACCAGGAGATCAATCCCATTCTGGAAGCGGCCAGGGAGAATGGGGTGAGGCTGTCCATGGTGGTGACTTCCGTGGAGAAGGATCTGCGCATCCAGATTGTGGATTCCCTGGGGGAGCCTGTGGCCGGGGAAAGTTTTTTTGTGAACCTGGAAGGCATGGGGGAATACAAGGATCTGGATAAAGACGGCATCATCTATATTGGGGACCTGCCCGCAGGGGAGTATTATGTGGAGCTGATGCCCATGGAGGGCTACCGTGTGCCGTCGAACGCCACCAGGGTGCGGGTGAAGGACAGGGTGGAGTATGTGGCCATCGACGATATCTCACTTCTGATTAAAACGGAGGAGGAGATAGACGCGGAGGCAGAGGACACCGCCGTTGCCGAGGCTCTGGAGGACGCGGACAGGACGGAAATCACAAAATTCCAGAAGTCCACCGCAAATTCCAGGGTGGGCATTGATGTCTCCAAATGGAACGGCGACATCGACTGGGACAGGGTGAAGAACGCAGGGGTGGAATTCGCCATTATCCGTGCGGGATACCGGGGCTCTGTCACAGGAAGCCTGGTGGAAGATCCGTATTTTGCGGCCAACATAAGAGGGGCTGCAGCCAGCGGCATTCCGGTGGGAGTGTACTTCTTTACCCAGGCGGTAAATGAGGTGGAGGCAGTGGAAGAGGCTTCCGCAGTGCTGCGGCTGATCAGGGAATATAACCTGGATTACCCGGTGTTTATCGACACCGAGGGCGCCGGTGGAAACGGACGGGCGGACGGCCTGGACGTGGATACCAGGACGGCAGTCTGCGAGGCATTCTGCCGCACCATAACCAACGCCGGATACGATGCGGGGGTCTACGGCAGCCGCAACTGGTACAACAATAACCTGCACGCGGCACAGTTGGAAAGCTACTGCATCTGGCTTGCGGAATACCGCAGCTCCCCGCTTTACCAGGGGTATTACCAGATGTGGCAGTATACATCAAAGGGAGCAATAGACGGCATTGCCGGAAACGTGGACATGAATGTCAGCTAC
>CAJTSY010000003.1:81055-84211 GCA_910578995.1 uncultured Acetatifactor sp.
TTCTATGCAGAGAGGCACTGTAGTGTAGCATGCGGAACCGGAATAAAAAACAGCATGGTACACAACAGTGCCCATAGGATTTACAGACACATCCCTTGGTGGCTGGAAATTCTATGCAGAGAGGCACTGTAGTGTAGCATGCGGAACTAGAATAAGAAGGGAGTTATCATGGGAAAAATAAATGTGGAGACATGTGAAATCCAGGGACTGAAGGTGATCACCCCCCAGGTGTTCGGGGATGAGAGGGGCTATTTTTTTGAGTCCTATCAGTATGAGGATTACAAGGCGGCAGGGATTCCCCAGGTATTTGTGCAGGACAACCAGTCGTCCGGAAGGCGGGGGGTTCTGAGGGGGCTTCATTTTCAGAAGCAGTTTCCCCAGGACAAGCTGGTGCGGGCCATCCGGGGTGAGGTGTTCGACGTGGCGGTGGACCTGCGGGCCGGGTCGCCCACTTACGGCAAGTGGTTCGGGGTAGTGCTTTCAGAGGAGAATAAGAAACAGTTTTTCATTCCCAGAAACTTTGCCCACGGCTATCTGGTGCTGTCGGACTATGCGGAATTCTGTTATAAGTGCACTGAATTTTACCATCCGGGAGACGAGGGGGGACTTCTGTACAGCGATCCCGCCATCGGCATCCAGTGGCCCATCCCGGAAGATATGGAACTGGTCATGGTGGAGAGGGATAAAAACTGGGGCGGCCTGGACAGCCTGAAGGCGAACTTCCAGGCATGAGACCGGGCAGGGGTAAGGAAACAGGGAAGATGAAGATAAACAAGAAGGGCGGAATAATAATATTTTCGCTGCTGGGTCTCCTGATGGCCATTCTGATCATAGTCCACCAGAATCCCGGGCCCAGCGCCAATCCGCAGGAGGAACTGCTGAAAAAGATACTTTCCTGCACCATGATTCTGGCTGCATGCCTCATCTTTGCAAAGTGGTATGAAAAGGTGACCACCGTTCCCCTGGAGCTGTACCAGAGCCGCCGCCTGATCTGGAAACTGGCCAAGAACGATTTCCGGAAACGGTATGCGGGGTCTTACATGGGGGCGCTTTGGGCCCTGGCGCAGCCGGTGGTGACCGTGGGAATGTATTATATTGTGTTTGACAGGCTGATGGGGGGTGCGGGCCGCGGCGTAGATGACGTTCCGTTTGTAGTATTCCTGACCGCGGGCCTGGTGCCCTGGTTCTATTTTAACGAGGCGCTGAACAATGGAACCAATGCCCTGAGGGAATATGACTACCTGGTGAAAAAGGTGGTGTTCAAGATCAGTATCCTGCCCATCATCAAGGTTATTGCCGCCACCTTTATCCATGTTTTTTTCGTGGCTGTGATGTTGGTGGTGGCGGCGCTTTACGGTTATTATCCCACTATTTACACGGTTCAGATCCTGTATTACAGTTTCTGCCTGTTTATCTTTGTGCTCGGGCTCTGCTACGCCACTTGCTCGGTGGTGGTTTTTTTTAAGGATCTGACGCAGATCATTAATATCCTGCTGCAGATCGGGATCTGGGCCACCCCCATTCTCTGGAATATCAATTCCGCGCCTGCGGGATGGGTGATCATACTGAAGCTGAATCCGCTGGTGTACATTGTGGAGGGATACCGCAGCTCCATCTATGGCAGGGAATGGTTTTTCCAGGACTTTTTCTCCACCATGTATTTCTGGATCGTGACAGTGGTATTGTTCGGAATCGGCGGAGCTGTCTTCAGGAGACTGAAGGTACATTTTGCGGATGTCCTGTAACTGTAAGGCTGCCGCGGCAGAAGAACTTATCGAAGGAGCACGGAAGGGGAGCACGCAGGGAATTGCGGTAAGGGGTATCATGAAAGACAGAGAGAGAAAACTGCAGGTTCAGGAGCCGGAGGGCCCTGCCATCGAGATAATAGATGTGGTAAAAGTGTACAAGCTGTATGACCGGGCCAGGGACAGGGTGAAGGAGGCCCTGGGCCTGGGCAGGAGGCAGGTGCATAAGCTGCACTATGCGCTGAACGGGGTGAGCCTGGAGATACACAAAGGTGAGACCGTGGGCATCATCGGCACCAACGGCTCCGGAAAATCCACTATACTGAAGATCATCACCGGGGTGCTGAATCCCACATCAGGCCGGGTGCAGGTGGCCGGGCGCATCTCTGCGCTGCTGGAACTGGGCGCCGGATTCAATATGGAGTACAACGGAATCGAGAATGTATACCTCAACGGAACCATGATGGGGTTTTCAGATAAGGAAATCGCAGAAAAGCTGCCTGAAATATTGGAATTTGCCGATATCGGGGACTATGTGTACCAACCGGTGAAGACATATTCCAGCGGGATGTTTGTAAGGCTCGCCTTCGCGGTGGCCATCAACATCGAGCCGGAGATTCTGATTGTGGACGAGGCTCTTTCCGTGGGGGATGTTTTTTTTCAGGCGAAGTGTTACCATAAATTTGAAGAATTCAAAAAGCAGGGCAGGACGATTGTGTTTGTCAGCCATGACCTGAGCATCATCAGCAAATACTGCGACAGGGTGTTTCTGCTGAACAGGGGAAATCTCCTGGGGGAAGGATCCCCCAAGGATATGATCGATGCTTATAAGCGGGTGCTTGTGGGACAGTATGAGATCCAGGAGCCCGCTGAGAACGCTCCGGAGAAGGAGACAGGGCAGGACCCGGAGAACCGCCCTGCCCCGGGCGTGAACCCGGATGTGCAGGAATATGGCACGAAACAGGCCGAGATTGTGGATTATTATATCGTGGACGAGCGGAATGTGCGCGCCATGGCCATACTGAAGGGGAGCTATTTTACCCTGCACATGCGGGTGAAGTTCCGGGAACATGTGCCTGCGCCCATTTTCGCCTTTTCCTTTAAAGACGCCATGGGAACGGAGATCACGGGAACCAATACCATGATTGAGAAGGCGTATCTGGAGACCGGGGAACCGGGACAGGTAAAGGATATTACTTTCAGACAGAAAATGAGTCTTCAGGGGGGAGAGTACCTGCTCTCCCTGGGGGTTACGGGATATAATGGGGATAACTTTGAGGTGTATCACAGACTCTATGACGTGATGGATGTGACAGTAGTGTCAGATAAGGATACGGTGGGGTATTACGACATGGAGTCGGAGGTGACGGTTGCGGATGTGGCGCTGATCTGAGCGGGCGTTCCAGGACTT
>CAJTSY010000003.1:84311-86500 GCA_910578995.1 uncultured Acetatifactor sp.
CGGGACAGCGGCGGAACCAGGGATGAAACGGTGGGAAAATGGCAGAGAACAAATTGGAGAGAACAGCGGAAAAGATGACCGAGGAGATCGGCGGAGTCCGTCTGGACTACGGGAAATACTCGGGAAAGGATTATTACAGCGAGGGAGCGGCGGAGGATGAACTGCTGGAGATCGTGAAGAGCAGGTTTTCTGCGGAGTATGACGCGATCATCGAGGAGCGCAGATCCTGGCCGCTTCTGTATCATCTGTCGCCCCTGCGGGAGAATATTGTGGACTGGGTACCCATGGACAAAAGCTGCAGGGTACTGGAAGTGGGCAGCGGCTGCGGGGCCGTCACGGGGGCCCTGTCCAGGAAGGCGGGCAGCGTCACCTGCGTGGAACTGTCCAGGAAGCGGAGCCTCATCAATGCTTACCGGCACAGGGACTGTGACAATATCACCATTCATGTGGGGAATTTTCAGGATATCGAGCCGGGACTGTCCCGGGATTTTGATTATATCTTCCTGATCGGCGTGTTTGAATACGGAAAGAGCTATATCGGAGGGGAGCGGCCCTATGAGAATTTTCTGTCCAGACTGCTTCCCCATCTGGCCCACGGCGGCAGGCTGGTGATTGCCATAGAGAACAAATACGGGCTGAAATACTTTGCGGGCTGCCGGGAGGATCATCTGGGTACTTATTTCGCAGGCATCGAAAACTATGTGTCGGGCGGGGAGGCCAGGACATTCGGCAGGAACGGACTGGAGAGAATCCTCCAAAACTGCGGGGTGGGTGACTATCATTTCTACTATCCCTATCCGGATTATAAATTTATGACGGCCCTGTACAGTGACGGGTATCTGCCGGGGAAGGGAGAACTGTTTAATAATCTTCGGAACTTTGACAGCGACAGGCTGCTGCTGTTCGACGAGAAGAATGCCTTTGACGGTATGGCGGAAGAGGGACTTTTCCCCATATTTTCCAATTCCTATGTGGTGGTTACGGGAAGGGAATTTGATGTCAGGTTCGTGAAGTATTCCAATGACAGGGCTCCGGAATATGCCGTCAGGACGGAGATCCTGAGGGGCTGGCTGGGAAGCCGCCAGGAGATGGAGATCGTCAGGAAGTATCCCGTGGGGGAAGCTGCCGTGGAGCATGTGAAGGAAATGGCGGCCGCCTGCGGGAGTCTGAAGGAACGGTACCGGGGGGGAAAACTGGAGGTCAACGAATGTGAGCTGATGGATGTGGGGGGAGAGTTCTGCGCTCAGTTTGAGTATGTGCACGGGATTTCCCTTCTGGAGCTGATGGACAGATGCCTGGAACGGGATGACATAGAGGCCTTCCGGAGGTTTTTTAAGGAATTTGTGGACCGCGTGGGCTACAACAGCGAGTATCCGGCGGCGGATTTCGACCTGGTTTTCGGCAATATCCTGGTAAGCGCGGAGGGGGAGAACCCTTCGGAGGAGGAGCTTCTGAAGGGAAAATGGACCCTGATTGACTATGAGTGGACCTTCGGAAAACCCATGGACATGAAGCGGCTTGCCTTCCGCGCCGCCTACTGGTACCTGTTGGAGGATGAGAAGCGGAAAAAGCTGAGCCTGGACTGGATCCGGGAGGAGCTGTCCGTCACGGAGCGGGAAGTGAAGGAATTCTGGGAGGAAGAGGGAGACTTTCAGCGGTTTGTGACGGGGAAACGTTCTTCCATGGCCGAGATGCGGGAGAAAATCGGCCGCCGGGTGATACGTCCCCTGGACTGGATCGAGAAATACCAGGATTCCGGGGATGTGAACCGGGTTCAGATCTATGAGGACAGGGGAAGCGGTTACCAGGAGGAGGAATCCTACTATGTAAGGGATGCCTACCAGGGGGACTGGCTGATCGTACTGGAGCTGAAGGTAAAGGGAGATGTGAAGATGCTGCGCATCGACCCGGGCATGTACGCTTGCGCGGTGAAGATCCGGGAGATGACCTTTAACGGGGCCACGGTGCCGCTGCATAAACGAAAGCTCCTGTATGCCAACGGGGAGATTGTGAAGCCCCGGGATAAGGGGGAGCGGGACTGCCCGGGAATCGTATTCTCCACGGAGGATCCCAATATCAATATCAACGTGGAGCGGCTGGAACGGAAGGAAGAGAACATCCTGCGGGCACGGCTGGAGATCGTGCGCCTGCCGGCGCAGATTGCGAAGGATGTGGAAGCCGGGTGTAAG
>CAJTSY010000003.1:86600-101558 GCA_910578995.1 uncultured Acetatifactor sp.
AGATACAGGGCGGGGAACGGGGAGGAAGTATATGGAAGGAACGGACTACAGGGAAGCTTACGAACAGGAACATTTAAAATGCGCCGACCTGGCGGGCAGGGTGGCCGATCTGGAGGCGGAAAAAGAAGAACTGGAGTGGAAGCTGAACCGCATCAAGAACAATCCCCTCTGGAAGCTCAGCAGACCGGCCAGGGACGCCATGCACTGGGCCATCCGCCAGCGGGACCGCCTGAGAAACTGCGGCGGGCCCAGGGGCGTGCTGCGCAAGCTCTCCTATAAAAAGCGGGAGCGGGAGGCCATGAAGCAGTTCGGCACAGAGAGCTTCCCCGGTCCGGAGCAGGCGGCCAGGGAGCGGGATACGGTGTTTCCCAGGATGGTGAAGATCAGCATCCTGGTGCCCCTGTGGAACAATCCCAAAGAATTCCAGATCGAGATGCTTGATTCCGTCATGAACCAGACCTACCAGAACTGGGAGTTGTGCCTGGCGGACGGCTCCGACGCAGACCACGGCTATATCGGGGAAATCTGCAGGGAGTACGCGGCCCGGGCCCGGGGCAGGATCGTGTATAAGCATCTGGGGAAAAATGACGGCATAGCAGGCAATACCAACGCCTGCCTTGCAATGGCCACGGGAGAGTACATCGGGCTGTTGGACCAGGACGACCTCCTGCACCCCAGCGTGCTCTACGAATATGTAAAGGCCATCAATGAACGGAACGCGGATTATCTGTACTGCGATGAAACCACCTTTAAGAGCGGGGACATCAACCGGATGCTCACCATGCATTTCAAGCCGGATTATGCGCCGGATAATCTGCGTGCCAATAATTATATCTGCCATTTCAGCGTTTTTTCCAGGAAGCTTCTGGACGGCACGGAGCTGTTCCGGAAGAAGTACGACGGCAGCCAGGACCACGACATGATCCTGCGGCTCACGGACAATGCAGGGAAAGTGGTGCATGTACCCAGGCTGATGTATTACTGGAGAAGTCATTCCGGTTCCGTGGCCTCCGGTATCGGGGCAAAACCCTATGCCACCCAGGCGGCCAGGGGCGCTGTGGCAGAGCATCTGCGTAAGCATGGATATGATCATTTTAAGATAGAGAGCACCAGGGCTTTTGAGACGATTTTCCGGATCCGCTACCAGATCATCGGCTCTCCGAAAATTTCCATCGTGATCGCGAATAAGGACCACGCGGATGACCTGCGCCGCTGCGTGTCCTCCATCCGGGAGAAATCCACCTATGACAACTATGAGATCATTATCGTAGAAAACAACAGCACCTCCGGGGAGATCCGGGAATACTACAGCGGGCTTCTGGGGTATGACTACGGCCAGGCGGTGCAGGGAAGCGGCGAAAGCAACGCTCCGCAGAACTGCGAGGCGGCCGGGCTCCTGCGCAGCGAAGACGGCAGAATCGGAATCGTCACATACCGGGGCGGCTTCAACTACTCCGCCGTCAACAACCTGGGGGTACGGCACGCTTCCGGGGAATACATCCTGCTTCTGAATAACGACACGGAAGTCATCACCGTGACCTGGATGGAGGAGCTGTTGATGTACGCCCAGCGCAGGGACGTGGGGGCAGTGGGGGCCAAGCTCTACTACCCGGACAAGACCATCCAGCACGCCGGCGTGGTCATCGGCCTGGGGGCGCACAGGACGGCGGGCCATGTCCACTATAAACAGCACCGCCAGAATCTGGGCTACATGGGACGCCTGTGCTATGCCCAGGACATGACTGCGGTGACGGGGGCTTGCCTGATGGTGAAGAAGAGTCTGTATCTGGAGGCGGGGGGACTGGACGAGAGTTTCGCCGTGTCCCTGAACGATGTGGATTTCTGCCTGAAACTGCGGGAGAAGGGGCTGCTGAATGTGTTCACTCCCTTCGCGGAGCTGTTCCATTATGAGTCCGCATCCAGGGGTTCCGATGTCCAGGGAGAGAACGCCAGCCGCTACGACAGGGAGTCGGAGGTTTTCCGGGAGAAGTGGAAGGAAGCACTGGCGGCGGGGGATCCCTACTTTAACCCCAATTTTTCACTGGATAGAAGTGATTTTTCGCTTAAAATATAGCGGCTGCCCGATTGCCGCTGGAACTGTACAGGAACAGGAAGGCGCAGGTAAGCGGGCGGGACAGGAAACCGTGGGCGGCAGCAAAAGAGGACTGGACTGAAGCCGGAATGCCATGTTTTTGCCGGGAAAGGCAGAGGGGATGGAAAAATGCTGTTTAATTCTGTTATATTTATCACAATCTTTCTGCCCCTTGCGCTTTTCGGGTGGTTCATGCTCCAGAAACTGGAAAATCCGGCTTTTGCAAAAGCTTTTCTGGTGGGGATGTCGCTCTGGTTTTACGGGTATTATAATGTATATTACCTGTGGATTCTGGTGGTCAGCATGGCGGCAAACTTTTGTCTCAGCATCCTTTTTGAGAAGTTTCCGGGCGCTAAAGGACAGAAGTGCCTGCTGGTTGTGGGGGTCGGGGGGAATCTCGGCCTGCTCTTTTACTTTAAGTATTTTAATTTTTTTGTTGACAATTGCAATTTCTTCCTGCATACGGACATCCGGATAGAAAAAATCGCGCTTCCGTTAGGCATCAGCTTCTTCACCTTTCAGCAGCTGTCCTTTGTGGTGGAGAGGTACCGGAAGAACGCGGCGCATTATCCTTTTCTGGATTATGCGTTTTTCGTAAGCTTCTTTCCGCAGCTCATCGCCGGACCCATCGTCCTGCATCAGGAATTGATTCCCCGGCTGCAGGAGAGGAAGAACAGGACTTTCTCGGTGGAGGGGTTTTACGACGGAGCAGCCCTGTTCATTCTGGGATTGGCGAAGAAGGTGCTTCTGGCCGATTCGCTGGCGGTTCTGGTCAGCGCCGAATACAGCAACATCGCCATGCTGGACACCCCTTCCGCCTGGGCCGTGGTCTGCTGGTTTACCATGGAATTGTACTTTGATTTCAGCGGCTACAGCGATATGGCCAGGGGAATTGCCGGGATGTTCGGGTTCGCCCTGCCGGAAAATTTCAATTCTCCGTTCCGGGCGGCTTCGGTTCGGGAATTCTGGCGCAGATGGCACATAACACTGACCAGGTTCCTGACTCAGTATGTCTACTATCCCCTGGGGGGCAACCGGAAGGGCAGGGCCAGGAAATGCCTGAACCTGATGGCGGTTTTCCTGCTCAGCGGCCTGTGGCACGGCGCCAGTTGGACTTATATAGTGTGGGGACTGATGCACGGGGCGGCGGTGGTGTTTGAAACCCTGTTTCCAAAGGCAAGGTTTCGGCATGAGTGGATGAACCGTCTGGCCGTCACGGTATTCTTTATTCTCTCCGTATCCGTGTTCTGGTCGGATTCACTGGAGATGACGGGGCTTTTGTGGCAGAAGCTTTTCACGGCGGGCAACAGGGGCATGCTTCCCGGAGTCTGCAACATGCTGCAGCTTCCGGAGAATTATGTGGTTCTGAAGTTTCTGGAGAGGACGGCGCCGGGCATGCTGAATCCGTTTTTCATATTCTGCTTTCTGCTGCTGACGGCGGTGGGCGTACTTCTTCTGCGGGGGGACAAGGCGGAAGTGTGGATTGCAAAAAAAGGACACTCCTGGCAGGGGGCCTTTGTGCTGGCCACTCTGTTTTTCTGGTCTTTTATCTCCCTGTCCCAGGTCAGCGTATTTCTGTATTTTAACTTTTGAGTCATAAACATTCCGGGGAAGGATACAGGGTGGCGGCATGAAGACAAACCCATGTGGGACGGACAAAAGAAAGGCATTGAAGAGACTGATCGCTGTGGCGGCGGCAGAGTTTGTGCTGGCGGCGCTGGTGGTCTGGTTTTTTGATCCTTTTTACCAGTATCACAGGCCGTTCTTCGGCATGGAGGCAGTGCTGAATGACAGGGACAACCAGATGCCGGGAACCGTCCGGAATTTTGCCTATGACAGTGTGCTGGTGGGATCCTCCGTGGCGGAAAACTATGACTCGGCCTATCTGGACCAGGCATACGGGTGCACCACGCTGAAAATAATCCGGGCCTCCGGCTCCATAGCGGACCTTCTCTACTATCTGGAACAGGCACAGGAGAGGCATGAACTGAAAAACGTTTTCTGGTCCCTTGACATCTCCGCGCTGGCGGCCCCCCTGGAGGTAAGCCTGAACAGGGATACGGCTCCATGGTACCTCCATACCGAAACGGTTGCGGACGATCTGCCGTATCTGTATAATAAACAGATCCTGCTGGAGAAGATACCCGCCATGCTGGCATATGCCCATGAGGGAATCAACACAGGGGGGCAGGCGTATAACTGGGCAAGGGGAAAAACGTTCGGCGCTGCCCAGGCCATGCAGGCCTATGACCGCAGCGGGATTGTGTTGGAGGGGGAACCCTCCCCTGTGGATTTTTCCGGACACCTGGATGTGATTCATGGAAATGTGGAGCCGTTAAAGAACCAGGTGTCCGCCCATCCCGGTACGGCCTACCGGTTCCTGGTGCCGCCGCTGTCCATGATGTGGTGGGACTGCGCCTATGTAAACGGGGAACTGGAGGAACGTTTCTATATTCTGGACCAGGCGGTGTCCGCGCTGCTTGCCCTTGAAAATGTGGAAGTATATTATTTCCAGAATGAAGACTGGATAGTCTGTAACCTGGACAACTACATGGACATGGTTCATTATTCTCCGGAGGTCAACCAGTATATGCTGGAGCGGATGCGGGCAGGGGAGAACCGGGTGACGGGGGAGAACTGGAAGGAGACCCTTGAGGAGCTGCGCAGGCTGGCAGAGCGTATCTCAAGGGAGGAAATTTTCAGGTATTATTAAAAAAGCATGCGGGGCAAGCGGCTGCAAATCTTGCTTATCGCACCAAACCATGGTACAATGGGATAAGATTGCAGAACATTCGGAACAGGGGTGAACTTCCATGGATATCAAAAATTACGAGAAGATTTTGGATTCCATACCAGAGACAGGGATATACGTGGTCCGGGAGGATAACCACGAGATCCTTTACTTTAACCGACGGATACAGGAAATGGAGCCCATGGTGCGCAGGGGGATGACCTGCGACGGCTTATGGGTTCATTCCTGTGCAAACTGTCCCCTTCTGACCATGGGAGACAAGGAGGAAAACAGGGCGGTGAGCTACAACAGCCCTGTGGGGAAGGCAGTGGACCTTGTGGCTAAAAAAATCATGTGGGAGGACGAGATCCCGGCCGTACTGGTCACGGTGGCTCCCCATATGGATGAAGTCAGTCCTGTTTACCGAAAGATACTGCGGGTCAACCTGACCAGGAACAATTTTGAGATTGTAAAGCCTGCAGCGGAAGACTGGTTTGCGGACGAGGAGCAGTATACTTTTTCCCAGTGGCTGGAGCGTTTTACAAAGGGAGACATCATCCATCCGGACGACACGGACCGCTTTTTAAGCTTTACCCATCCGGATTATCTCAAAAGCGCCCTGCTTACGGGGCGGAAGATGATGTTCTGCAGCTACAGACGCCGTTCTCCTGACGGTTTCCGGTGGAACCTGATGGAAGTGGTTCCGGACTCCGCGTATACGGACAGGGAGCAGGTCATCCTTCTGTATATGAAGGATGTGCAGGACATGCTGAAGGAAAGCCTGGAACTGGACGAGGCGAGCGTCAGGCTGCAGGAGGTTACGCGTACCCTGGGAGAACAGAATCTGGGAGTATATGCCATAGACTTAAACGAAGGTAAGGTGAGTCTGATCCGGGAGGCCGGATACAGCCAGGAGGGATGGGCATCCCAGACCCTGATGTGGGACGTGGTATTGTCCTCCCGGCTGGTCAGCCAGATCCATGCCGAGAACAGGGAGAAATTTTCTGAACAGTTTTCCATAGAAGGACTCCGCAGGGCAAGGGATGAGGGGCTCAATAAAACGGATATGCTCTGCCGCTGGAAAGACGGGGAGGACTACCGGTATGTGGCTGTGATCGCTTATTTCGGCAGAAACCAGGGAACAAGGGGGCACGCGGTTCTGGCCCTTCAGGATGTGGATAAGCGGGTGCGCCAGGAACAGGCCTTGTCCCAGAGGGATGTGCAGATGGCCGCCATCCTGAAGTCCCGTTTCGGCGTGATGACGACGGTTTACCTGGACAGCGACCGGTGTGAGCGGTTCTGGCTCACTGAAAATGCGGAGACACAGCATGCCGTAAGCGGAAGGTACACCCGTTATTATGAGAGGGCGTTGGAGAATGTCGTATACCCGGAGGATGCTGAGGGCTTCCGGAAGGTGATGGATCCGGGACATCTGCGGGAGATGGCCCAATGCACCCAGGACTATGCGGAGGAGCTGTGCCAGTACCGCATGAACAGGCCGCAGGTGCAGTGGCTGGAGCAGCATGTGACCTACATCCGTAGGGGGGAGCAGGTGCTGATCAATATTCTGGGCCGGGATATCACGAAGGAGAAACTTCAGGAGGAAGCCAGGCTGAAAGACGCCCAGGAACAGGCAGGCATCATCGGAAGCCTCAGCAGCATGTTTTTTGCCACCTATTATGCCGATCTGGAGAAGGGGAATTTCCGGAGCGTGTCACAGCTGGGGGAAGTGGAAAAGATTCTCGGAAAAGAGACAGATTACATGACGGCCCTCAGAATCTATGCGGAGACTTTTGTCCACCCGGAGGACAGGGCGGACTACCTGCATATCATGAGCGCCAGGAACCTGAGCCAGGTTCTGGGGCAGGATCAGCCTTTCGTGACCTTTGCGTACAGGAAGAATCCGGGGCACATGGGCGCCGGGCAGGAAGGATGGATCCGCGCCACGGCGGTAATGGCCCAGGCTGACAGCAGCGGGAAGGCCAAGGGGGTGGTCTACGCGGCCCAGGACGTGACGAAGAGCAAACGCAAGGAGATGCGGGAGCAGAGGGCCATACAGGCGGCCTGCGAGGCGGCCAACCACGCCAATGCATCCAAGAGTGAATTTCTCTCCCGGATGAGCCACGATATCCGCACGCCCATGAACGGTATCATGGGGATGACGAAGATTGCCGCCGATCACGTGGAGGATCATGAGAAGGTGCGGGACTGCCTGGGGAAGATCACCGCGTCCGGCAGCAGTCTCCTGTCCCTGGTAAACGAAATCCTGGACATGAGCGAACTGGAAGCCGGCAATGTGGATCTGGTGGCGGATGAATTCAGGATTTCTGACCTGATACAGGAGTTGGCCGCCTCCCTGCAGCCCCAGATAGAGGAGAAGGGGATGAAGTTGGTGATCCCTCCTGTGGAGGTGGAGCACGAGGAGGTTATCGGGGACAGGGGGCGTATCAGCCAGGCGTTCTTAAATATCCTGGGCAATTCCATCAAGTTCACGCCCCAGGGAGGGCATCTGGGCCTGACCGCCATAGAGCGGGAGACGAAAAAGTACGGATGCTGCTTTTATGATTTTATTTTCGAGGATGACGGCATCGGAATGACTGAAGAGTTCCTGCCCCATATCTATGAGCCTTTCAGCCGGGCGGAGGATTCACGGGTGAGCCGTATCGAGGGAACCGGTCTGGGAATGACCATAGCGCAGAACATCGTTCATATGATGGGCGGAAGCATCAAGGTGGCCAGCACACTGGGCAAGGGAACCAGGGTTACGGTTACTCTGCTGTTAAAACTCCGGAAATATACGGGGAAGAATTCAGAGACGGCCCCGGAGACGGGGGAAAATGCTGCGGATGCCCGGTTCAGGGGCAGAAGGATTCTGCTGGTGGAGGATAATATTATCAACCAGGAGATCGCCATGGAGATCATCGGATCTACCGGGGCATCGGTGGAGTGCGCATCCAACGGCAAAGAGGGACTGGAGCGCTTCGAGACCAGGCCGGAGGGGTATTTTGATCTGGTGTTCATGGATATCCAGATGCCGGTTATGAACGGTTATGAAGCCGCCAGGGCCATCAGGAAGCTACCCAGGGGAGACGCGCTGTCCGTGCCTATCGTGGCGCTGTCTGCCAATGCCTATGCGGAGGATGTTGCCGCCAGCAGGGAGGCCGGAATGAATGCACATATGACCAAGCCCCTGGAGATTGCCAGTCTGGCAGCCATGATGAGCCGCTGGATGAAGCCGGAGGATTAGGGGATTCTCAGGAATTCCCCGGGGATCCCTGTAAATTGGTATATTTTAGTGGCATAATTCAGGCAGATATGGTAAAATGAGGAAAAGCAAAGTGCGGCGGGGTACATGGGGGATTATCTTCAGAAAACGCTGTGCGGAAAAGAGGAGAAGCGATATGAGTTTTATGGATGAATTCAATTTCTGGCTGCAGGATGATTACTTTGACCAGGCTACCAAGGATGAGCTTCTGGCCATCAAAGAGGACAAGGGGGAGATCGAGGAGAGATTTTACAAGGAGTTGGAGTTCGGCACCGGGGGCCTGAGGGGCGTCATCGGTGCGGGCACCAACCGGATGAACATATACACGGTGCGGAAAGCCACCCAGGGCCTGGCTAATTTTATTCTGAAGAACGGGACCCAGGACAAGGGCGTGGCCATCGCCTACGATTCCAGGCGGATGTCCCCCGAGTTCGCGGATGTGGCTGCGCTGTGCCTGGCCGCCAACGGCATCAAGGCCTATGTGTTTGACGCCCTCCGCCCCACCCCGGAACTTTCCTTTGCCCTGCGCACTCTGGGCTGTACCGCAGGTATCGTAGTGACCGCAAGCCACAATCCTCCTGAATACAATGGCTATAAGGTGTACTGGGAGGACGGCGCACAGGTGACCGCTCCCTATGACAGGCAGATCATTGAGGAAGTGAAGGCCATCAAGGATTACCATACCGTGAAGAGCATGGACAAGGCCGAAGCACAGGAGAAGGGGCTGTATCAGGTGATCGGCAAGGAAATCGACGACGCTTACATGGCTGAACTGAAGAAGCAGATCATCCATCCGGAAGTGATTGCCCAGGTGGCCGACGATATCAAGATTGTATACACCCCTCTGTGCGGTACCGGAAATGTTCCCGCAAGGCGCATCCTGTCCGAGCTTGGCTTCAAGCATGTGTATGTGGTACCCGAGCAGGAGAACCCGGATCCCAACTTTACCACCCTGGAGTATCCCAATCCCGAGGATCCCAAGGCGTTTACCTACGCGCTGCGCCTGGCAAAGGAGAAGGATGCGGACATCGTGCTGGCCACAGACCCGGATGCAGACCGTCTGGGTGTATATGCCAAGGATTCCAAGACCGGGGAGTATGTGTCCTTCACCGGCAATATGTCCGGCATGCTGATCGCGGAGTACATTCTGCGGGAGAGAACCGCTACCAATACCATGCCTGAAAATCCGGCCCTTGTAACCACCATCGTTACGACGAATATGACCAGGCCCATTACCCAGACCTACGGGGTGAAGCTCATTGAGGTGCTCACAGGCTTCAAGTTTATCGGCGAGCAGATCAAGCTCTTCGAGAGAAGCGGCAGCAATAATTACGTATTCGGCCTGGAGGAAAGCTACGGATGTCTGGCCGGAACCCACGCCAGGGACAAGGATGCCATCGTGGCCGTGATGTGCCTCTGCGAAGTGGCTGCCTACTGCAAGAAGCATGGCAAGACCCTGTGGGATATGATGCTGGATACCTATGAGAAATACGGCTATTATAAAGAGTCCCAGTACACCATCACCCTGAAGGGCATCGACGGCTCCAGGCAGATCGCGGAGATCATGGATAAGCTCCGCCAGAATCCGCCCAAGGCCTTCGGCGAGCGTCAGGTGCTGAAGTTCAGGGATTACGATACGGACCGCCTTGTGGATATGGTTACGGGAGAAGAGGGCAAGACCGGCCTGCCGAAGTCAAATGTACTTTATTTCGAACTTCCCGACGACGCATGGTGCTGTGCCCGTCCTTCCGGAACAGAGCCCAAGATCAAGTTCTATATGGGCGTGAAGGGGACGAGTCTTGAGGATGCCCAGGAGAAGCTGGCGCAGCTGACAGAGGATCTGAAGGCCGTGCTGTAACAGAGAATGTGGAATCCCCGGAAGGGCTGTATGCTTCCGGGGATTTTTTAGTACAAATTCAATTTCTTCGTATTCGTTAAAATTTCTGTCGTAGCATAGGCGGTTATCTTCTTACGCGTTTCTTGACCCTTCGAAAAACGGGAGCTTGTCTTTGGGTTGAATCTGACGTATACTGATAAGAAGGGAAGGGAGGAAGCCTATGAAGGGAAAAAAATGGCTGGCAGCAGCAGGAGTTCTGGTTTCGCTCTGTATTTTGGCGGGCGTGGTGTGGTTTTGGGTGCCAGTCCGGGCGGATACAGGGATTTATATAGCGGCGGACGAACCAATTGTCATCTTTCATGGGGGCGCGGGGGAGCCTGTGGTGATGCGGACCGGCGAAGGAAACAGTAAAATGTTTCAAAAGCTGCGCACAGGCGACAAGATACTGGTGTTTCATGACGGCAGAATGATGCTGTCCTATCCGGCGCAGCTGAATGTGTTTTTCTGCATACGGCTGAAAAAGGGGGAGAGCTCTGACCTTCCTGAGGGAGTCCTTAAATCCCTGGAAGAGATTGGGTGGATTCGGGGAGGCAGCTTTGGGAAGGGTGAATAAGGCAAATCTGAAAAAAACACTATATTATTTGAAGCGGAACGGTATTCGGAAAACCTGGTATGCCATTCTGGAACGCCTGGAGGAAAGAAGGCGGCCTTATGTGTGGGTTCCGCCGGCCAGGGAAGAGCTGGGGGCACAGCGCACTTCCTGGAGGGAAGGGGGGCCGGCCCCTACTTTCAGCATCCTGGTTCCCCTGTACAGGACGAAGCCGCAGTATCTGAGGGAACTGGTGGAGTCAGTCCGCTGTCAGACCTATCCGAGGTGGGAGCTGATTCTGGCAGACGCAACGGAGGACGACAGCGTGGAACGGATCCTGCGGAACTGGGAGGACGTGGAGCATGCCCGGAGGATCCGCTATATTCGCCTGGCGGAAAACGCGGGGATTTCCGAGAATACCAACCAGGCCCTTCTCTATGCCACAGGAGACTATGCGGGACTCTTGGATCATGACGATATCCTGACGGAGAATGCCCTTCATGAAATGGCGGCGGCCATTGAGGCGGGGACGCGCCGGGGAAAAAGGCCCCGGATGCTGTATTCCGACGAAGACAAGTGCAATGGCGACCGAAGTGAATACTACGAACCGAATTTTAAGGAGGATTTTAATCTGGACCTTCTGCTGAGCAATAATTATATCTGCCATTTTCTGGTGATGGAGAGGGAGCTGATGCAGAAAATCAAACTCCGCAGGGAATACGAGGGGGCACAGGATTATGATCTGGTGCTCAGGGCAGCCTGGGCGCTGAGGGAAGAGGAGGATGCCATTGTGCACGTTCCCAGGGTGCTGTACCACTGGAGATGCCACACCGGCTCCACCGCGGAGAATCCCCGAAGCAAGCTGTATGCCTATGAAAACGGGCGGCGGGCCATTCAGGAATTTGTGCGGCGGGCGGGATGGCAGGCGCAAGTTCTGGACACTGACCATGTGGGTTTTTATAAGCTCAGTTACCAGGGGGATATCTTCCGGATCAGGACAGATGTGGGCGCAGTGGGAGGCAGGCTGGTAAGAAAGGGCAAAACAGTGGGGGGAAGACTGCTGCAGGCAGGCGAGCGGCCCGGCGGCGCCCTGCCGCATGGCGTAGAGGCTGGCGGCGCCCCGGCACGGGAAGGGGAGGTGTTGTACAAAAATCTGCCGGTGCATTACAGCGGCTACCTTCACCGGGCGCAGCTGCCCCAGGATGCCTGTGCGGTGGACATCCGGAACATCCGGGTGCGCCCGGAATGCAGAGAGCTGTTCCGGCAGGTTGTGGGGGTGGAGTACGGGACTGTCCCCGGGGGAGAGATATTTGACGCTTCCCTTCTGCCCGCAGGCTGCGGCATCCGGCAGGTTAGCCTGGAGCTGGGAAGGGCGCTGCGGGCTGCGGGATACCGGATCCTGTATCTTCCGGAAAAGGAATTTGACAGGAAAATCTGACACTGGCCAGGCAGCCCTGTGCCTGTTATTACAACCGGAGAACATCCTGTACGGGAAACCATGCAGAACCGGAAGCCGTGCGGAACGGGAAGTCATGCGGAACCGAAAGTCGTGCGGAACTGAAATCTATGCGGAACCGAAAGCCATTTATAACTGAAAGGCATACAGAATCGGCAGGGAAAGGAAAGACATGTGCGAAATAACGATAATCATTCCAAATTATAACGGAGCCGGATTCCTGAAGGACTGTCTGGAGTCCCTGGAAAACCAGGAGGAGGCCCCCGCATTCCGTACCCTGGTGGTGGACAACGGCTCCGCGGACGGAAGCCTGCGGCTGCTGACAGAGCATTTTCCCGGCGTGGAAGTGATCCCCCTGACGGAAAATACCGGTTTCTGCCATGCCGTAAACGTGGGAATCCAGGCAGCGGACACGCCCTATGTCCTTCTGCTCAACAATGACACAAAGGCAGAACCCCGTTTTGTGCGGGCGCTGTATGACGCCATGGAGGCCCGGCCGGAGGCTTTTGCCGTCAGCGCCGGGATGCTGATGTGGGATAATCCGGCTTTGCTTGACGATGCGGGGGACCGGTACTGTGTCCTGGGCTGGGCATACGGACGGGGTAAGGGCAGACCTGCCGCGGCTTACGGACGGGGGACGGAGGTTTTTTCCGCCTGCGGGGGCGCTGCCATCTACAGGAAAAGCATTCTGGAGGAAATCGGCCTTTTCGACGAAAACCATTTTGCCTATCTGGAGGATCTGGACATAGGCTACCGGGCCAGGCTCCATGGCTGCCGCAGCTACTACGAGCCGGAGGCCAGGGTGCTTCATTACGGCAGCGCCTCCAGCGGATCCCGCTATAATGAGTGGAAGACCGGACTGGCGGCGGAGAACTCGGTGTATGTCATTGCAAAGAACATGCCCCTGTTCCAGTGGATTTGGAATTTCCCTTTTCTGACCGCGGGTTTCCTTATCAAATTCTTATTTTTTTGTAAAAAAGGGATGGGAAGGCCCTACCTGAAGGGACTGTGGAGGGGGCTGCGGAAATCCTGCTCGAAGTCCGGACGGGAAAGGAAAGTGGCGTTCCGGTGGAATTTTCTCAGGCATTACCTGGCCGTTCAGTGGCAGCTCTATGTCAATACCCTGAGACTTCTTAAGAAATCTTAAGAAACAGCTTCATAAATTCCTAAGTTGTTTTTTTTATTATTATATTGTAAGGTATACCGTAGGTGGCGCTTATGATAAAAGACAATCAGAAAGTATTTAACCGGTTGATGGTAATTCTGGATGCCGCCATTACGGCGGTATCTTTTATGCTAGCCTATTTTTTCAAATTTTATGTTTTGGAGGACGGGCCGGGGATCGGTGTGCTGCCTGCAGGGGAATATGTCATGCTGCTGCCCTTCATCGTTCCCCTGTACATGCTTTTTTATTACGCCTGCAGTATGTACGCGCCAAAGCGGACAGTGCGGCGGCGCTTTGAGATCTACGGGGTCATCAAGGCGAATACCATAGGGATCGTGGCCCTGATCATTATACTGTATATGATCGTAAGGGAGATAAACTATTCCCGTTCCGTTATGGCTTTTTTTTACTTTTTTAATGTGTTTTTCACCTCCTGCTTCCGGCTGCTTCTCCGCAAAGCCCTGCGCACCATCAGGAGCAAAGGATACAACCTGAAGCACATCCTTCTGGTGGGATATTCCCGGGCGGCGGAGGAGTACATTGACAGGCTTATGGACAACCCCCAGTGGGGATATGTGGCCTGCGGGATTCTGGATGACCATGTCCCTGCGGGAACTTTGTACAAAGGGGTAAAGGTGCTGGGGAGGCTGGCCAATCTGGAAGTGATCCTTCCGGAGAATAAGCTGGACGAGATCGCCATCTCCCTGTCCCTGAAGGATTACCATTACCTGGAAAGCATCGTGGCGGTGTGTGAGAAATCCGGTGTTCACACGAAGTTTATACCGGACTACAATAGCGTCATACCAACAAAACCCTACACGGAGGATCTGATGGGGCTTCCGGTGATCAATATCAGATATGTGCCCCTGACAAACACGGGAAATATCATTATTAAAAGGATTGTGGATATTCTGGGGGCATTGTTCGGAATCGTGGTCACTTCACCCGTCATGCTGCTGGCGGCGGTGATGGTTAAGGCCACCAGTCCCGGCCCGGTTATTTTCAGACAGGAACGGGTGGGGCTCCACCAGAAGACATTCTACATGTACAAGTTCCGCAGCATGGAAAAGCAGTCCCCGCGGGAGGAGAAGAGGGCCTGGACCGTGCGGAATGACCCCAGGGTGACCCCGGTGGGAAAATTTCTGCGGCGCACCAGCATAGACGAGCTTCCCCAGCTTTTCAATATTTTAAAGGGAGATATGAGCCTGGTAGGGCCCAGGCCGGAACGACCGCTCTTTGTGGAAAAGTTCAAGGAAGAGATCCCCAGGTACATGGTAAAGCACCAGGTGCGCCCGGGACTCACGGGATGGGCCCAGGTAAACGGCCTGCGGGGGGATACATCCATCCGCAGGCGCGTGGAATACGATCTCTATTATATAGAGAACTGGACCCTGGGATTTGACCTGAAAATAATCCTGATGACGTTTTTCACGGGATTTATCAATAAAAATGCTTATTAAATAAGGAGAAGGTATTATGGCGACGGCAAAAAGAACAAGTTCCCAAAGGCATGCGGCAAAGCAGAAGAGGAAGCTGATTCTCTTCGGATTTGAAATTGTAATTATCCTGATTATGGTGGCGGTACTGTACATGGTGATGAACAAAACCAGCGAAGGACCCAAGGTGGCCTATCTGGATCCGGAGAAACTGGCAATCCCCACGGAGGTGATTGAGAAGACGGAAGAGGGCGGCACCATGCATGGCTATATGAATGTGGCGCTGTTCGGCCTGGACGCCCAGACTGACAGCCAGCTCTACAAGGGAAGCCGTAGCGACAGCATTATGATTGCCAGCATTAATCTGGATACAGGTGATATCAGGCT
>CAJTSY010000003.1:101658-115446 GCA_910578995.1 uncultured Acetatifactor sp.
GTATCCGCGGTGCTGAAAGAGGATTATACTCCGGTCAAGGAGTCGGGACGCCAGCTGTTGAACGGACTTCAGGCCACGGCTTACTGCAGGATCCGCGCCACGGCGGGGGACGACTTTAAGCGGACGGCCCGTCAGAGAACCGTGCTGAAGGCCATAGAGGAGCAGGCCAAGAAGGCGGACCTGACCACCCTGACAAAAGTATTCAACGACTGTATCGGGGACATCTATACCAGTATCGATTCCAAGGATATACTGGATCTGATCGGAAACATTGCGAACTACAGGATTGCGGATGAAGCCGGATTCCCTACAGAAGAGATGCGCACCACGGGTAACATCGGCGCGAAGGGAAGCTGTGTCATTCCCATGGACCTGGAGTCCAATGTGGTATGGCTGCACCAGTTCCTGTTTGGGGACGATGACTATGAGGTCACTGACAATATAAAGGAATACGGTTCCGTGATAGAGGCCGAGACAGGCCAGTATCTGAAAAAGTAAGCCTGGAAATAAAGGGAAGGGACTGCTGCGGCAGGCCCTTCTCGGCATGTGGGGAAGTATAGCCGGAAGGAGAGGATTCATTTTGAGGACAGATGTGATCATTCCAGTCTATAAACCGGGTCCGGAACTTTACGATCTTCTGGACAGACTGGAAAAGCAGTCCCGTCCGGTTCAGAAAATCATATTGATGAATACGGAGGAGAGGTATTTTCAGGAACTTGCCGGGGAAACAGATTTCGCTGAAAGATACCCTAATGTGGAGGTCCATCATGTCTCCAAACAGGATTTTGACCACGGCGGAACCAGGCGCCTGGGGGTGGAATATTCCGACGCGGATTTTTTTGTGGCCATGACCCAGGATGCCATGCCGGTGGACGGGAAACTGGTGGAACGGCTTACGGACTGTCTTACCGGAAAGGTGGCCGCCGCATATGCCAGGCAGCTTCCCGGGCCGGATTCGTCGGAGTTTGAGAGGGCTTCCCGGGTATTTAATTATCCGGCAGCCTCCTGCCAAAAGAGCCTGGCAGATCTGGAAACCATGGGTATCAAAACCTTTTTCTGTTCCAATGTGTGCGCGGCCTACCGGAGGGATGTGTACGATAAACTGGGTGGATTTATACGGCATGCCATTTTTAACGAAGATATGATCTATGCGGCAGGACTGATACGGGCAGGGTATTCCATTGCCTACGAGGCAGGGGCAGAGGTGGTTCATTCCCACAGCTTCACGAACCTGCAGCAGCTGCGCAGGAATTTTGACCTGGGGGTATCCCAGGCAGACCACCCGGAGGTATTCGGCGGGGTGGCCTCCGAATCGGAGGGCAGGAGGTTTGTGGTGGAAACCTGGCGTTATCTTGGACGGCGCAGGCGCCTGTACAAATTTCCGGGCTTCTGCCTCCAGTGCGCTTTCAAATATACAGGTTTTCTGCTGGGCAGGCATTACAGGAAGCTGCCCCGGCGGCTGATACTGAAGATCACCACAAACAGGGAGTACTGGAAAAGAAATTATTTTTTTTGACATTTCACAATCACTTCATTTTCCAAACACAATTTCAACACAAATGGAAGCTATACTGAAGTACATAAGGATGAAACAACAAAACTTCATTTCAAAATAAAGAAAAGAGGTAGTCATTATGTACGAGAACAATATTTATTCCAATTCAGAAAACGGCAGCTATACAACCTTTCAGACAGGCAGCAGCGCCTACAGTGCGGACGGCACTTACAACACCGGCGCAGGTTCCTCCAATGGGAAGAAGGAGGGCAAAAAGAAGAAAGGGGTGTTCCGCAAGTTTGCCCTGAGCATGGGCCTGGGGCTTGCCTTCGGAGCTTTTGCAGGGGCAGGATTCTACGGGATCCGGTGGGGAGCCGGCCAGCTGAACCTGGACGGTGCGTCGGCAGCCGTTTCTGAGGGGACTTCGGAGGAAATCCGGCCCGCTTCCGGGACGCCCATGAACAATATCAGCCAGGTAACCTATGTCAGCGACGACATCTCCGGGGTGGTGGAGCAGGTGATGCCGGCCATGGTGTCCATAGTGAATAATGTTACCAGGACAGGTTCTTTCTGGGGATATACCTATGAGGAGACAGTTCCGGCCGCGGGTTCCGGCATCATTGTGGAGGAAAAGGACGGGGAGCTGCTGATTGTATCCAATAACCATGTGGTGGCGGATTCCTCTTCCTTGGAAGTTACTTTTATTGACGGCACGACGGCCGCGGCAAACGTGAAAGGACTTGATGCCGATATGGACCTGGCTGTGATAGCGGTGCCCATGGAGAGTCTTTCCGAGGAAACCAGGAATGCCATTACCATTGCCACCCTGGGAGACAGCGACAATCTGAAAATCGGGCAGCCTGTCATCGCCATCGGCAATGCCCTTGGAAACGGGCAGTCTGTGACAAACGGAATTGTCAGCGCTCTGGACCGGGAGGTTACAAATGAAGACGGAACCACGGGTTCCTACATCCAGACCAACGCTGCCATAAACGGCGGTAATTCCGGCGGCGCGCTGCTGACCATTACAGGCGAGGTCATCGGCATCAATTCCGGCAAGATCAAGGCTACGGGCGTGGAAGGAATGGGTTATGCGATTCCCATCAGTTCCGCAAGTCCTATTATCGCGGATCTGATGGAGCGCCAGACCAGGACGGATAAAGTGGCGGAGGAGGAGATGGGCTACCTTGGAATTACCCCCCAGGGAGTCAGCAGTCAGATGTCGCAGCTTTACGGGATGCCCCAGGGCGTGTATGTGCTCGATGTGTCCGAAGATTCCGGAGCTGAACAGGCCGGTATGAGAAAAGGCGACATCATTGTGAAGTTGGATGGACAGAAGATTTCTTCCTATGAGGAGCTGAAGAGCGTCCTTCAGTATTATAAGTCTGGAGAGACCATTGGCGTCACCGTGAGACGTATGGAAAACGGCGAGTATGAATCTTATGACCTGCAGGTTACCCTGGGCAGCAGGCCGGAGGAGTAGGCAGAGGAAGCCGGGCAGCAGGCCGGAGGAGCAGGCAGAGGAAGCCGGGCAGCAGGCCGGAGGAGCAGGCAGAGGAAGCCGGGCAGCAAGCCGGAAGAGCAGGCAGCGGAAGCTGCACAGGCAGGTCGAAAATAAGACGAAATAGAAATGGCCCCCGCTTTTCAGAGGATGGAAAGCGGGGGCCTGTTTATGGCCGCTCCTTTTCGGCAGAGGGATTTCCGCGTTTTTGCGGCAGAAACCGTCAGGGAAATATTATATTGAAAAATCAATTGGTTTTTCGGTGGAAAAGATTTATAATGGAGGTAAAACAGGAAGAGGAGAAAAGGGACTGATGAAACTCAGTGAGATTGACCAGAATCTGGCGGTTGCGTCTGAGCTGAACCTGGACGGACTGGTATACCGGAATGCCATGGAGGAGCATCTGAGGGACACCCATTTCCAGGTCTATCAGGTTTACCGTGAAAAAAATCCCGATATCCCGGTGAGCCTGATATCAAGGCCGAACATCCGCCTGGGCGCTGATGCGGACGCCCGGCTGTGGAACACGTTTTATCATACCTACCGCAGGGCTCTGGATTACGGGGACAGGAATGTGTATTATGTGGACGGGTTCCGGCTTTTTTCGGGAAGGCGCAGGCATGACAGTACAGTGGACGGCACCCACCCCAATGACCTGGGCTTTTTCCGGATGGCGGAGGTGGTCGGGGAGGTGGTGAAGTACTGTTTGCCGGGGACGGGGGACGTGTATGAGATATGACTGCCTGATCATAGATGACGAGAAACTGTTGGCTGACAGTACCGCGGAGTATTTTAACCTTTTCGGGGTCAGAACCGCGGCGGTGTACGGCGCCGGGGAATGCCGCCGTTTTCTCCAGAGCCACAGTGCGGACCTCCTTCTTCTGGACATCAACTTAGGAGACGGCAGCGGGTTTGAGCTGTGCAGGGAGCTGCGGGAGAACACGGAGATTCCAATCTTGTTTCTCTCGGCCAGGAGCAGCGACGATGACAAAATCGTGGCGCTGCACATAGGAGGGGACGACTATGTGCAGAAGCCCTGTTCCCTGGCTGTACTGCTGGCCAAGGTGAAGGCGGTGCTGAAGCGCTATGGGAGCGGCAGGCAGGCGGCCGTGGAATGGGCCGGGGAGAATACGGGAAGCGCGGGAGGAGGTCTGCAGCGTGACCGGAACGGGCGGGAAGTCTCGGAAGGAACCGTGGAGTGTACGGAAGCCCGGGGATACGCCGACGGCAGGCTCAGGGTGGATTTTCCCTCCAGGCAGGTCTGGGTGGAGGGAAAAAGCGTGAAAATGACTTCCCTGGAGTTCCGGCTTCTGGCCTACCTAATACGGAACAGAAACCGGGTAGCCACAAAACAGGAGCTTTTTGAGAATGTATGGGAGGATAAATTTACGGGGGACGGGACGCTGAATGTGCATATCCGCAGAATCCGCGAGGCCATTGAACGCAACCCCGGCAAGCCGGAATATATACTGACTGTCTGGGGGGACGGATACCGGTTCCACGGAGGGGATATATGAAAAAACAAAGATTAATAGCTTGTATATCAATTATTTTTGCAGCAGAACTTTTGCTGCTTTTTCTTTTTGCGGCCAGGGATGATGCAAATCTCCAGGATACCGTGGCTGTAAACGAGGTACTGCATGCCGTGCAGGACGGCTGGGGGAAGCGGGAAGGTCCGGGGGTCCTGCAGGATCTGGACTATGTGGTGCTGGATACGGAGGGAAACGTGCTGTACGGCACGCGCAGGGGCCTGAGCGAGAGCATAAACCAGGCGGTCATGCACAGGGACACGGTTCTGGACATCACGGTTGACGGCAGGGTGACGGGAAAGCTGATTCTGTACAATGACAGCGTGGAATACTGGAGGAGACAAAAAAGAGCCCTGACCTGCTTTTTCGGTCTCTTTCTCCTTCTTCAGTGGGGAATCTGCGCAGGGTATCTTCTGTGGTTGGACCGTTCCATTCTCAAGCCGTTTCACAAATTAAAGGATTTTGCCAGGAGGGTTGCAGGGGGCAATCTGGATATGCCCATGGAAATGGACAGGAGGAATGTTTTCGGGGCATTTACGGAAAGCTTTGATATCATGCGGGCGGAACTGAAGAAGGCCAGGAAGGCGGAGGCGAAGGCCAATGCAAGCAAAAGGGAGCTGGTGGCAGGGCTGTCCCACGACATCCGGACCCCTGTGGCCAGTATCCGGGCGGCTGCGGAAGTGGGGGCGGCCCTGGCGGAGCACGGGGGAGGGATGGACTGTGCCGCGCTCCTGGGGACTGTCCGTGAGAATTACGCCCAGATCATCCGCAAGAGCGATCAGATTAGCGGGCTTGTGAACAATCTGTTTACGGCGGCGCTGGAGGATCTGGAACGGCTTTCCGTGTCTCCGGGGCTCATGGAGAGCCGGGAATTGTGCGGAATCCTGGAAAATGCGGATTACCTGCACCGGGGCAGGCTGCCCGAGATTCCGGACTGCCTGCTCTGGGCGGACCGGTTCCGGCTGCAGCAGGTTTTTGACAATCTTTTCGCCAATTCCTATAAATATGCCGGTACACAGATCCGGGTGGAGGCCTGCAGGGACAGCCGGTGTCTGAGGGTGACGGTGGAGGATGAGGGGGGAGGCGTCCGGGAGGAGGAGCTGCCCCTGCTGAAGGAGAAGTTCAGGAGGGGACAAAACGCCGGGAAGGCGGAGGGAGCGGGTCTGGGACTTTACATTTCGGATTATTTCATGAGGGAGATGGAGGGCGGGCTGTTGGTGGAAAACGGGGAAAAGGGGCTTAGGGTGACCGTGGTCATCAGTCAGGGGGGCAGATGAAATTTAAGACTTCCGTAAGGATTTCATAAAGACATTTAAGGACTGAAAGAGGAAAATGGAACCTGTAAATACACCTGGATATATAGGAGAAGAAAGGCAGGGGATATTTTTATGAGAGAAGTCTTGCTGAAAACCGAGGGACTGAGCAAATCCTTTTCCGGCAGGGGGACACTGCAGCATGTCCTGAAAAACATTGACCTGGAACTGTACCGGGGGGACTTTACCGTGATCATGGGGGCAAGCGGCGCCGGGAAATCCACATTGCTGTATGCGCTTTCCGGGATGGATACTCCCTCCCTGGGCAGGATCACTTTCGGGGACAGGGTGATATCGGAGCTGGATTCCGATGCCCTGGCAGTTTTCCGGAGGCGGGCCTGCGGCTTTGTATTCCAACAGGTTTACCTGATCGAAGGCATGAGCGTGATGGACAATATACTGGCGGCGGGACTGCTTGTGAACCGGGACAGGAAGGCGCTGGTCCGCCGGGCGGGGGAACTGCTGCGGGCTGTGGACATTCCGGAGGAGGCATGGAAGAAGTTTCCCTCCCAGCTGTCCGGCGGCGAGGCCCAGAGGGTGGGGATTGTCAGGGGGCTGATCAACTCTCCGCAGATCCTGTTCGCCGACGAACCCACCGGGGCACTGAATTCCCAGACGGGACTGGATGTACTGGACACCATTACCTCTTTTAACAGGCAGGGGCAGAGTGTGGTAATGGTGACCCACGACATGCGGTCCGCCAGGCGGGGAAACCGGATTCTGTATCTGAAGGACGGCGCCGTGCTGGGGGAGTGCGACCTGGGGAAATATGTGCCCGGAGATCGGGAGCGGCATGAAAAACTGTCGGCCTTTTTGAAGGAAATGGGGTGGTGATTATGGGAAAATGTTTTCTGATCGCCAGGGCCAACCTGCGCCGTGGAAAAGGACAGACCGCAGCCATAGTGGCGCTGATTCTCATGGGGGCAGCCATGCTGAACCTGTGGCTGATGCTGTCCATGGATTATAAGCGCAATTTTGACCGCTGTCACCAGGAGCTGAACGCCGGGCATGTAACCCTGGTGCTGAACGGACGGAGCGAGGAGCTGAGCGGCTTCATTGACGATATATTAAAAACAGATGAACAGGTAACCGATTACAGCATAGAGGACGCGCTGTGCATGGTGGGAAGCTTCGCATACAACCAGGGGGAGGTGAACACGGAGCTGCTGATTCTGGAAAAGGAAGCCGCCCTGAACCGTTCCGTGGAGAGGATGGAAATCCTGGAGGAAGGGGATGTCGCCAGCGGAGTCTATCTTCCCATGCTTTACGGGACGGATGGAAATCTGGCCCCGGGAAGGCAGGTTATGGTCACCATCGGGGGACATGAGATGCGGTACGATATCTGCGGTTTCCTGAACAGCGCCATGGCAGGTTCCCACAACTGTGTCATGAGCGCCATTCTTCTCACCGTGGACTGTTACCGGGAACTGGAGGAGAGCGGGTATGCGCCGGCCTCCACCCTTGTGTCGGTGCGCATCCGGGATAAGGATGAGAGTGAAGCCTTTGAGGCGGAATTGAAGAACAGGGTGTCTTCACGCTATCCGGATATCCGTACCGTCAGCAATTCCTATATCCTGGTAACCACGTCGCGCTATATCTCCCAGATGATCTGTTCAGGGATTGTCAGTGCCATGGCATTTTTTGTGACGCTGATTGCCCTGGTGGTGATTGCCTCAAACGTGACCCATTATATTCAGGAAAACATGGAGAGCCTGGGCGCCCTGAAAGCGGTGGGGTATACGGGCGGACAGATTGTGGGGGCGCTGCTGCTGCAGTTTGTGGGTGTGGCGCTGCTTACGGCCCTGGCCGGCACGGGGATTTCCTATATGCTGTTTCCCGGGGTGAACAGGATGATGATCGCCCAGACCGGGATACCCTATAAGGTGCATTTTCTGCCGGGGCCGTTTGTCCTTACGCTCTGCGCCGTCGGAGGGACGGTTGCGTTGGCTGTCTGGCTGTCTTCCCGGAGGATTTACCGGATAGAGCCCATTACCGCCCTGCGGCAGGGGATCAGGACGCACAGCTTCAAACGCAACCCGGTTCCCCTGGATACTGCCCGGGCGCCGCTGCACCTGGCCCTGGCCATGAAAACCACGCTTTCGGGCATGAAGCAGAATATCACGGTGTGCGTTACCATGCTGGCAATCTGTCTTGTGGTGGTGTTTGCGGGACTGATGGTGGAAAATGTCATCGTGGACATGGAGCCTTTTATCCAGCTGATTGTGGGGGAGACGGCGGACTCCTGCATCAATGTTAATGTCGGGTCCGAGGAGGAATTCCGGCGGCTGATGGAGGAGAATGCGTGTGTGGAAAAGGCCTATATGTATAACTCCGTCAATGTGACCTGCGGGGAGGGGGAGGGTGTCATCCTGCTGGCCACCGTCTCGGAAGATTTCTCGGAGGTCAACAACCAGAATGTGTGTTTTGAGGGCCGGTTTCCCAGGTATGAGAACGAGGTGGCTGTCGGCGCTAAATTTGCCCGGGAGCAGGGGCTGAAGATCGGGGATGAGGTCAGGATGACGGCATCGGGGGAGGCCGTGTACCTGATCTGCGGTTTCACACAGATCAGCAATAATCTGGGAAAGGACTGCCTGCTGACCCGGGAGGGCTATGAGCGGATAGGGACGCTTGAGAATGTAAGTTACTATATCAATGTGGCAGAAGGGACGGACATAGAGGCATTTCACAGGGAAACAGCTGAAAAAATAGGAAGCGGCGCAAACGCGTATATCAACGTCAATTCCGTGGTGGAGGGCTCGGCCTCCGTATATGTGTCGCTGATGGCCATCATTGTGGCAGCTGTCCTGCTTCTGGGGGCGGCGATTACCGTGTTTGTGCTGTACCTGTTGGTGAGGACGCTGTTGGATGCCAGGAAAAGGGATTACGGAATCATGAAGGCCCTTGGATATACCACGGGGCAGCTGGTCCTGCAGACAGCCGCCGGTTTTATGCCCACGGTAATACTGTCCGTGGCGGCAGGGCTGTGCCTCTGTTCCTGGATCATCAATCCTTTGACGGCTGTGTTCCTGAGCGGCATCGGGATCGTAAAATGCACCTTTACGGTTCCGGCGGGGTTAATCGCCGCATCCGGCGTGGGACTGGCGGCCTTTACCTTTGGGACGGCATGCCTCCTGTCCCTGCGGATCCGGAAAATCGTGCCTGTAAACCTGCTTGCCGGAGAGTAGCGGCAGAGGGCAGTGCTGCGCACAGAGCCCGCAAACTTGATAATTCCATTATTAACTATGGTGTTTTGCGGAAAGATGTGTTAAAATAGCTGCTGACGGTAAATTTATATTGAAGGATGTTCAGGCATCAGTGAGGTGGATAGATGGTAAAAGTAATCGGAGTAAGATTCCGCACTGCGGGAAAGATATATTTTTTTGATCCCCTGGGGTTCGAGATAAAGAGGGGGGATCATGTGATCGTGGAAACTGCCCGGGGAATTGAGTTTGGGACGGTGGTCACCGGGATTACGGAGGTGGCGGAGGAGAAGGTGGTATCGCCGCTGAAGCCCGTGATCCGCATCGCCAACCGCCGGGACATGGAGCAGGAGGCCGCCAACAGGGATAAGGAAAAAGAGGCCTTCCGGATCTGTCTGGAGAAGATCCGCAGCCATGGCCTGGAAATGAAGCTCATCGACGCGGAGTATACTTTTGATAATAATAAAGTGCTTTTCTACTTTACGGCGGACGGAAGGATCGATTTCCGGGAACTGGTAAAGGACCTGGCAGGAGTGTTTAAGACGAGGATTGAGCTCAGGCAGATCGGGGTGCGGGATGAGACCAAGATTGTGGGGGGAATAGGCATCTGCGGACGTTCCCTTTGCTGCCACAGCTATCTGTCGGACTTTGTCCCCGTTTCCATCAAGATGGCGAAGGAGCAGAATCTGTCACTGAATCCGGCCAAGATATCCGGGGTATGCGGCAGGCTGATGTGCTGTCTGAAAAATGAGGAAGAGACTTATGAGGAGCTGAACAGGCGGCTGCCCAATATCGGGGATTATGTTACCATTGAAGGCGGGCTGAGGGGCGAGGTGCACAGTGTCAATGTGCTGCGGCAGCTGGTTAAAGTGGTGGTGGATGCGGGGGACGAAAAGGAGATTAAGGAATTCCCCGTGGAAAAACTGCATTTCAGGCGTAAGCACAGTAAAAAGGAGAAAATGGAGCTGTCCAGGGAGGAACTGGAGGAACTGGAGCGCCTGGAGGACGAGGAGAGGCAGAAAAAGGAACAGGCAGATGCCAGGGCCGAGGAACAGCGTCAGGAAGGCAGAAACCGCCACCGTCAGGGCGGAGGGCAGAAAGCATCCGGCCAGAATGCCGAAGAGGGCGGCAGGCAGAACCGTGACGGAAGCCACAGGCCGCAGGGTCAGGCAGGGGAAGAGCCCCGCAGGCAGGGCCAGGATGGAAGCCACAGGCCGCAGAACCAGAACGCGGAGGATGCCGGCAGGCAGAACCGGGATGGAAGCTGGAGGCCGCAGAACCAGAATGCGGAGGATGCCGGCAGGCAGAACCGGGATGGAAGCTGGAGGCCGCAGAACCAGAATGCGGAAGATGCCGGCAGGCAGAACCGGGATGGAAGCCACAGGCCGCAGAACCAGAACGCGGAGGATGCCGGCAGGCAGAACCGGGATGGCAGCAGAAGACAGCAGGGCCAGAACGGCGAAGGGGGACGGAGTCAGAACCCGGGCAGTGAAGGCATGTCAGACCCGGGCCGCGGCACAGGGGGAGATCCGGGCCGGAGACCGCGTGGGAACGGAAATTCCAGACAGAACAGCCAGCGGACTGACAGAAACCGGGGATTTGCCGAACAGGGGGAGGAGGATTACCGCTTTGCAGGACACCGCCAGGGCGGGAAAAACCGCAGGGATAACAGGAAACGCCAGGACTACCGGGGACAGCAGGAGAACGCTGAGTACCAGGGGGGAAGGAACCGCTATAATAACAGAAACCGGCACGACGCAAAAGCGGCACAGGAAAGAAACGTGAGGGCAGATGGCAGTCAGAATCAGGGAGAATGAGCGGGTGGACGAGCTGCAGCGGAATGGCTACCGCATCATCCAGGATCCGGACAAGTTCTGCTTCGGGATGGATGCGGTGCTGCTAACCGGCTTTGCCCATGCGAAAAGCGGGGACCGGCTGTTGGATCTGGGGACGGGGACGGGAATCATTCCCATTCTCATGGAGGCGAAATATCGGTGTGCCCATCTTACGGGCATGGAAATCCAGGCGGACATTGCGGACATGGCAGCCAGAAGTGTAGAATTAAACGGCCTGTCGGATAAAATTGACATTATTGTGGGAGATTTAAGGGAAGCAGACCGTTTTTTCCAGTCTGCTTCTTTTGACTGCATTACCTGCAATCCACCCTACATGATCGGAAAGCACGGAATCATAAATCCGGATGCGCCCAGGGCCATTGCGCGGCATGAGATTCTCTGTACCTTTGCGGATGTGGCAGGGCAGGCGGCAGGGTTGCTGAAGCCGGGGGGCCATTTTTTCCTGGTGCACAGGCCCTTCCGGCTTGCGGAAATCATCACTACCCTGGCAGGACATAAACTGGAGCCCAAGCGGATGCAGCTTGTGTATCCCTATGCGGACAGGGAACCCAACATGGTGCTGCTGGAGGCGGTGCGCGGAGGACGTTCCAGGATGACGGTGGAGAAACCGCTGATTATTTTTCAGAAGCCGGGAGTGTATACGCCGGAGATCCGTGAGGTTTACGGATACTGACGCAGGGGGAATTTGCCCGGGTCCGTTCCTGCGCTTTGACAGGAAGTTTTTTGGAGGAAGGAATGACTGGTATTTTATATCTATGTGCTACACCCATCGGAAATCTGCAGGATATGACTTTCCGTGTGCTTGAGACACTGAGAACGGCAGACCTGATTGCGGCGGAAGACACGCGGAACAGCATAAAACTGCTGAACCATTTCGATATCCACACGCCCATGACAAGTTATCATGAATACAACAAGGTGGAAAAGGCAGGACAGCTGGTGCGGCTGATGGCGGAGGGAAAACATGTCGCGTTGGTCACGGATGCCGGGACGCCTGCCATTTCGGATCCCGGGGAGGTACTGGTGCGCATGTGCCAGGAGAACAATATACCGGTCACCAGCCTGCCGGGACCCTGTGCCTGTATTACCGCCCTGACTCTTTCCGGGCTGTCTGCCAGGCGCTTCTGCTTCGAAGGCTTTCTGCCTGTGGACAAAAGGGAGAGAAGGATGGTACTGGAGGAACTGCAGGGGGAGAGCCGTACCATGGTTTTATACGAGGCGCCCCATCATCTGAGGGGAACACTGGAAGAACTGTCCCGGAATCTGGGGGACAGGCGGATCACCCTCTGCAGGGAGCTGACAAAAAAGTTCGAGACCGTAATGCCCACCACCTTAAGCGGTGCACTGGAGCATTTTAAGACGCAGGAACCCAGGGGGGAATATGTACTGGTTCTGGAAGGGAAGAGTTTTCAGGAGCAGCGCCGGGAGGAAATCCTGTCCTGGGAAGCCATGTCCATAGAGGATCATATGGCTTATTATGAAAGACAGGGAATGGACAGCAAAACGGCCATGAAGCAGGTGGCCAGGGACCGCGGGGTGGGTAAAAGGGATATTTATTCCTACCTGAATAAATAGAAACGAAAAAACGTTACAAAAAGCCCTGCATCCGGAGAGCGGATGAGAGACAGGAGGGGAAATGACGGGAAACCGCTGTGAAATGTGTGTGAACTATATGTATGACGAGGACTATGAATGCTACAGCTGTCTGGTGAGTCTGGATGAAGACGAAATGTACCGTTTCCTGTCTGGAAGCCGGTGGGAATGTCCTTATTTCAGGCCGGATGACGAGTACGCTGTTGTGCGCCATCAGATTTAACATTATTTTCCAATGAATTCATCAGGGATGCCGCTTTGGCATCCTTTTTTTCTGCGTATATATTTTTCGCCGGAGACAAATAATAATCCCGTATCGATGGAAAGTCCGGCACAGGACGGCTTTTTTGTTGTCATGAATAACAGGAGGTATGGATATGAGCAACATTTCAGAACTTGATTTACAGAACCTGCGTCATCTGATCGGTGGCTATGACACCACCCACTGCAAGATGCAGGCCTATGCGCAGGAGGCGAAGGATCCCCAGATCAGGCAGTTTTTTGAAAAAGGCGCAAAATCAGCCATGGACAATAAGCAGCAGCTGATGAAGTTTCTGAATTAATTTAAAGACAGATATGTAGTGTTGAGCGTTGAATGAATTTCAGAATGAGAGGTAGAAAATGATGCAGGAGAAAATTATGGTAGCAGATACCCTTGCGGGTATTAACGGCGAACTCACCCGCTATGCAGGCATGATCGCACAGTCCGAAAACAAGGAGCTGAAGCAGACTCTGAAGCAGATCCGCAATGCCTGCGAACAGTCCCAGGAGGAACTTTACCAGCTGGCAAGGGAGAAATCCTATTATGTGCCCGCCAGCAAGGCAACAGAGGAAGAGGTTGCCCATGTGAAGAGCCTGTTTACCCAGGGAACGCTGTAGAAATGAGGCGCGGCCGGGGCCCGGTGGGCAGGCCGCAGGAAAAGAGGGGCGCCGCCGGCCAGTTCACAGGCATGGGCGGCACCCTTTTTACATAAAATGAAGTAATGGCTTTCCGGGGTGGAATATGTTAAATGCAATCTGGGCGGGGATGATATTATTGGCGGTAGTTTACGGGGCGTTTTCAGGGCATCTGGAGGATGTGACCAATGCGGCCCTGGACAGTGCAGGGGAGGCGATTTCCCTGTGCATTACCATGGCGGGGGTGGTGGCTTTGTGGACGGGACTGATGGAGATTGCGCAGAGGGCGGGACTGGTGGAAAAGCTCACCAGGGGGATAGCGCCTTTTCTGCGGTTTCTGTTTCCGCGGATTCCCAAGGGGCATCCGGCGGAAGGATACATAGCGACGAACGTGATCGCAAATG
>CAJTSY010000004.1:0-17559 GCA_910578995.1 uncultured Acetatifactor sp.
GTTTTCTAAAAAGGAAGAAAAAAATATTGTCCTTTTGGGGCAAACGGTGTATACTGGTAAAGCCTGCGGATGGAATCCATGCCTGAAATCGTACATTGCAATGCGCCTGGAATCCACGTTTGAAGCCGTACATTGCGATGCACCCGCCGTTCCTGGATTTGGATATGTTCACTGCATCTGACAGCAATGTCCTGTTTCAAAGGGAAAATGTTCTCCTGTGCAGTAAGGGATTTCAGTCGTAAGTATAAACCAATGAAAATAGGAAAAAGTGAAATGATGAACGATAAACCGTTTGCGGTCAGAACCATGACAATAGAAGATTACGAGGGGCTTTATGCCCTGTGGAAAACCATCCGCGGTTTCGGTATGCGCAGCATCGACGATTCCCGGGAGGGAGTGGAGCGGTTTCTCAGGCGCAACCCGACTACCAGCGCAGTGGCGGTAAGCGGGGATGGCGATATTGTAGGCGGCATTCTCTGCGGACATGACGGCAGGCGGGGCTGCCTGTACCATGTTTGCGTCCGGGAGGACTGGCGCAGGCAGGGCATCGGCAAGGCCATGGTGGTCCATTGCATGAATGCCCTGAAGGAAGAGCAGGTCAACAAGGTCAGCCTCATTGCCTTTACCGCCAATGACATCGGGAACGCCTTCTGGAAATGCATCGGCTGGACGAAGCGGGAAGACCTGAATTATTATGATTTCACGCTGAATGAAGCGAATATAACGGCGTTTAACAGGTAGGACAGGCGGCGGGATTCTTTTGAGAGGGCTGAAGCAAAAGATGTTTTTTGAAGGAAAATATTTTCATTTTGAATATGACGAAGCAGATCATGAAGTTGCAGGCAGCATGATTTCGATTGCAGAAGACACATATGAAGAGGTGGCTTCCCGGTTTCAGATTGCTGTGATGAATGACAGGTTCACTTTTCAGATTTGTCCTGATACGGCTACATTTATCAGTGCGGCAGGTAAGACGGCCGAAACCTGGCAGCCGTGGATGGTTGGCTCCGCAGACTATGCCAAACGCTTTGTATGTATACTTTCGCCAAGGGTTGTCAGCGACCGGTCCCTGGCTGATATGCTGAAAATTGTAAAACATGAAGTCACGCATATCGTATTTGATTCACTGGGTGATCCGGATGCAGCATGTATTGGTATCAGCGAAGGAATTGCAGTCTGGATCGCCGGGCAGATTGAGCCTGATCTTCTGCAGGTGAAAGAGGCTCCTTCCATGATTAAACTGAATGACGAAGATTATTTCTATGAAAACAGCGGCTATCAGTATTCCGGTGTTTATGCAGGATATTTTCTGGAAAAATTTGGGATAGAGGCTTTCAAAAAAATATATGCGGGCATAGAGCGATTGGACGAATATCTGTACAATGGCTTTGAGGCGGAAGCAATCATGAACGCGAAAAATACATGCAGTATTAATGTATAAAGCATAGAATTCAGTTTGCGGTAGTGATGGGCAACAACATTATCCAAAAAGGAGAAAACATATGAATGAAGGTGGCATTTCTATCTCCGATGTCATGTATTTTTCATCGCCGGAGGATATGAAAACCGGATACCTTTCAGCAGAAATAACAGGTCAGGTGTTTATGTCCCCCTGGATTGGGATTTCGTCCTTATTCATCATTGACAGATTTCGGGAAGCGGGGGCCTGGTTCCAAAAGATATTGTCAGAGCATAATTTGAAACTGCTGTCCAGTAACTATAATATCGACTACGATGAATGGTGGATCAGTGATTCTCTCCTGGGCGTCCCCTTAAAGGAGGCGCACCTTCGGCATAATATCGAGGCGTTTGCCCATGTGCCGCCCCTGCGGTCAGTCTCGTCGGGATATATTTACAAATTGGATGTGTCCGGAATAAAGGAAGAATTAAAACTTTATGTCACAGAGGACGCGGACAGAGAACTTGTATACAGTGGGAAGGAAAAAATACCGGTGGTGGAAAAGATTCCCCATACCATTCAGTGGGAACTGTCTTACGGAGGAAATGAGCCACAGCTGTTACATGCGGGGAAAGTCACTGCCAGGGACCTGGCTTCGGGAGAGGTGCGGGAGGTGCTTTCCTCAGATTTATGGGATTGAGGATGTGGGAAACTATTTCTGAATGAAATACCGGATTATCTGGCGTTGGATATTACCACAGAGTACCAGAGGTTGAAATTGGAGTTTGAAAGCAACAAGGCAAAGGGAGAAACAATATGAAACAGATACAAGGCGGCGTAACCGCAGCAAAAGGGTTTCAGGCAGCAGGCATAGAAGCGGCCATCAAATATCGGAACCGGAAGGACATGGCCCTGATCTACAGCGAGGCCCCCTGCGTGGCGGCAGGAACCTTTACCACCAATGTGGTAAAAGCAGCCCCCGTGCTCTGGGACCGGAAAATCGTACAGGAGTCCCCCTACGTCCAGGCGGTAATCGCCAATTCCGGCATCGCCAATGCCTGCACGGGAAAGGAAGGCATGGACTGCTGCGCGGCGGAAAGCAGATGCGCAGGCGAGCTGCTGGGTATCCCTGAGACTTCCGTTCTGGTGGCATCCACCGGCGTCATCGGCATGCAGATTCCCGTGGACAGGATCACGGAAGGCATCAAAAAGCTTGCCGCTGCCAGGGCGGACACCCTGGAAGCCGGGACAGATGCCGCGAAGGCCATCATGACCACAGACACATTGGAAAAACAGATCGCTGTAACATTTGAGATTGGCGGAAAAACCGTAACCCTGGGCGGCATGTGCAAGGGTTCCGGCATGATTCACCCTAATATGTGCACCATGCTTGCATTTTTGACTACAGACCTGAATATTTCAAAACAGATGCTCCAGAAAGCGCTCAGCGCGGACGTAACAGATTCCTTCAACATGATTTCCGTGGACGGTGACACCAGCACCAACGATACCCTGCTGATTCTGGCCAACGGGCTTGCGGACAATGAGGCGATTTTAGAGGAAGGGGAAGACTATGACACCTTCTGCCAGGCCCTGCACTTTGTCACCACATATCTGGCCCGGAAAATGGCGGGGGACGGGGAAGGCGCTACGGCCCTGTTCGAGACGAAGGTAGTCGGAGCGGCCTCCAAAGAGGATGCCCGGACGCTGGCCAAGTCCGTTATCTGTTCCTCCCTGACCAAGGCGGCCATCTTCGGCCACGATGCCAACTGGGGCAGGATCCTCTGCGCACTGGGCTATTCCGGGGCACAGTTTGACCCGGAGAACGTGGATCTTTACTTCCAGAGCGCAAGCGGCCGGATCCATATCTATGGAAACGGGGTGGCCTGTAGCTACAGCGAGGAAGAGGCCACGAAGATCCTCTCCGACCCGGAAGTCACCGTTCTGGTGGACATGCACATGGGGGAGCAGGAAGCTGTTGCATGGGGATGCGATTTGAGTTATGATTATGTGAAGATTAATGCAGACTACAGAAGCTGAAACCGGGGAAGCTCCCTAGCAGACAGCCATGAAGAAACAGGGAAGTTCCGGTAAGCATCTAGAAGCCGTGGAGGGATGGGAAAGTCCCGGTATGTGGACAGCCGCCATGCAGGGAGTGGAAAGTTCTGGTATATGGGCAGCTGCCATATAAGGAGCGAAAAGTCCCGGTTTGCATAGTGCAGCGGGACAGCAATCGGAGCCCGGCTGTACATTACAGCCATGCAGAGACAGAGAGGTGTGGAATGAGGCAGAAAATAAACAATGTGCTGAATATCATTATGGAAAGTTTTGTGGGAGTATGGATAGGGCACGGAATCTTTACATACTGGGATTATAAGACACATCCGGACCTCTATTTCATAAATTCTGCTCCATGGTACACCAGTACCTTAATATATGGCGCAGTGGTGCTGGCCATCCTGGCCATATGTCTTCTGATAAAGTTTATGATCCGAAAAGGAATGAAAAATTCATCCGGAAGTGAATGATAAGGAATATGGATGATTCCGAAAAGGAACAGCGAACAGGCGCAGACATTGCAGAGGCAGGCCGGATAAGGCAAAATTGACAGTAAAAGCCACAATGAGAAAGGAAGCGATACCCATGGAAAAGGACATGGAAAAAGTACTTCAGAAAGCGGAGGTGCTCATCGAGGCCCTCCCCTATATCCAGCGTTTCAACCGCAAGATTATCGTGGTAAAATACGGCGGCAGCGCCATGAGCAACACAGAACTACAGAAAAATGTCATCAAGGATGTGACACTCCTGAAACTGGTAGGCTTCAAGCCGATCATTGTCCATGGAGGCGGCAAAGAGATCAGCCGCTGGGTGGGTAAAGTGGGCAAGGAATCCACCTTTGTGAACGGCCTGCGGGTTACGGACGGGGAGACCATGGAGATTGCCGAGATGGTCCTGAACAAGGTAAACAAGGATCTGGTGACCATGGTACAGGAACTGGGCGTGAAGGCTGTGGGCGTCAGCGGCAAGGACGGCGGCCTGCTGCAGGTGGAGAAGAAATATGCCGACGGCCAGGACATCGGCTATGTGGGGGAGATCACCCAGGTGAACCCCAAGGTGCTTTACGATTTACTGGAGAAGGATTTTCTGCCTATCGTAGCCCCCATCGGCCTGGACAGCAGTTTCCAGACCTACAATATTAACGCCGACGACGCGGCCTGCGCCATCGCCAGGGCGGTGAAGGCGGAGAAACTGGCTTTCCTGACGGATATCGAGGGCATTTACAGGGATTTCAAAGAAAGACAGGGCTTCATCTCCAGGATTACGGCTTCCCAGGCGGAGGAACTGGTTTCCGGCGGCTATATCGGCGGCGGCATGCTGCCCAAGCTGAACAACTGCACCGCAGCGGTGCGTAACGGGGTGAACCGGGTGCATATCCTGGACGGACGGATTCCCCACTGCCTGCTTCTGGAAATTTTCACCAAGCAGGGCATCGGAACCGCCATTGTGGAAGACGGGGAAGCGGAGCAGGTGTAAGTTGCCGCAGGGAGCGGGAATTCCTGATTCCATGCATAGATTACGGCCCCGGGGTAAACAGTAATCATATAGTACCCTGAAAAAAGCCCGGGAGGCAGTATTTATACCCACAAACGTAATTAATTGCCGTCTGCACGGTATAACGAGTGAACGCATCGGCAATCCAGAACTGAAAGCGGCAATTAAATGCGTTCACGAGTATAACAAAAGAAGACGCCGGATGCCGTTCCTTTTCCCCTGCAGTTCCGGGGGGAGAAGCAGCCCGGAGTCAACGAAACAGACGTAGGAGGTATCAATATGAACATGCAGGAATATATCCAGGAAGCGGAAAAAGTGCTGCTTCACACTTACAACCGCTATCAGATTGTCCTGGACAGGGGGGAAGGTGTGTACCTGTACGATACGGACGGCATCAAATACCTTGATTTCGCATCCGGAATCGGCGTATTCGCCCTGGGCTACAACAATAAGGAATACAGCAGCGCCCTGAAGGCACAGATTGACAGGCTGCTTCACACGTCCAACTATTATTACAATGTACCTGCCATCAGTGCGGCGAAGAAGCTGACGGCAGCCTCCGGCATGGACAGGGTATTTTTTACCAATTCCGGCGCGGAAGCCATCGAGGGAGCCCTGAAGGCCGCCCGCAAATATGCGTATCTGAAAGACGGCGGCACGGACCATGAGATCATCGCCATGAACCACTCTTTCCACGGCAGGACCTTCGGGGCCCTTTCCGTTACGGGAACCCCGAAATACCGGGAGCCCTTTGAACCCATGATAGGAAATATACGGTTTGCCGATCTAAACGACATGGACAGCGTAAGGGCACAGGTCACGGACAAAACCTGCGCCATCCTTCTGGAGCCTGTACAGGGCGAGGGAGGGATCATCCCTGCCGAGGAAAACTTTTTGAAGGAGGTAAAGGCCCTCTGTGAGGAGAAGGACATCCTTCTGATCCTGGACGAGATTCAGTGCGGCATGGGAAGGACCGGATACCTGTACGCATGGCAGCGTTACGGCGTGAAGCCCGATATCATGACTACGGCGAAAGCACTGGGATGCGGCGTTCCCGTAGGCGCTTTCCTGATGACGGAGAAGGTTGCGGGCAGTTCCCTTTCCGCCGGAGACCATGGCACCACTTACGGCGGCAATCCCTTTGTCTGCACCGCAGTGGAAAAGGTTCTGGACCTGTTTGAGGAGAACCATGTAGTAGAAAATGTGAGGGAAGTGGCGCCCTATCTGGAGAGCTGCCTGGATGCCCTGAAGGAAAAGTACGGCTGCATCCTGGAGCGCCGGGGGGTGGGGCTGATGCAGGGACTGGTGTTTGACGGCCCCGTGCGTGAGATCATTGACCGGGCCCTGGAGGAGGGGCTGATTCTGATTAATGCGGGGGAAAATGTGATCCGTCTCCTGCCGCCGCTGACCGTATCCAGGGCAAATATAGACGAGATGATTGATATTCTGGAGAGCTGCCTGGAATCCGGGGAAGAGTAGGGAAGCGGAGGAAAAACTTGTGGCGTATTCTGCAGGACAGGAGTGAGTATGTATTTCAAGAAAAAATTAGTTTCGGCAGCCGCTGTGGCGGCAATGGCCGCGCTCCTTTTTGGGGGAGGCAGGCTGACAGCGGAGGGCGGCGGGGACAGCGCGGAAGGGGACGGGAGCAGTCTTTTACCCTGGTCCGCGGAGAAAGAGACGATTTATTTCTGGTATTCCGATGAAAACATGACGAATTTCCTCAACAGTGCAGCGGTGTCCTTCGGGGAGCGGGAGGATGTGAGGGTGATCCCGGTGCTGGCGGACGGCGGGGAATACCTGGAGGCTGTGAACCGGGCCTCCGTCAGCTCTGGCCAGGTGCCGGATGCCTTTATCGTCAGCAATGATTCCCTGGAGAAGGCTTATCTGGCAGGACTTGCCTCCCGGATTGAGGACGTGACAGGGGTCTGCGGGGAACAGAATTTTCCGGCGGCGGCTCTTTCCGCTGTCACATACCAGGACAAGCTGGTGGCGTATCCTTTGTTTTTTGAGACAAGCGCCCTGGTTTATAACGATACTTACCTTCAGGAATGGGCTTCCCAGATTGCCATGAAGGAGCTTCTGGAGGGCGGCGAGGTGGATGAGAATCCGGAAGGGACTGACGGGATCGCGGTGGATGAAGAGCAGCTGGCTGCGCTGCGGGCGGAGTATTACAGCCGTGCAGTTCCGGCCACGGTGGATGATATCCTGCATATTGCCGATACCTTTGACGTGCCCCTGGGTGTGGACGGCGTCATGAAATGGGATGTGTCCGATATTTTCTATAATTACTGGATCGTGGGGAATTACATGATCGTGGGAGGGGACAATGGCGACGACCCGTCCCAGATTCATATCAACAATCCGGAGACCGTCCAGTGCCTGGAGGTTTACAAGGCGCTGAACCAGTTCTTTTTCATAGAGTCCGACACGGTGGATTACGGAAATGTAATAGATGATTTCTGCCAGGGGAAACTGGTTTTCACCATTGCCACCACGGATGTGGCAAAGCGCCTGGCAGACGCGGCAAAGGAGGGTGTCCTTGGGTTTGAGTACGGCGTGGCGCCTCTGCCCGGGGTCAGTGCGGAGCTTGGGAGCCGTCCCATGTCCGTGACCAATGCGGTGGCGGTGAACAGTTATTCGGAACACCAGGAACTGGCAAATCGTTTTGCGGGCTATCTGGTGACGGAGTGTGCGGATTCCCTGTATGAGAGGACGGGAAAAGTGGCCGCTTACGCGGGGGCCAATGCGGACAATCCGGTTCTGCAGGTCTTTAAACAGGAATATGCGGACAGCATTCCACTGCCCAAGATGATGGAGACCGGTAATTTCTGGCTGCAGCTGGAGGGACTGTTTTCCAGGGTGTGGAACGGCGCAGATGTGACGCAGTTGGTGCAGGAGTTGGATGAGGCCATCTCAGCCCAGGTCAGCGCCGCAGGGAAGTGAGCGGTTTTAGCCCTGACCCGGATAAACTGGAACCGGAGATTTGCCGCTTCGCGCAGGATTTCGCCGTTAAGCTCCCAATGTCCGGCTTACAGGATGAAACTTTTGCAGGGAGGATGGATGGCGTATCCCTGCGGGCGGCGCATAAATTTCCAGTCATAGGTTACACTTAGAAAAGAGGAACGGCCCGGGACAGGGGCCCGGTTCCAGAAAGGAAGGTGCAGCCTATGATTGGTTTTTTTATTGCCCTGATTTCCGGGGCGCTGATGAGTGTACAGGGGGTGTTTAACACCCAGGTGACCAAGTCCTCCAGTATCTGGACCGCCAGCGCCTTTGTACAGCTGACAGCCCTGTTCGTCTGCCTGGGAGCCTGGGCGTGTACGGACAGGAGTAATCTGATGAACGTATTTACGGTACAGCCCAAATATATGCTGTTGGGAGGAGCCATCGGCGCCTTCATCACTTACACCGTAATAAAAAGCATGGATATGCTGGGGCCTGCCAGGGCAGTGATGCTGATCGTGGTGGCGCAGCTGGCGGTTGCCTATGTCATTGAGCTTTTCGGGTGGTTTGGCGTGGAGAAGCAGCCCTGGGAGTGGAGAAAGGCTCTGGGGATGGCAGTGGCTGTGGCGGGGATCGTTATTTTTAAATGGAAGTGAACCGGCAGGCGCGCTTTTCCCCTGCTTTGAACGGCGGCAGAAATTTTCATGAAGATTTTATAAAGGCACTTGTAAAAAGGATACAATTCCGATACAATAATAGAACCAGCATAGAGAGGCAATCCCTTTTTTGAAATTTCCGGGAGGATGCCGCCCGAACAGAAGCGGGCTGCGCCGGATCCGGGAGGAAAGAGAGAAAGGGACTATGATGAAAGGTAAAAGTAAAAAGGGAAAGAACGGTAAAACGGACGGGAAATACGGACAGAACAGCCGAAACAGCAAAAACCCCGTGGTATTTTTAGGGGCTGCGGCCCTCTGTGTCCTTTGCTGCGGCTGCGGTAAAAAAGAAGCCACGCTCCTCATCGGCGGGGGAACACAGAGCCTGGCAGGGGAGTCGGGATCCATGGAGGATTTTTCCGGGGAGGGCGTCTCGCCTGGAGGGCAGGAGGGCGCGGCTCCGGGGAAGGTAGGCGGAGAGTCCGCTTATCCGGATACGGAATTACCGGACACGGAGCCCCTGATACGGGTTTATGTGTGCGGCGCAGTGGCAAATCCCGGGGTAGTGGAGATTCCCGGGGGAAGCAGGGCGGAGGATGCCCTTCTGGCGGCAGGCGGTTTTGGGGAAGAGGCGGCCCGGGATGCGGTCAACCTGGCGGACTGGGTCAGCGACGGGCAGAAGCTTTATTTTCCTGCGGAGGGAGAAGAGATCCTGCCCCTGGCGGATTCCGGGGACGCGGGGACTGCGGCGGGGCTTGTGAACATCAATACCGCAGATGCGGCCGCGCTCTGCACCCTGCCCGGGGTGGGTGAGAGCAGGGCGGTGGACATTATTGCCTGGAGGGAGGCCAACGGCGGTTTTGACAGCTGCGAGGATATCATGAAGGTACCTGGGATCAAGAATGCGGTGTACGAGAAGCTAAAGGATAAGATAGCGGTGAAATAGGTTACTGTGTGCGGTATGGGCAGACGGTAACTGACATGTGGCCTGCTGTCCGGGCGGACGGCGGCGGAAGGATTATGCGGGGAGGAACAGGATGGCTGGGAAGAGAGCTTTGGTGGTGGATGACGAGAAACTGATCGTGAAGGGAATCCGGTTTAGCCTGGAGCAGGACGACATGAAGGTGGACTGCGCTTATGACGGGGAGGAAGCCCTGGAATATGCCCGTGCCAACCAGTACGATATCATCCTTCTGGACGTGATGCTGCCCAAGCTCACGGGATTCGAGGTCTGCCAGCAGATCCGGGAGTTTTCCACCGTACCCATCATCATGCTGACTGCCAAAGGTGAGGATATGGACAAGATCCTGGGGCTTGAATACGGTGCGGACGATTACATAACCAAGCCCTTCAATATCCTGGAGGTGAAAGCCCGGATCAAGGCCATCATGCGGCGTACGGAGCCGAAGAGGATTATGGGTGAAATGCCTGCTGCCAAGTCGGTGGAACGCGGCGAGGTGCGTCTGGACTGTGAGGGACGGAGGGCTTTTATCGCCGGAAAGGAGATCGGGCTGACTGCCAAGGAGTTCGAGTTGCTGGAACTTCTGATGCTGAATCCCGATAAGGTTTACAGCCGGGAGAGCCTGCTGAAGCTGGTATGGGGGGCGGATTATCCCGGGGATGTGCGCACGGTGGATGTACATATCAGAAGACTGCGGGAAAAAGTGGAGGCCAACCCCAGTGAACCCAGATATGTCCATACAAAATGGGGCGTGGGCTATTATTTCCAGGTGTAACGGCACTGCCCCGGGGAGGCGCGACAGGACCCGGGGCGGCTGGGTGCGGACACCCGGACATCAGGCGGGAGTATGAAAATGGCGGCAAAAATACTGGACGAGCTGAAAAAGCTCTTTTCTCTGCGCAGCCTGCAGGCGCGCATCTTTATCATTGTGCTGGCGGCGGGATTCATTCCCAGCATGATTGTCCGATATGGAATTCTGGATAACTATGAGGAACATTCTGTCCAACAGAGAATTTCCACTGTGCAGAATCAGCTGATGATTGTGGGAAACCATCTCATCAGCAACAATTATTTTAATACAAAACCGGACGGATACGACAGCGGTGTGTCCCGGGACGTGATCAATGCGGAGTTGGAGATGATCTCAAATCTGTATGAAGGACGCGTCATGATCATTGATTCAAGTCTGCGGGTGGTGAGGGACACCTATGATATCAGCGAGGGCAAGACGATCATATCCGAGGAGGTGATCCGCTGCTTTCAGGGGGAAGGCATGTCCAACTATGACCGGGAGCACGGCTATATTGAGATGACCACGCCCATCATCGACGCAGGTGTGGATTCCGGAAAGGTGGTGGGCGTCATGCTTACCAGTATTTCCAATGATTCCACGGTTGCCACCATGGAGGTGCTGAACCGGAAGTCCGTGATCCTTCAGAACCTGATGATGGTGGTGATTGTGGCCATGGCAATGCTTATTTCAGTCGTCTTTACGCGTCCTTTTAACCGGGTGACGGAGGCCATCAACGAGGTGAAGGCCGGATACAGTGACGAGAGCATATCTGTTCCGGACTATGCGGAAACCGTACATATAGTGGATGCTTTTAATCAGCTTCTGGAGAGAATGAGGACCCTGGACAACTCACGGCAGGAATTTGTGGAAAACGTGTCCCATGAGCTGAAGACCCCCATGGCGGGCATCAAGGTACTGGCGGACTCCCTTCTGGCCCAGAGGGATGCCCCCGCGGAGCTGTACAGGGAGTTCCTTGAGGACATTGCGTCGGAGATAGACCGGGAAAATAAGATTATCACCGATCTGCTGGTTCTGGTGAAAATGGACAAGAAGGCTCAGGAGATGAACATTACATCCCTGAACATTAATGACTTAACGGAGCTGATTCTAAAACGCCTCCGGCCCATTGCCAGGAAAAAGGACGTGGAGGTTGTCTTTGAGAGCATCCGGCCCGTGGTGGCAGAGGTGGATGAGGTAAAAATGACGCTGATTATGACCAACCTGGTGGAAAACGCCATAAAATATAATAAGGAACACGGATGGGTAAAAGTGCAGCTGGATGCGGACCACCAGTATTTTACATTCCAGGTGCGCGATTCCGGTCTGGGTATACCGGAGGATGCGCTGGCCCATATTTACGAACGGTTTTACAGGGTGGATAAGTCCCATTCCAGAGAGATCGGGGGCACCGGCCTGGGGCTTGCCATTACGAAGAGCGCCGTGCTGATGCACAGGGGATCCATTGTGGTGTCAAGTGTGGAAGGAGAGGGATCCTGCTTTACGGTAAAGATACCCTTAAGCGGTACGGGAGGCAGTCTGGTATCTTAAGTATGGAGGTCGGGGATTATGAAGAGGATAACTGGAATCATGGCGCTCATTGCCGTCATCCTGGCGCTTGGGGCCTGCGGGGGAAGGGAAGAGGAGGACCAGAACATCTGCCAGGTGTATTATGTGAGTAATTCCGAGACCAAGGTGGAGATGCATCCCCATGTGATGGAGGCTGACACTGCGGAGGGCAGGCTGAAGGAGCTGATGAAGTGCCTCGCCACGGATCCCGAGATGCTGGAGTACAAGGCGCCCTTTGCCATGGGATTTCAGGTTCTGGGAGTCACCCTGGAGGAGGGGCGGCTGCAGATCGATGTGGATGCCGATTATATGAAACTGCCGCCCATCACGGAGATCCTGGTGCGGGCCGCGGCGGTACGTACCCTGACGCAGCTGCCGGAAGTCAACATGATCGCCATCACCGTGGAGGGCGGCCCGCTGTTTGACAGCAAGCAGAATGCGGTGGGATGGATGAATGCGGACCAGTTTATTGATAATGACGGAAATGAGATCAATACGTATGAGGAAGTCAGGGTACGGCTGTATTTTGCGGATGAGAGCGGCACAAAGCTGATTGCGGCGGACCGGGAGAAGCATTATTCCACGAATACGCCCCTGGAGCGTTTTGTGGTGGAGGAGCTTATTGCAGGCCCCAGCGGGCGGATTGACGGCCTCTATCCTTCCGTGAATCCGGGTACAAAGGTGAACAGTGTCATGACTAAGGACGGGATCTGCTATGTGAATCTGGACGAGTCCTTCCTGACAGTGGTAAACAATGTGTCCACGGATGTGTCCGTGTATGCCATTGTGAATTCCCTGGTGGAGCTGAGCACGGTGAACAAGGTACAGATTCTGATCGACGGGGAGGTACCCTCTTCCTTTTCCGTCTCTTTCTTTGAGCGGAATCTGGATATTGTGACCACTATGGAGAACTGACCGGAAGCGGGGAGGATAAGGACTCAGACGGATGGAAGCAGGAGAAGGAAGGGAAGGCCGGGGCAGGGCAGGAGGCAGTTTATGAAAGAAACGGGCTTCAGGGTTTTATTTTTGGAGGATGAGCCGACCATACGGGAAGTGCTCACGGAATACATGCTGATGTCGGGTTACCAGGTAGTCACGGCGGAGAGGGGCGACAGGGCCGTAAGTTTGGTGAGGGAGCAGGAGTTTGACATTGCCGTACTGGACATTTGCGTGCCGGGTGCGGACGGATTTGAGGTGCTGAAATGTATCCATACCTGCCGGAAGCGGACGGCGGTGATCATGCTGACCGCCCTGGAGGATGAACAGACCCAGGTGAAGGCATTTAACCTGTATGCCGACGATTATGTGATCAAGCCGGTCTCCCCCATTATCCTGCTGAAGCGGATGGAGACGATACTGCGGCGTACCGGCAGGGCTGTGGAGGATGAGGAGGGCTGTCCCGGGGGACTGGTGCTGAAGGAGGAGGCGTACTGCGCGCTGTACGATGGGGAGAAGCTGCCCCTTACCCTCAGCGAGTACCTGCTGCTGCAGACTCTGTACAGGGAGCCGGACCGGGTCTTTACCAGGGAGCAGCTCATACTGAGTATTTTTAACGAGGATTATATCGGAAATGACCGGATTGTCGATGCCCATGTGAAGAATCTGCGGAAGAAACTTCCCATATCCTGTATCAGGACAGTCATAGGGGTGGGATACCGGTTTGACAAAACGGCCTCAGGCAGCACCTGACGTTTTCGGGGCATGAGCCGGGGGACGACAGTGGTGCAAAGCGGCAGAAAACCCGGCATTTCTGCCGGAGGACTTGGTTTCGTGTGGACAGGTAAGCGGGGGACGGGGAAGCGGAGGAGGGAAATGGGCCTGGGACGAAAGAATTTGTTTTACAGCATGGCTCTGGCAGGCGCCATGATGCTGTTTCTGATTGGTTATTTTGTCTGTATGCTTCCGTCCCTCTATGTGGATCATGTGATGGAGCAGAATCTCAAATCCATCTATGAACAGCACAGGGCCTACCGGGAAAACGGAAGCTACGAGGAGGTGCGGGTGAAAAACGCCACGGCCTGCTTTTCCGTGGAGATTCCCTGGGATGGGAATTATGTCCTGGTGGCCGGAAAAGCATTTTCTGCGGAAATCAGGCTGAAAGAGGAAAGGCTTATGCAGCTCCTGGACCGCTGCCGGAAGAAACTGGAGGACGGTTGGCACTGGAACGGGGAGAGGGACAGCTCGGGTGTGCCGGAGCAGGCCGTGGAGGATGCCTTTGGCCTGGAAGAGGAAATGAGGGAACTGGAGGAAATCCTGAAGTCAGTTCAGGAGGACAGGGTTCCGCCGTTGGATGTCCGTCTGTTGTACAGCGGTGCCGTGGAGGATGAATTTTTTAATGAGGCGGTGAAAGTGCATACCTATGGGGAAGACCTGATTATCATGGAATTCAGCATAGAGGACACCTATAATCGGTATGCCAATTATGTGGCCATGGAAAAGACGAAAAATAGTCTGATTATTTCTGTTTTGCCGGTCATGGCGCCGGATGTGGGAGAGATCCGCCCGGTTGTGCTGGGGAGCCTTCCCATGTTGGGGGCTGTGATCCTGCTGCTCGTGCTGCTGTTTTCCCGAATGTACTCCAGGGGAATCGTGGGTCCCATTCTGCGTCTGGTGCAGCATACCCAGGAAATGGAGCAGGCACGGGACTTTGAGGTGAGACCCCTGAGTGCGGAGTGGCCGGACCGGAAGGACGAGGTGCGGGAGCTGGCGGACACCCTGGATGATTTTTACCTGCAGATCAGGGAGGGTTACCGGCAGTTGGAGGAGAAGAACAGGGAACTGGCAGAGGAGAACCGACGCCAGGAAATCTTTCTCCGGGCTTCCTCGCACCAACTGAAGACTCCGGTGGCAGCGGCGCTTTTGCTGGTGGAGGGTATGATAAACGAGGTGGGCAGGTACAGGGATACGAAAACTTATCTGCCAAGGGTCAAGGAGCAGCTGCTTTCCATGAGGAAGATGGTGGAGGACATTCTGTACCTGAACCATTGCGGGGAGAGCGGACTCCGGCAGGCGGATGTGGCCGAACTCCTGAAGGAACGTCTCCGCTCCTATCAGGTGGAACTGGCGGACCGGGGGATCAGCGCGGAGATCTCCGGGGCGGAAAGCCTGGTGCTGTGTACGGATGAAATGATGGTTACCCAGATCCTGGATAACCTTTTATCCAATGCGGTGAAATACACGCCCCGGGAGGGTTCTGTCAGGATCTTCCTGGATGTGCGCGGGGAAGGGGGAGCGGCGTGCATCCGGATTGAGAACAGCGGCGTGACCATTCCCCGGGAACTGCTGCCCCATATTCTGGAGCCCTTTGTCAGCGGGAGCCACGAGAATGGTTCCGGAGCAGGCAGCCATGGCCTGGGGCTGTATATTGCCTCCTATTATGCAAAAAAACTGGCAATCCGATTGTCTGTGGAAAACGGTGACAATCGTGTGGCGGCTGTCCTGGTCTTCCCGCCCGAAATGGTATCATGACAATTCTTATTTTCTGCCAGGTGTAGAAAAGCTCCACCTGTTCTTCATATAAAATTCATCTCGCTGTGTTACAATAAATCCAGATACGAAAAAGAGGTATGCCGACAGCTGAAAAGTAAAAAGAGAGGTGGATTTTATGCTGTTGACCATTCAGAATTTAACCGTGCGCTACGGGGAGGATACGGCTCTTTCCATAAAGGAGCCCATTGAGATCAAAGCGGGTGACCGGGTGGGAGTCATCGGCTCCAACGGCGCAGGAAAAACCACGCTGATCAAAAGCATTCTGGGTATTGTCCCTTATCAGGGAGTGATCCACACCGGCCTGAAACCGGAAGAGATGGCGGTTCATATGCAGTTTAACGAGTATACGGATGCCATGCCGGTAAAATATGTTATGGAGGCGATTCTGAACACAAAGATTGCCAGGAACCGCAAGCTTCAGGAGCTCATACGCTTTTTTGAGTTCCAGGACTGCCTGAGGAAGAAGTACTCAAAGCTTTCCGGAGGGCAGAAGCAGCGGTTTACCATTATTCTGGTGATGATGCAGGAGGCGGAGCTGACTTTTTATGACGAGGTTACCTCCGGCCTGGACTTTGAGACCCGCCAGAAACTGGTGGAAAAACTGGTGGAATGGTACCGGGGCAAGGATGCAAGCTTCCTGATGGTGTCCCACTATTACGAAGAGCTGGATCAGCTTGCAGACAAACTGCTGATCCTGGACAGGGGCCGGGTAATCGATTACGGCAGACGCGAGGAACTGTTCCGCAAGTACTGCGGCAGGGCGGTGGTGGTGGTTGCCAATAATGAAAAAAATGCGGCCGTTCTGGGAGAGTTTCAGAAGCTGGCTTCCCCGGCACATCTCATTGCCGTTTCCTGCGGGAGTCAGGAGATGGAAAGCCGGCTCGCCAGGCTGCTTCTGGAACATGACATAAACTATAAGCGGAGCAACAATGATATAGAAATTCTCTATATCAATGCCAAGGCCAGGGCATATGCGGAACCGGAATAGTCCGGCTAAGAAATGTCAATGGGAAATTTTAAAACAGTCTCGGAACGGAGGTGCCCGGAATGAAATGTCAGCTGCGTACTTTGCAGATGAAATTTCATTCCCCTATAAGGGCACCGTAGTGCAGAGACGGAACTGGAATAGGAGGAATGAAATGCAGGGCAAGAGAAAAATTTTTTCAAAACAGATGCTGCTGTTTGAATTTCGCAAGACAATAGGGAATCCCTATGTACACATATTCGGGGTGGGGATGCCTGTACTGATGATGCTCATCATTACCCGGGTGGTGGCGGGGGAGATTCCGGATCCGGCGGCACTTGCCGCAACGGTAACCACGATTTTCCTGGGAACCGGGTCGATGATTCCCATGGCAACCATATTTATGGGGTATGCCGTGTCCCATGCCCAGGAACTGGAGAAGGGGATTCCCCAGAGGATGGAGCTGTTCGGCATAAGGGTCAGCGTCACGCTATGCAACCGGATTCTTTCAGAGGTGATTTTCATGGCCCTGGCGTTTGTGGTTTACTTTGCCATGGGATACGGAGCTGCCGGGGTGGAAGCGCCGGTATTTTCGGGAGCGGTGCTGTACGCGGTCTGCATTGTGTCGCTCAGCGTGATTCTGTTCTGCCTGGCCTACGGGATTGCCTCTCTGCTTCGGAAGTTCGGTCCGGTATACTGCGTGACCATGCTGCTGTATTTTGGCCAGATGATTCTGGGCGGGATGATGGGGATCACCTATGACAACATGCCGTCTGTGATGCAGGCAGCGGCCAGGATGCTTCCCGTGACTTATATCACCCGTGATTTTTATACGGTATGGAGGGGGAAACATTATAATTTTGCCCCGATGCTCCAGGCCTACCTGCTGATGGGGGCGGTGGCGGGTATTGTGCTGTTTGTCACCCTGCGCAGGAGCGCCCGGAAGCTGCACTGATTCCGGTGGAAAGAGAAAGGAGTATAATATGAGGCGGCCATTGTTTGCGGTTGCTCTGTTTGCGGTGATCCTTTCTGCCCTCTGCCTGAAAGGCGGATGGGCGGAGGAGGCGCCTCCGGGATGCGTCAGCGCAGGCTGGCTGGAGGACGGAGGGGAGCTGAAGATCACCGGACAGGTATACCAGAAAAATGAGACATCTGTCTATCTCAGATCTGTTGTTATAATTGATTCCGATTTATTTGATTCCGATTCACTTGATTCCAAGCCACTTCAATCTAATTTAT
>CAJTSY010000004.1:17659-44785 GCA_910578995.1 uncultured Acetatifactor sp.
TTCAATCTAATTTATCTCATCCTGACTTACTTCAGCCTGATTCACTTTATTCCGGCACCTTCGGGCAGAAAATTCCGATTATGGAAAATATCATATGCGAGACGGACAGTGCTGCGGAGATTCCCCTTGGGAGTCTGGTGGCGGCAGAGGGAAGGTTTTCACCTTATTCCCGAGCCACCAATCCCGGGGAATTTGATGCTGCGGTGTATTACAGGACCCTGGAGGTGGGAGGAAAGCTGAGAAAAGCGGCCATTCTGGCACAGGGGGAGGAATACTGGCATGTCAGGGAGGGGCTGTACAGGCTCAAAATCTACTTCAAAGAGCGGATTTACAGGATTTTTCCGGAAAAGGAGGCGGCTGTCATGAGCGCCCTGCTTCTGGGGGACAAGAGTGAGCTGGACGGTGATCTGAAGGAACTGTATAAGCGCAACGGGGTTCTCCATATTCTCTCCATTTCTTCCCTTCACATCACCATTATCGGCATGAGCATTTACCGGCTGCTGCGCAGGACCGGGCTTCCGGTCTGGCCCTGCGCCCTGGCGGGAAGCGTGATCCTGGTCCTCTACGGCTGTATGACGGGATTCAGCGTGTCTGCCTGCCGTGCCATCGGAATGTATCTGATCAAAATGGGAGCGGAGATCCTGGGACGGACTTATGACATGCTGACGGCCCTGGGGGTCATGGGGGCGTTCATGGCGGTTCAGAATCCCTTTTATCTGCAAAACAGCGGTTTTCTGCTGTCCTTTTCTTCTGTACTTGGAATCGGGGTGGTGTATCCCCTGCTGATGCCGCAGTCGTCTTCCGGAAAGGGCAGAGAAAGCCGCCTTTGGGGGGGAAAGAGGAGCGGCACGGGGGCGGCGGAACCTGTCAGGGAATTTCTGTCCGGGGCAGGACGGGGCCTGGGAAACGCCCTGCAGCAGTCCTTTTATGCAAGTCTGTCCATCACCCTGGCCACGCTTCCGGTGCAGCTGCGGTTCTATTACGAGATTCCCGTGTACTCTGTGTTTCTGAATCTCTTTATCATTCCGTTTCTGAAGCCCATGATGATTACGGGGCTGCTTGCCATGCTGGTACCCGGCCTGGGCTGGATGGGACTGGCCGGCCGCCTGATTCTGGGAGGCTACGAGCTCCTGTGCGGCTGTTTCGACCGCCTTCCTTTTCATACCTGGAACCCGGGTTGCCCCCGGATATGGCAGATCCTGGTGTATTACCTGATTCTGGGAGGTGCGGTATCCGTTAAGTATTTCATTAACCAAAAGGTTATATCCGGAGCACTGAAAAAGGCTCCGTCCGCGGGCCGGGCGGTGGCAGCGGCTTTATGCCTTGGCGTGTTGCTGTTTGAAGTCCGGCCGCCAGCGGAAAACAGTGTCACCTTTCTGGATGTGGGCCAGGGGGACGGCATTCTGGTGCGCACCGCCTCCGGGGAGACTTACCTGTTCGACTGCGGCAGCAGCAGCCGCAGTAAAATCGGAAGATATGTCCTGATTCCCTACCTGAAGTATAGCGGTATCCGGACCATTGATGCCGTGTTTCTTTCCCATCCCGATGCGGATCATATAAACGGTGCCGTGGAACTGTTTGCCCTGGGTGGGGAAAACAATATTACGGTAAAACAGCTTCTGCTGCCGGATATAGAGGATGGCGCAAAAGAGGAACAGCTGGGCGGGCTGTTGCAGGCAGCCTGGGAGGCAGGCCAGGAAGAGTCTGTGGCTGTGGGATATTTGTCCGCGGGGGATGAATGGAGCTGCGGCAGCGCGGCATTTACCTGCCTGCATCCTGCCAGGGGGTATGAGGCCGGAGATGTGAATGCCTATTCCCAGTGCTTTCTGGTGGAATTCTACGATGAGGGGGAGGGTTCCCGGGAAACGGACTGGACGCTGCTTCTCACCGGGGATGTGCAGGAGGGCGGGGAGAAGGCCCTCCTGCAGGAAATTGCGGACAGGGATATCCGGGGAATCACGGTGCTGAAGGCGGCCCACCACGGTTCCCGGAACTCCACGCCCCAGGCTCTGTTGGATCAGCTGGAGCCGTTCCTCACCGTGATCTCCAGCGGCAGGAACAACCGTTACGGGCATCCTCATGCAGAGCTGCTGGAGCGCCTGGAGGCCTGCGGCACGCACATTGTCCGGACATCCCTGTGGGGAGCGGTGACGGTTAGCTGTGAGGACGGGAGCCTGGAGCTTGCCGCGCCCTATTGTTTTTATGCCGCGGATGGAATATAATGAAATCATATCGGAGGTGAGACAGCCATGAAGCCGCTTGAACTATATGAACAGAAGATTCTGGGGGATCCGGAGTTTCCGGTGCAGATGCAGATCAATGACCTGTCCAGGAAGGCCTGGTACTTTTCCGCCCACTGGCATGAGCACATAGAACTTCATTATGTGATGGCGGGGAGGACTTTGCTGAGCCTGAACCAGAGGGAGATATGGGCGCAGGAAGGGAACCTGGTGATCGCCAACAGCAATGAGATACACGCAGGATACTGTGACGGCAGCCACATGGAGGCTATGGTGGTCATCTTTGAGATGGAGGCATTTTCCAAGGAGCTTGCGGACAAGAACGTCATATTCCAGTCTCTCATCGAGAGGGACGAGACCGTGGACAGGATCATGTCTTCCATCTGCCGGGAATACAGGGAACAGCAGATCGGATACCGCCTGGTCTGCAAGGGGGAGCTGCTGAAGCTGATCACCCATCTGGTCAGGGAGTACACGGTGGAATTTCTGACGGAGAAGGAGAGCCACAGGAGGAAGAAGCAGCTGGAGAGGCTGAACCTGGTACTGGACTATATACAGTCAAATTATACACGACAGATCGGCAACAGGGAGCTGGCGGAGGTGATACATCTCAGTGAGGACAGGTTTAACCATCTGTTCAAGGAAAGCATGGGAATGGCCCCGCTGCAGTATATCAACGAGGTGCGGATTAAAAAGGCCATGAACCTGCTGAAGAAAAAGGAGGGAACTGTGGCCGAGATCGCGGACAGCGTGGGGTTTGCGGATTACAATCATTTTGGGAGGCAGTTCCGGCGTTACTACGGGTGCGCCCCTTCCGACATCCTGAAAAAATAAACCACCCGGAAAAATGACATATATGTCATTAAAAAACAGCAGAATCGTATGCATAAAACAGCAGAATGAATCTTTCGCATTCTGCTGTGCTTTTTTATAATCGAATCAAAAGCCTTAAAAATAATATAAAAAAATAGATAAAAAGAAACGGAGGAAAGGCTATGAAATTAGGAGTATTGACGGTGGCTCTGGGGGATCTGCCCTTTGAGGAGGCATGTAAGTTCCTGTCTGAGAGGGGCGTGCAGATGGTGGAAATCGGCTGCGGCGGCTTCCCGGGCAAGGCCCACTGCGACGCGGCACAGCTTCTGGCGGACGAGGCAAAGCGGGAGGCTTTCATGGAGACCCTGGACAGGTATCATCTGGAGATCAGCGCCCTGAGCAGCCATGGCAACATGGTGCATCCGGATCCGAAGGTCGCGGAAAGGTATGAGACAGATTTTACCAATGCCATTCTGCTTGCAGAGAAGCTGAATGTGCCGGTGGTCAACACCTTTTCCGGGTGCCCGGGGGGAAGCAGGTGGGACAGGACGCCCAACTGGGTCACATGCCCCTGGCCGGATGATTTCAGCGAGATACTGGAGTACCAGTGGAATGAGGTTCTGGTGCCTTACTGGAAGGAAAAGGCGGCCTTTGCCCAGGCCCACGGCGTGTCAAGGATCGCCCTGGAGCTCCATCCCGGTTTCTGCGTGTATAATACGAAGAGCCTGCTGCGGCTGCGCAGGGAGGTGGGACCCCAGATCGGCGCAAACTTTGATCCCAGTCATTTAATCTGGCAGGGGATGGATCCCGGCGCAGCCATCCGGGAACTGGGGAAGGAGAATGCCATTTTCCATTTCCATGCCAAGGATACCGGGATCGATGCCGGAAACACGGCTGTAAACGGTGTGCTTGACACCACCCATTACGGGGAGGAGCAGGAACGTTCCTGGATTTTCCGCACGGTGGGCTACGGGCACGGGGAGGACTACTGGAAGAATATCATCTCCCGGCTGCGGATGGCGGGCTATGATTACGCCATCAGCATCGAGCATGAGGATGGGCTGATGTCCGGCAGGGAAGGTTTGGAAAAAGCTGTCAGCTTCCTGAAAAATGTGCTGATTTATGAGGACAGAGGCGCCATGTACTGGGCTTAGCGGCGTGCATATTTTGAATATCCGTGGGCAGGGAGGAATTGGTATGAACCACAAAATAGCTATAGTAGGATTCGGCGGCATGGCAGGCTGGCATTATGACGAGATCCAGACCATCGAAAATCTGGAGATTGCAGGTATCTGGGATATCAGGGAAGAAAGGCGGCAGTGTGCGGCGGAAAAAGGGCTTCACGTCTATGGGAGCCTGGAAGATGTGCTGGCGGACGGGACAAGCGATCTGGTGCTGATCGCCACCCCCAATGATGTACATAAGCCTGTGGCCATTGCAGCAATGAGGGCGGGCAAGAATGTGATCAGCGAGAAGCCGGTCACCCTGAGCTCCGGGGATCTGCAGGAAATGATCAGTGTATCGGAAGAGACCGGCCGTTTCCTCACCGTTCACCAGAACAGACGGTGGGACGAAGATTATCTGACGGTAAAAAAGATTCTGGAAGAGGGAAAACTGGGAGAACTTTTCCGGGTGGAGTCCCGGGTCCATGGTTCCAGGGGGATTCCCGGCGACTGGAGGCAGGAGAAGGAGCACGGCGGCGGGATGATCCTGGACTGGGGTGTACATCTTCTGGACCAGATGCTGCTGCTGTTTGGGGATGTGCCCCTGCGCAGTGTGTACGCCACGGTGACCCATGTGACCAACCAGCTGGTGGATGACGGCTTCTGTGCGGAACTGACGTTTGCAGACGGTGTTACCGCTTTGGTGGAGGTAGGCACCAGTAACTTTGTATCCCTTCCCAGATGGTATGTTCTGGGTACGGACGGGACAGCCGTGATCGAGGACTGGAGCCTGAAAGGCAGGATCGTGCGGGCTTCCGGCGTGGACGAGAAGGATGTGACGCCGGTAGTCACCGCTGCGGGGCTGACCAAGACCATGGCGCCCAGAAGGGACGACAGCATCTTCACGGAGGAATTGCCCGTGGTGAAGAGCGATGTGAGGGAATTTTACTACAATGTGATGGCGGTTCTGGAGGGCAGGGAGGAAAGCCGGATCCGGCTGCCCCAGGTGATGCGGGTAATGAAGCTGATGGAAGCCGTTGAGAGATCGGCACAGACCGGGGCAGCGGTGGAATTTGAGCAGTAGGCGCCGGACAGCGGCAGCCGGTTGGCGTTTACCCGGTACTGCCGCAGGAATGTAACTGAGGTCCGGGCGGGATGGAATTTATAAAGAGACCGGGAAGAAACCCGGAAGAGAGCGGAGGGCGGTAAAAATGAGAAAATTGAGAGTGGGCGTGGTAGGCTGCGGAGGCATTGCAAACGGAAAGCACCTTCCCGCGATGAAGAGGAACGGAAATTTTGAGATCGTGGCATTCTGCGACCTGGTCCAGGAGAGGGCCCGGAAGGCAAAGGAGGAGTACGGCACAGAGGACGCAAGGATTTACACCGATTATACGGAGCTGCTGAAGGAGGACGTGGAGGCAGTCTATGTGCTGACTCCCAACAGCTCTCATGCGCCCATCAGCATTGCCGCCATGGAGGCAGGCAAAAATGTCATGTGCGAGAAGCCCATGGCAAAGACCTATGCGGAGGCAGAGGCCATGGTGGAAACGGCGGAGCGCACCGGAAAAGTACTGACCATCGGTTACCAGAGCCGTTACAGGGCGGATTCCACTTATCTGAAGAGCGCCTGCGAGAGCGGGGAACTGGGCGAGATTTACTATGCAAAGGCCCATGCCCTGCGCAGAAGGGCCGTGCCCACCTGGGGCGTATTTCTGGATGCGGAAAAACAGGGCGGCGGGCCGCTTATCGACATCGGCACCCATGCCCTGGACCTGACACTGTGGATGATGGACAATTACGAGCCGGAGATGGTGACGGGTTCCGTATACCGGAAACTGGCGGACCAGAAGAATACCGGAAATGCCTGGGGTGACTGGGATCCGGAAGTCTTTACCGTGGAAGATTCCGCCTTCGGCTTTATCCGTATGAAGAACGGAGCCACCATTGTACTGGAATCTTCCTGGGCCCTGAATACCCTGGATACCAGGGAGGCCCAGACCACCCTCTGCGGAACCAGGGCGGGGGCCGATATGGCGGACGGCCTTCGGATCAACCGTGTCAGCCATGGCAGGCAGTGCGTGGAGAAGCCGGATCTGGCAGCAGGCGGCGTGGCTTTCTATGACGGTATCTCGGAGAAGCCCGACGATGTGGAGCAGCGTGTTTTCTACAATGCCATTGTGAATGGAGGAGAACTGACGGTGAAACCCAGGCAGGCCATGGTGGTGACCCAGATTCTGGAAGCCGTTTATGAGTCGGGAAGAACCGGGAAACCCGTATTTTTCTCCTGAAGGACGCTTTTACCCGCCGCGGCGGAAGGGGCCGAAAAGCAAAGCCCCCGCAGGTATATTGGAAAAGGAGTGTATGAAAATGAAATTAGGCAGAATTGCATGGTTTGAGGAAGCGGATTTTCAGAGCGCTAAAGAGCGCGGCATGGAATTCATTGAACTGGATGTGAACGACCGGGCGGAGACTTTTCTGGAGAATGTGGATGTGATCCGCCGCAGGAGCGAGGAATGGCAGATACCCATCGGCGCAGTGGGCAGATGGGGCAGCGACCGGATCTGTAAAGAGGGGATCCGCCAGCAGGAACTGGACCTGGAGTGCAGGCTTATTGATGCAGCGGCACAGCTGGGCTGCGACGTCTATATCACCGGCTGCAATTATGTGGAGGAGCTGTCCTACTATGAGAACTGTACTCTGGCCATTGATTATTTCGGGAAACTGATCGCCTTTGGCAAAGAGAAGGGGGTAAAGATCGCGGTTTACAACTGCAGATGGAACAACTTTGTCTGTACGCCAATGGCCTACACCGTGATACTCGGCTATCTGAAGGATCTGTACATAAAATACGATCCCTCCCACTGCATTTACGACGGCGGGGATTACCTGAAGGAAACCAGGGACTGGGGAGACCGTTTTCTCCATGTCCACCTGAAGGGCTCCCTGGTGATCGACGGGGAGCGGTACGACGATCCGCCGGCAGGCCTGGATCAGACCAACTGGGGCGCATTCCTGGCCATTCTCCATGCAAAGGGATACGACAGGGCCCTGAGCATCGAGCCCCATTCCGCGAACTGGAAGGACGAACTGGGAGAGAAGGGAATCGATTATACGATGCGGTATTTCCGGAATCTGCTGCTATAAGGGCGGAGGATTCCGCTTTATGAATGCCATTCAGGGGCTGCTTATACGGCAGCCCCTGCTTCTGCATGTCATATTCTGCGGCTGCAGGACGGCAGCGGGCCAAACCGCATGCCAGGCACGCCGTCCCGGCGGTTTGCGCACATCTTGGCCCCAGGCGATTTCCTTGACCGCCCTGCGTTCATGCAAGACGGAGCAGCCGGGATGCAATGTCCTGGCACGTCAGTGCACGGGGGTTACTGCAGCGCCGACAGAATCAGGATTTCCACACTCATCTTTTCGTTCAGGCGGCCTGTTTTTACAGCCTCTTCCGCCTCCACGCACTTTTCCACCGCCCGGCGCAGCACGGAGGACTTGAAGCGGGATGCCTGTGTCAGGTATTTTCCGGCCGCGAAAGGGGGCACGCCCACTTTGGAGGCTATGCTGCGGCTGTCGAAGCCCTTGTTTTTCAGTTCCTTTACCTGCAGCAGTATGTTGCACTGCCTTGCGATCAGGAACAGGATGCGCATGGGCGGCTCCTTCAGGGCCAGCAGGTCATAGTACAGGTCAAGGGCCTGCCGGGGCTGCCCAAGGGCCACGGCATTGACCATGTCGAAGATATGGCTGCTGACCCGGGTGGTACAGACAGCCTCCACATCCTCCGCGGTGACGGTCTCCCTGTCCAGGCAGTAGCAGACCAGCTTTTCCAGCTCCATCTGGATATTTTCCATATCGGTTCCCGTTTTGGACAAAAAGTGGAGTACGGTTTTCTCCGTGACAAGTTTCCCTTCCCGGTTCAGGATACCGGCCACCCAACGCTTCAGCGTATTCTCGTCCTGGACGGCGAACTCCGCGGCGTAGCCCCTGGACTGGACGGCCTTGTACAGTCTGCTTCGCTTGTCAACTTCGCTTTCCGTGAAGACGAAGAAGGCGGTCTCGCTGGGGGTTGCCAGATATTCGGCCAGTTTTTCGCCTCCGGACTTAAACAGGCCGCTGTCGGAGAGGAAGATGACCCGGCGCCGGGCAAAGAATGGCATTGTCTCGGCCAGGTCGATGACGGCTGCCGTATCGATACCGCGCCCTTCAAAAAAATGGACATTCATGGTGTCGCCCTCCTCACAGAGCGCCCCTCGCAGCTTGTCCCGGTACTGCCTGCGCAGGTAACGCTCTTCCCCGTAGAGGAGGTAGACCTGGCGCAGTTTCCCCTGTTTGATATCCTCATTGATCTGTCTCATGGCAGTACGCCCCCGTCTTTTGATATTCATTCTGCAAAAGTTTCCAGGACAACAGTATACCAGAAAAAATCACATTTGGAAAGAGGCGCATAATATGGTGTAAAAACCAGAAATTTAGAGAATTTTAGGAATTTTCTTGAAAACATTGGAAATATACGGCGAATCGCCACGTTTATGGTATTTTTTTGACATATCGGCACGGAAAGCGCGATGGTTTGGAGTTGAAGTATCAAACATTTCTCTTTTATAATGGGAAAGGACGAATTTAGACAATTTGTGTTATGGTCTGCAGCAAATGTGAGACGGTTTCCGGGACGCGAATGTGCTGCAGGGCCTGCCCGGGGCATCCCGGCAGGAGAGACAGAACGGAAACGAGGAGGTAGTTGATGGAACAGCTGAATATTACGGCTACGAAGGATAATGAGAAAATATACAAAATACTGGGTGACCTGATGAATGGTGACAAGGAATTTCAGATCATGATTACCGTGCCCTCCGGAAAGGGCGAGAACAGGCGCAACACTGTCCAGGAAGCGCCGAAACCTGTAGTGGAGCGGGATCTGGAACAGGATGTGACGGACATGATCCATGAGATCGGCGTTCCGGCACATATCAAAGGGTACCAATACTTAAGGGAAGCGATCATGATGGCGGTGGATGACCCGGGAATGATCAGCTCCATCACAAAGATTCTCTATCCCACAATAGCTAAGCGCTTTCAGACTACATCCAGCCGTGTGGAACGGGCCATCCGCCATGCCATAGAAGTGGCGTGGAGCAGGGGAAGGATGGAAACCCTGGACGCGCTGTTCGGCTACACTATTGACACCGGAAAGGGCAAGCCTACCAACTCGGAGTTTATCGCCCTGATTGCGGACAGGATAAGGCTCTCCTATCGTATGCAGTAAGAGATAGCCGGGAGTTACTGTTCACTCGGTGCCACCGCGAGGTGTTTTCGTGCGCATTCTGCACGAAAATCCCGAGACTGCGTGCGCCAAAATGAGCGCACTTTGCTCATTTTGTGTGCATCATGTTGCTGTGAACGGCGAAGCCGTGAACAGTAACAGCCGGGACAATGCATTGCCAGGAATCGGAAAAAAGTACTTTCCACTGAACCATAAATGTTGTATAATAAAGAAGATAACATATTTTAAGCAGTGGTCAGTGGAGGTTTCTGATGAAAAAAATTCTTTTTGCGGCATCTGAGGGAGTACCCTTTATTAAGACAGGCGGTTTGGCAGATGTAGTGGGCTCCCTGCCGAAATGTGTTGACAGGCAGTATTTTGACGTGAGAGTCATCCTTCCCAAGTATGCCTGCATGAAGCAGGAAATGAAGGATAAGATGAGGTACGTGACTCATTTTTACATGGATTTTAACTGGACAAGCGCGTATGTAGGCGTACTGGAGGCAGAGGAGGAGGGTGTTCATTATTACTTTATTGACAATGAGCATTACTTCAGCGGCGACAAGGTTTACACCAACGACCAGAAATGGGAGATCGAGAGATACGCCTACTTTTCCAAGGCGGTGCTTTCCGTGCTGCCGGTGGTTGGATTCCAGCCTGATGTGGTTCACTGCCATGACTGGCAGACAGGACTGATTCCCGTGTATATGAAGGAACGCTTCCGGGGCGGCGAGTTCTACCAGAAGATGAAGTCCGTTATCACCATCCACAATCTGAAGTTCCAGGGGAAATGGGATACCAAGACGGTACGGAGCATTACGGGACTGTCGGATTACTTTTTCACTTCAGACAAGTTGGAGGCCTACAAGGACGCAAACCTGCTCAAGGGCGGCATTGTCTACGCCGATGCGGTGACTACGGTCAGCGATACTTACGCGGAAGAGATTAAGACGCCTTTCTACGGGGAGGGACTGGACGGATTGCTCAGGGCCAGGAGCGGCGACCTGAGGGGAATTGTCAACGGCATCGATTACGAAGAATTTGACCCGTCCACGGACAAATTCATTGTCAACCCCTACAATGCGGACAATTTCCGCAAAGAGAAAGTGAAAAACAAACGGGCCCTCCAACAGGAACTGGGATTAAGGGTGGACGATAAGAAGATGATGATAGGCGTGGTGTCCAGGCTTACGGACCAGAAGGGCTTTGACCTCATTGCCTACGTGATGGACGAACTGTGCCAGGACGATATCCAGCTGGTGGTTCTGGGAACAGGGGAAGAGCGGTATGAAAATATGTTCCGCCATTTCGCCTGGAAATACAATGAGAAGGTATCCGCCAATATTTATTATTCCGATGCATTGTCCCATAAGATTTACGCATCCTGTGACGCTTTCCTGATGCCCTCGCTGTTTGAGCCCTGCGGCTTAAGCCAGCTGATGTCCCTGCGCTACGGGACCATTCCCATCGTGCGGGAGACGGGTGGGCTCAAGGATACCGTACAGCCCTACAATGAGTTTGAGAGTACGGGAACCGGCTTCAGCTTTACCAATTATAACGCCCATGAAATGCTGCGCACCGTCCGCTATGCGGAACAAATTTACTACGACAAGAAGCGCGAGTGGAACAAACTGGTTGACAGGGCCATGGCGGCGGATTTCTCATGGCATGTGTCTGCGGCCAGGTATCAGGAAATGTACGATTGGCTGATAGGTTGATGCTATGTCGGATAACGGTAACAGGAAGAACAGCTTTATAGTGCAGGCGGGTATTCTGGCGGCGGCCGGAATCATCAGCAGGATGATCGGGCTCCTTTACAGGGGCCCCCTGCACAGTGTTATCGGGGATCTGGGGCTGGGATATTACCAGTCCGCCCACAATTACTATACCATCATCCTGTTGATTTCCTCCTACAGCATTCCCTCGGCCATATCGAAGGTGATAGCCCAGAAGCTTGCCCTGCGGGAGTACCGCAATGCACACAGGATTTTCCGCTGTGCGCTGTGGTATGTTCTGGGGGTGGGGGGCGCGGCCAGCCTGCTGCTGTTTTTCGGAGCCGGATTCCTGAACGGTGCGGAGGTTCTCTCCGCCCAGGAGGCTTCGGTGCTGCGGGCCTTTGCCCCCACGATTTTCGTCTATGGCATCCTGGGGGTGCTGCGGGGATATTTCCAAGCCCATGGCAGTATGGTGCAGACGTCGGTGTCCCAGATTCTGGAGCAGATTGCGAATGCCGTGGTCAGCGTGGGGGCGGCCTGCCTGCTGATAAAACTTGCCATGGGAACCATGGAGGTCCCCGTGGACAAGGAAGGACAGATTACCCGGGCAGCAAGGGGGGCTGTGGGAAGCGCCCTGGGCGCCGGGGCAGGCGTACTGGTGGCTCTTCTGTTTATGGCGGCAGTTTACATGCTGAACCGGGACACGATAAACCGGAGGATAAAGGGCGACAGACATGTGGGGACGGATTCCTACAAGTCCATCATGCGCATGATCGTCATGGTCGTAACCCCCTTTATTCTGAGTACGGCAGTCTACAATCTCAGCGGAACGATCAACAACACCGTGTATACCCAGTGGTTTCCCGCAGTGCGCAAGCTTGACGAGGTAGTGGTCTACTCAAAATGGAGTGCCTTCTCGGGTCAGGCCCTTACCATTTCCAACATCCCCATTGCCTTTGCCACGGCCATGGCTTCGGCCATGATTCCCTCCGTGGCGAAGATGGTTTCAGCCAATGACTGGGAAGGGGCGAGGGAGAAGATCGGCCTGGCCGTGAAGACAGTGATGCTGATTTCCATTCCCTGTGCGGTGGGGCTGTTTGCCCTGGCGCGGCCGGTGACGGGACTTTTGTTCCACAATACCCAGGAGACCGAGGATCTGGCCACACGCCTTTTGATGGCGCTTTCCCTGTCGGTGGTTTTTTATGCCCTGTCCACCCTGAACAGTTCCATCCTGCAGGGACTTGGAAAGGTGAACACCCCGATTCTCAACGCGGGAATCGCCCTGGCAGTGCAGACTGTCACGGCGGTGGTGCTGCTGCTGTTCACGGAACTGGATCTGTACAGCATTGCCATTGCAAACACACTGTATTCGGGCATTATGTGCCTGCTAAACCAGCGGGCGGTGTGGAAGGCGGCGGATTACAGGCAGGAAATGATGAGAACCTTTGTGATTCCGTTTCTGGCGTCCCTGTGCATGGGAGGGGCAGCCTGGGCCACCTATGAAAGTCTTCTTCTGTTCACCTCATCCCCCAGGGTATCGGTGGTTGTGGCTATTCTACTGGCAGTGGTTGTGTATTTTGCAATGCTGCTTCTGATGCGGGGGATTTCGGAGGAAGAGCTCAGGGGATTCCCGAAAGGATATCTGTTGGTGAGACTGGCAAAGAGGTGCGGCCTGATGAGATGACAGCACGAAACGCCCTGCGGCGGTGTCCGCGGGGCGTTTTTCGCTCAGGGAAGGGTAAGTTTACAGGACAGGCTGTATGCCGGATATATCGCTGTCTATGGTCATGGAATAGTTGGTATAGTAGACTACGAACCCGGGTTTGGCGCCTCCGGGTTTTTTTACATGTTTTTTCTGGACATAGTCGATTTCCACTTTCTCCTGTCCCCTGCCCTTGGAATAATAGGCAGCCAGGCGGGCGGCCTCCTCAAAGGTGCGGTCAGGCAGCTCCGCGGCATTTTCCAGTTTTACGATGACATGGGAACCCGGCATCTGCTTGGCGTGGAACCACCAGTCGTTGCCGGTGGCGAATTTAAAGGTAAGTTCGTCGTTCTGGTAATTGTTTTTCCCCACATATATGTGAAAACCGTCGCTGCTGATATAATGGTAGGGTCTGCTGGTGATCTTTGGCTTTTTGGAACCGCCCTTTCTGCGTATATAGCCGCTTTCGATAAGTTCCTCCTTGATCTGGGCCAGATCTTCCTCGTACAGCGCGATGTCCAGGGCGGCGGAGACGGACTCCAGGTGCTCGATTTCCGCTTTGACCTCCCGGGTTAGGGCGGAGAGCGCCTCGTGGGTTCTCTTCATTTTTCCATATTTGTCAAAATATTTCTGTGCGTTCTCCGTGGCGCTGAGGGTGGGATCCAGGGGGATGGCCACTGTTTCCCCGGTGTAATAGTTCAGGGTTTCCAGGGATTTTGCGCCGGGCTGCGCGCTGTAGCCGTAGGTGTTCAGCAGTTCCCCGTAGATGCGGAAGGTTTCCCTCTTTTCCGTGTCCTTTATCTGGCGCATTTGTAAGTCGTACTTTTTCACATTTCTCTCAAGGGCCGTCTGGACGATACGCCTTAAATCCGACGACTTCTGGCGAATGCGGGTCAGGGTATTTTTTTCGGCATAATAGCTCTCCAGGAGGGCGGACATGGAGGGGTATACCGTGGTATGATACTCCCCCGAGTCATACATGGTCAGGGGAATGGCGCAGAATTCCACGGGATTGCCGCGGGCGTAGGCCACGTTGGGAGTGAAGCGCTCCCCAAGGATGGAGGAGACCATACGGGAAAAGACATTGTAGAGGGCTTCGTAATCCGCGTCTTCCAGGGCGGCAGCCGGACGTTCCCCGTCCAGTCCGGCCTCATAACACAGTTCCTGGGCCAGAATGGGGGAAATCCCCGTAAAGCTGCCGTAAAGGGCCTTGAACAGAGGCTGCGGCCTGGAGGAAAGGGCCTGCCGGAAGGTGTGGGGGTCCGTGTGCAGCGCGTCCAGTTTGTCCTGGGTCCGGGCCACAAAGTAGGGTCTTCCCGGGAGTACTTCCCTGAGGGAACTCACCGCCGCGGTCACATGCTTGATGCTGTCTATGATTATACCGTTATCGTCGCAGAAGATGATATTGCTGTGTTTTCCCATAATTTCCACAATCAGGGACTTGTGCCGCAGATCCCCCATCTCGTCCAGGTGCTCCACGTCGATGCGCACAATGCGCTCCAGGCCCGGCTGGGAGATATCCGTGATACGGCCGTTCTGCAGATGCTTGCGCAGGAGCATGCAGAAATTGGGGGCCGTCATGGGACTGGGCTTGTTGGAGGCGGTTAGGTAGATCAGGGGCAGGGAGGCTTCTGCGGAGAGGAGCAGGCGCAGCTGTCCCCCGGGCTGCCGGACGGTCAGCAGCAGTTCGTCCGCCTCCGGCTGGGCGATTTTGTACAGCCGGCCTCCGGTGAGCTCCTTCTTCAGTTCGGATACTACATTTGCTATGGTAACGCCGTCAAAGGCCATGTTTTGTTCCTCCGGTTTTCCGGGAGTGTCAGATTTCTGTCTTCACACCCTTTGATTTTAGAAAAGCAACGATCTCACTGGCATTGTCCGTGTGAAGATCATTGAATTTTACCAGTTTCCTGCCGTCCATGGTGTAGAGCACATAGGTTCTGCCTCCCATGGAGAGCTTCTGAAGCTCGCTGTAGGACAGCTCCCTGTCGGGGCCGAAGAGCGGCGTGTAGATAATGTTGCTGTCATGGAACATCAGCTGGCAGCGGCGCATCCTGACCAGCAGTATGACGCATACCAGGGCCGCAATGCCGTACAGGACCAGGAAGATATAAAGGTAGGAGGTCAGCGTCTCTTCATAGAAAAGCACCAGGAGGGAGGAGACGAACCTGATTACGGCAAGCGCCAGTATGATGGATACAATGGGAACAGCAGGACTGTTTTTGCGAAGCTTAAAATGATTCATGGTGTAAAACGCTCCTTTGTGGGTTTGTGCGAATGATTTAATGCTGTTCCATTATAACACAGGTGAAACATAAAGTCCATTCAGTTAGACCGGGATATAAAATTTGTCTGAAAATTTGGCAAAAGCCTCCGATACACTTGACGCTTTCCGAAAGTTATCTTATAATAAACAGAAGTATCCAAATTATGGGTTCATTGCCCGGACAGGAGCATTCATGATTAAAAGCATGACGGGTTTCGGCAGGTGTGAAGTTGCCGGGAACAGCAGAAAATTCACGGTAGAGATCAAGGCGGTAAACCACCGCTATCTGGATGTGAGCATTAAGATGCCCAAAGTTTTGAATTTTTTTGAAGCGGCCATCCGCAGTGAACTGAAAAAACATATTTCACGCGGCAAGGTGGACGTGTTCGTTTCCTACGAGGATTTCTCGGATAAAAAATCCACGATTTATTACAACAGGGAGACTGCGGCGGAGTACCTGAAGCATCTGCGCCGGATGGCGGAGGACTTCGGACTGGAGGACGATGTCCGCGTATCCGTGCTGTCCAGGTTTCCGGAGGTATTTACCATGGAAGACACGGACACGGACGAGGACGAGATGTGGAAGGAGCTGCAGCAGGCGGTGGAGGGAGCGGCGGACATGTTTGTGAAAGCCCGTGTGGCGGAAGGCGACAATCTCAGGGAAGACCTGATGGGGAAGCTCGCCGGTATGAAGCAGTTGGTGGCATTTGTTTCAGAACGTTCTCCCCGGATCGTCGAAGAGTACCGCCAGCGTCTGGAGGAACGGGTGCGGGAGATTCTGGGGAATGCGCCTGTGGACGAGGGGAGGCTTCTGACGGAGGTGACGGTTTTTGCCGACAAGGTGTGTGTGGATGAGGAGCTGGTAAGGCTCCGCAGCCATATCGAAGCCACGGAAGACACGCTCCGGGCGGGCGGCTCCGTGGGCAGAAAGCTGGATTTCATTGCACAGGAGATGAACCGGGAAGCCAATACCATTCTCTCAAAGGCCAGTGACCTGGAGACTTCCAACGCCGCCATCGAGCTGAAGACGGAGATCGAGAAGATCCGGGAGCAGATTCAGAACATAGAATAGGAGCCGGGACGGCATGCTGATCCATATCGGTTTTGGTAATATCGTAAACACGGAGAAAATTATCGCCATTGTAAGCCCCGAGTCGGCGCCCATTAAGAGGCTGGTCCAGGGAGCAAAGGAAAAAGGTCTTGCCATCGACGCCACCCAGGGACGAAAGACCAAGTCCGTCCTGATTATGGACGGCAGCCAGGTGGTGCTTTCGGCGCTTCTGCCGGAGACCGTGGCGGGGCGGGTGCAGGAGACCGGGGAAGGCGCGGAGGAGAGATGACATGGAAGAAAAAGAAGGGATTCTGATCGTGATTTCGGGTTTTTCCGGTGCGGGAAAGGGTACACTGGTAAAGGAGCTTCTGCGCAGACATGATGAATATGCCCTGTCGGTTTCCATGACCACCCGGGCCCCCAGGCCCGGGGAGCGGGACGGGGTAGAGTATTTTTTTACGGACGGAAGGCATTTTGAGGAGACCATTGCGGCGGACGGGCTGGTGGAATATGCTCAGTACTGCGGCAATTACTACGGCACGCCCAGGGTATGGGTGGAGGAACAGCTGGCGGCAGGGAAGAATGTGATCCTGGAGATAGAGATCCAGGGGGCCCTGAAGATAAAGGAGAAATTTCCGGAGAGCCTGCTTCTCTTCCTGACGCCGCCCAGTGCGGAGGAACTGAAGCGCAGGCTGGTGGGAAGGGGTACGGAGAGCGGGGAGGCAGTGGCAAGGCGCCTGGCCCGTGCGGCGGAGGAATCAGAAGGCGTGGAAGCCTATGATTATATAGTCATAAACGATACGTTGGAGGAATGCGTGGAGGAGGTCCACCGCCTGGTGGACGCGGCCCGCAGGGCTCCGGCGAGAAGGAGCCGGTTTATCCGGGAGATCAGAGAGGAACTGAACCGTTTGGCGAAAGGAGTGCAGGTATAATGTTACATCCGTCTTATTCAGATTTAATGAAAGTGGTGAACAGCGAGGTGGAGCAGGGTGAATCGCCCATCGTAAACAGCCGCTATTCCATTGTCATGGCTACTTCCAGAAGGGCAAGGCAGCTCATCGGAGGGGACGAGGCCATGGTGGAGAGCAAGGATAAAAAGCCCCTGTCGGTGGCAGTGGAAGAGCTGAACCAGGGCAAAATCAAAATACTGGGCGGAGAGTGAGCGGTGGGGCGGGCCGTCCGCGCACGGAACCGTCCGAAGCCTTCCGGGCAGGAGGTAGCTGGTGGTCAGCCAGCTATTTTCGGTTTACCTTATAAGAAAGTCCGCCGCCGGTATTTTTATCGGGGGAGCAGGAGCCGGTTATGGAGAGGTAAGATAAATCAGAATGAAGATTATGTTTGTATCACTGGGATGTGATAAGAACCTGGTGGATACGGAAATGATGCTGGGCCTTCTGAAGGGCAAGGGGTACACCTTTACGGATGACGAGAGAGAGGCAGATGTCATTGTAGTCAATACCTGCTGCTTTATCGGGGATGCAAAGGAGGAAAGCATACAGACCCTGTTGGAGATGGCGCAGCTGAAAAAAACAGGCAGGCTGAAAGGGCTCATTGCCGCAGGCTGTCTGGCGCAGCGTTACCAGAAAGAGATAGGCGAGGAGATCCCTGAGGTGGATATGCTTCTGGGCACCACCGCGTTTGGGGAGATTGCGGAAGCCGTGGAAGAGGTTCTCGGGGGCGGCAGAGGCAGCCGGTGCAGGGATGTGAGGGAAGCCGCCGTCCTGTGCGGGGACCGCGTGGTCACTACGGGGGGACATTACGCCTATTTAAAGATCGCGGAAGGATGCGGAAAGCACTGCACCTACTGCATTATCCCGAAAGTGCGGGGGGAGTACAGAAGCGTTCCCATGGAGGAGCTGGCTGCCCAGGCGGAAAAGCTGGCGGAGGGCGGAGTTCGGGAACTGATCCTGGTGGCCCAGGAGACTACCCTGTATGGCGTGGATCTTTATGGCAGGAAATGTCTTCCGGAGCTTTTGCGGCGGCTGGCAGGCATCCCGGGTATCGTGTGGATAAGGCTTTTATACTGCTATCCGGAAGAGATTACGGAGGAGCTTGTCGACGTCATTGCCGGGGAACCGAAAATATGCCATTATCTGGATATTCCCATCCAGCATGCCTCGGACAGTGTATTAAAGCGTATGGGAAGGCGTACCACCCAGGAGGAACTGCGGGCCGGGATAGAGCATCTGCGGGAGCGGATTCCGGATATCTGCCTGAGAACCACGCTGATCAGCGGTTTCCCCGGGGAGACGCAGGAGGACTTTGAGGAACTTTACCGCTTTGTCAACGAGATGGAATTTGACAGACTGGGGGTGTTTTCCTATTCCAGGGAGGAGGATACTCCGGCGGCGGATATGCCCGGCCAGGTGGAGGAGGGGATCAAGGAAGCAAGACGGGACGAACTGATGGAGCTGCAGCAGGCTGTCGCCTTTGAAAAAGCGGAGGATATGGTGGGACAGACGCTCACGGCCATGATAGAAGGCAGGGTTGTGGACGAAGATGTATATGTGGCCAGGACTTACAGGGATGCGCCCGGTGTGGACGGATATCTGTTCGTCAACACCCGGATCCCTCTGGATACAGGAGATTTTGTGAAAGTGATAGTGACGGACTCCAATGAGTATGACCTGATCGGTGAGATCCTGGAGGACGGGGAGGAGTTATCATGAAAAAGATGAATTTGCCCAATAAACTGACGATATTCCGGGTCATACTGATTGTGCCCTTTGTGCTTCTGCTTCTGGGGGAGGGCAGCAGATGGGGCTGGTTTGAGGCGCTGTTCGGCGGCATTTTGGAATACGTGGATTATATTGCCCTTGCAGTCTTTGCGGTTGCAAGCCTCACAGACCTGGTGGACGGCCACATCGCCCGGAAATACAATCTGGTGACTAATTTCGGAAAATTTATGGATCCGCTGGCGGACAAGCTTCTGGTCTGTGCGGCCATGATCGCACTGGTGGAACTGGGCAGGATACCGGCCTGGGTCGTCATTGTGATTATCAGCAGGGAGTTTATTATCAGCGGGTTCCGGCTGGTTGCGGCGGACAACAATGTAGTGATTGCTGCCAGTTACTGGGGAAAATTTAAGACTGCTTTCCAGATGGTGATGGTATGCCTTATGATCGCGGATATTTCCCGGCTGCAGACAGTGACGGATATCGTCATGTGGATTGCGCTTGGGCTGACCCTTATCTCCCTGATAGATTACCTGGCAAAGAACAAAGGGGTAATGAGGGAACAGAGATGACGGAAAGGTCAGGCGGGATGCGGAAACGGGGGATAATATGAATGTTGAATTGATTTGTGTGGGGACGGAGCTTCTGTTGGGGAGCATCGTAAATACGAACGCGGCCTACCTGGCGGAAAAATGCGCTGCCCTGGGGCTTTCCTGCTATTTTCAGACAGTGGTGGGGGATAATGAGGAGCGCCTGTCCCAGGTGCTCCGGACTGCCATGGAACGGGCCGACATCGTGATTCTGTCCGGGGGGCTGGGACCCACGGAGGATGACCTGACAAAGGAAACTGTGGCAAAGGTCTGCGGCAGGAAAATGGAGCTTCATGAGCCCAGCAAAAAGGCCATAGAGAAGTTTTTTGCCGACAAGGAGAGTCAGGCCACTGACAACAACTGGAAGCAGGCCATGCTGCCTGAAGGATCCCTGGTTCTGGAGAACCATAATGGCACCGCCCCGGGGATCATCCTTGAAACGGGGGACGCAAAACTGATCCTACTGCCCGGCCCTCCCGGGGAACTGCAGCCCATGTTTGAGGAGGGAGTGGTTCCCTACCTGGCGGAGCTGACTTCCCAGGCCATATGTTCCCAGACCGTGAAGATCTGCGGCGTGGGCGAGAGCAGGGCGGAGACCATGGTAAAGGATATGATCGAAAAACAGACCAATCCCACCATTGCCACCTACGCCAGGCCCGGGGAGGTTCACATCCGCGTCACCGCTAACGCGGGGGACCGCAAGACTGCCGCCAAACTGATTAAACCTATAGTCAAGGAATTGAAGAACCGTTTCGGAAACTATATCTATACCACCGACGTGAATACTACCCTGGAAAAGTCCGTGGCTGATCTGGCGAAGGCAAACGGGCTGACCATTACCTGCGCGGAATCCTGCACAGGCGGACTGCTGTCCGCCAGACTGGTCAATATTCCCGGTATTTCCGATATCTACAAATCAGGCGTGGTCACTTACTCCAACAAGGCAAAGCGCCGTTTCCTGGGCGTAAAGAAAAGTACCCTTCAGAAGTACGGTGCCGTCAGCGAGAAGACGGCGGAGGAGATGGCCAAGGGCGCTTCCGTGATGCTGAAGGCGGATGTGGCTGCGGCGGTAACCGGCATCGCGGGGCCGGAGGGCGGGACGCCGGAGAAGCCGGTGGGACTGGTTTATATCGCCTGTCACGTAAAAGGTAAGACCACAGTGCGGGAGTACCGTTTTTTCGGAAACAGGAGCCAGATACGGGAGTCCGCTGTTTCCGCCGCCCTTTCTCTCATGAGGGAATGCATTCTGGTATATTACAGCAAGGTAACGTTCGGAAAAGGGGAGTCCTGACTCCCTTTTTTCGTAAAATATTAGTTGTCACGGAGAAAAAAATGTGCTAAACTGTGTTTGTCTGAATCTTCAAAAAGGTAAATCTTGCTTTCCGGCAATTTCGCCACAGGTTTCAGAGCTGATATGATAAAATTTTACGTAAGGGGGTGGGATGCCTTTGAGGGAGTTTTATGGCACTCAAAAAGTGTTAGATTGAGTTCATTGAAATTTATTCGGTAAATAACAGTTGACAAGTACGAACAAATGTTTTATTCTTTTAAAAGACAGAACATTCGTTCCTTGAGGAAAAGGAGATCATGATATGGAAAAAGACGAGAAGCTGAAAGCGTTGGATGCGGCCATCGGGCAGATTGAAAAGCAGTATGGAAAAGGGGCGGTGATGAAGCTGGGCGATCCTTCGGCCCAGATGAATGTGGAGACCATTCCCACAGGCTCCCTGAGCCTTGACATCGCGCTGGGACTGGGGGGTGTTCCCAGGGGAAGGGTCGTGGAGATCTACGGACCCGAATCCAGCGGTAAGACAACGGTTACATTGCATATGATTGCCGAGGTGCAGAAGATGGGGGGGATTGCAGGCTTCATTGACGCGGAGCATGCCCTTGACCCCGTATACGCCAGGAACATCGGCGTGGACATAGACAATCTCTATATTTCCCAGCCGGACAGTGGGGAACAGGCCCTGGAGATCACCGAGACCATGGTGCGCTCCGGCGCCCTTGACATCGTAGTGGTGGACTCTGTGGCGGCCCTGGTTCCCAAGGCGGAGATCGAGGGGGATATGGGCGATTCTCACGTGGGACTGCAGGCGCGCCTTATGTCCCAGGCCCTGAGAAAGCTCACGGCGGTTATCAGCAAGTCCAACTGCGTGGTGGTCTTTATTAACCAGCTCAGGGAGAAGGTGGGAGTAATGTTTGGCAGTCCGGAGACCACCACAGGGGGCCGGGCCCTGAAATTTTACTCTTCCGTCAGGCTGGATGTGAGAAGGGTGGAGGCCCTGAAGCAGGGAGGGGAAATCATCGGCAACCGCACCCGTGTGAAGGTGGTGAAGAATAAGGTGGCGCCTCCCTTTAAGGAAGCGGAATTTGACATTATGTTCGGCAAGGGGATCTCCAGGGAGGGGGATATCCTGGATCTGGCTGCGGAACTGAATGTCATCGTGAAATCCGGCGCATGGTATGCCTATGAAGGAAACAAGATCGGACAGGGACGGGAAAACGCAAAGCAGTACCTGAGGGATAACCCGGAGATCTGCGGAGCCATCGACAGGAAGGTCCGCGAACATTACGGTTTCGGAGGCAGCGGGGAGAAAGCGGCGGAGCCGGAAGGAAAGGCAGCCGTAAAGCAGGAGGCAAAGGCAGGAGCCAGAGGCGGCAGGGGAAAGGCAGGAGCCCGGGGGGAGGCGGAGCCCGAAGCGGAAGCCGCAGTGCAGCCCGTAGAGAGTGAGAAACAGGGATGAGCCGTACCAGGCCGCAGGGGGATAAATGAAAGTCACACAGATAGAAGAGATATCCAGATCCCGTGTGAAAATCCGTCTTGATGAGGAATCTGCCTTTGTGCTTTACAAGGGGGAACTGCGCTCTTTCCGGATACGGGAGGGGGAGGAAATAGACCCGGCCTGTTATGGGGAGATTATGGGGGAGCTTCTGCCCAGACGGGCGAAGCTCCGCGCCATGAATCTTCTGAAGGGCAGGGCGTATACGGTGAAGCAGCTCAGGGATAAGCTAAAGGCAGGGGGCTATCCTGAGAAAGCGGTAGAAGAAGCCATGGAGTACGTGGGCAGCTTTCACTACACGGACGACCTGCGCTATGCGGAGGGATTCATACACAGCTACGTGGGCAGCAGAAGCCGCAGGCGGATTGAACAGGATCTTTTGGGGAGGGGAATCGACAGGGCGGTATTTGAGCAGGCCTGGAGTACCTGGGAGGAAGAGGGAGGCCCGCAGGACGAAGAAGGGATGGCTTGCGCGCTCCTGGAGAAAAAGGGTTTTGACCGGCAGGGCGCGGACCAGAAGCAGCGGCAGAAAATGTACGGTTTTCTGGTGAGAAAGGGTTTTTCAGCCGAACTGGCGCGCCGGGCGGTGCTTTCAGACAAGGACTGGTGAGGATTATCTGATATTTTGTACAAATAGCACAATAAATGAGATATTGGGGATAAGATTTCTCGCAAAATATGGTTGCATCTACTTGACATCAGGGCAATTTGAGTTTAGAATAAGACTGTTGTGTATTGCTTGTTAGAATGTTTTCATTACATACATTCTAAGCAGGCTGTGTAGCGGAAACGTTATGCAGTGAAGTGTACAATGAAAATAGAATAAGGAGGTGCCCCTGTAGATGCTTGAGATTGTAATAAGTGTAATTGTATCTGTGGCAATCACCGCAGTTGTGACCGCATATATCGTATTCAACTACCAGAAGAAGACAACGGAAGCAACCATTGGCAACGCTCAGGACAAGGCAAGAGAAATTATCGACGAGGCTCTCAAGGACGCAGAATCCAAAAAGCGTGAAGCGCTCCTGGAAGTGAAGGAAGAGTCCATCCGTACGAAGAACGAACTGGACAAGGAGATTAAGGAACGCAGGGCGGAGGTACAGCGCTCTGAACGAAGGATTCAGCAGAAGGAAGAGAACATCGATAAGAAAACTGAGTCTCTTGAGAGACGAGAGACAAATCTGGCAGCGAAGGAAGAGGCTTTGAACAAGGTCAAGGTCGAGGTGTCCAAGCTGAATGAGCAGCGCCTGCAGGAACTGGAACGGATTTCCGGATTAACCTCTGAACAGGCAAAAGACTACTTGCTGAAAATTGTTGAAGACGAAGTGAAACATGAATCGGCCATGATAATCAAGGAAATGGAGAGTCGGGCCAAGGAGGAAGCTGACAAGAAGGCCAGGGATTATGTGGTGTCAGCCATCCAGAGATGTGCGGCAGACCATGTCTCTGAGACCACGATTTCCGTGGTACAGCTTCCAAACGATGAGATGAAGGGAAGGATCATAGGTCGTGAGGGACGCAATATACGTACCCTTGAGACTATGACCGGTGTGGACCTGATTATTGACGACACGCCGGAGGCAGTGATTCTTTCAGGTTTTGATCCCATCCGCCGGGAGGTGGCAAGGATCGCATTGGAAAAGCTGATTGTGGACGGACGCATCCATCCCGCAAGGATTGAGGAGATGGTGGAGAAGGCCCAGAAAGAAGTGGAGATCATGATCAAGGAGGAGGGTGAAGCCGCTACGCTGGAAGTAGGCGTCCACGGCATCCATCCCGAGCTTGTCAGACTTCTGGGCAAGATGAAGTTCAGAACCAGCTACGGCCAGAACGCATTGAAACATTCCATCGAAGTGGCGCAGCTGTCAGGCCTGCTGGCTGCTGAACTGGGACTGGACGTGAGAATCGCAAAGCGGGCGGGCCTGCTCCATGACATCGGTAAATCGGTGGACCATGAAATGGAAGGATCCCATATCCAGTTGGGTGTGGAGCTGTGCAGAAGGTATAAGGAAAATGCCACGGTGGTCAACGCGGTGGAATCCCATCACGGGGATGTGGAGCCGACCACACTGATCGCGTGCATTGTTCAGGCGGCTGACACCATATCTGCCGCGAGACCGGGCGCCAGGAGGGAGACCCTGGAGACCTACACCAGCAGGCTGACTAAGCTGGAAGAAATAACAAACAATTTCAAAGGAGTAGACAAGTCTTTTGCTATTCAGGCAGGGCGGGAAGTCCGTGTAATGGTAGTACCGGAGCAGATTACGGATGCGGACATGGTGCTGTTGGCGCGTGATATTTCCAAGCAGATTGAAGCTGAACTGGAATATCCCGGACAGATCAAGATAAATGTGATCCGCGAGAGCCGTGTAATTGATTATGCGAAATAACTGGAAATGAAACCAAAAAGAAACGCTGTATAAAATACGGCGTTTCTTTTTGGTTTCTGGGCATATTCACGAATAGTAGGAAAAGTTTCTGGATAAATTTGTTATGTTGGCTCTTGCACAGGTGGAAATCTTATAGTATGATATTGCAGGTGCATGATTGTATACGATGATACAATGACTGCGGCGCACAGGGCATTCATGGAACCGGGAGGGCGCCAACGGGCCTGCCGCAGGGGATGCAATATTGGGAAAGAGACGCGGGATGGCAGCGGGGGTATAGAAAAAGGCTGCCTGTCCGGGCGTTAAAGATGGAGGATAAGATGAAAGCATACCAGGAACTGAGTAGAGAAGAGCTGTTGTCATTGAAGTCGGAGCTGGAAAGGGCCTATGAGGAGGAAAAGGGAAAAGGACTGAAACTGGACATGTCCAGGGGAAAGCCTTCAGTGGCACAGCTGGATATGGTGATGGATATTTTTGATGTCCTGAGTTCCGATAGCGACATGACAAGCATGGAGGGAGTGGATGTCCGCAATTACGGCGTGCTGGACGGCCTGGTGGAGGCCAAGCACATGATGGCGGATATCATGGGGGTTCCGGCAGAGAATGTGATCATATACGGTAATGCCAGCCTGAATATTATGTACGATGCGGTCTCCAGCGCCATGACCCATGGAGTGATGGGCTGTACTCCCTGGGGGAAGCTGGAGAAGGTGAAGTTTTTATGCCCTGTTCCCGGTTATGACAGGCATTTTTCCATTACACAGTATTTCGGAATCGAGATGATTACGGTACCCATGACTTCCCGGGGACCCGATATGGATATGGTGGAAAAGCTTGTGGAGGAAGATGACAGTATCAAGGGAATCTGGTGCGTGCCCAAGTATTCCAATCCCCAGGGCTACACCTATTCCGATGAGACTGTCCGGAGGTTTGCGCATCTGAAGCCTGCGGCCAGGGATTTCCGTATCTTTTGGGACAATGCATATGCGGTGCATCATCTTTATGACGAGGAAGAGCGCCAGGATAAGCTGCTGGAGATCTTAAGCGAGTGTGAGAAGGCGGGAAACCCGGACATGGTGTACGAATTTGCATCCACCTCCAAGGTCAGCTTTTCAGGGGCAGGTGTGGCGGCCATCGCGGCTTCCAGGGGAAACCTGGACTGCATCAGGAAGACGCTGACCATTCAGACCATCGGCTATGACAAGATAAACCAGCTTCGTCATGTCCGTTATTTCAAAAATTTCGACGGCATAAAGGCCCATATGAGGAAGCACGCGGCCCTGATGCGGCCCAAGTTCGAGACGGTGCTGAAGGCTCTGGAGCGGGAGCTGGCAGGCACGGGCATCGGCCAGTGGACGAATCCCAGGGGAGGATATTTTATTTCCTTTGAATCAATGGAGGGGTGCGCGAAGGCCATCGTGGCTAAATGCAAAGAAGCCGGGGTCACCCTTACAGGGGCCGGGGCAACCTATCCTTATGGGAAGGATCCCAGGGACAGCAATATCCGTATTGCCCCTACTTATCCCACGCCGGAGGAGCTGGCGCTGGCCACAGAGCTTTTTGTGCTGTGCGTGAAGCTGGTCAGCGTGGAGAAGCTGTTGGAGAGGTAAAACCCGATGGTGGTGTTGGGAAAAGGGAAGGTCACCGTGAAAGTCCTGCAGCCTGCCCGGGGAAACCGTGCAGCCATGGACAGCAACAAAGGCAGGGAACAGGGGACTGCATAGTTTCGGGAATGTCCCACAGGCATGGAAGAGAGGCTGCCGTAAGGAGAAAATCCGGCAGCCGGACAGGAAATACCCCGCAGGCATAGAAGGAAGACGGGCCGCATAAGATGGAGTGGTATCACTTTATGAAAGGGCGGTGCGTCGGATGGTGCTTACTTGGAAAAAAATGGGAGCGGGAAACAGGACCTTCCTGACTTTTTTCTGTGCAGGGCTTGTAGTGGGAATACTGGCTGTTAATATCGGAAAGAGCATTTTGCTGGGGGAGGGTGGTCTGTTTGACGAATCCACCCTGTACCACATGAAGTACATGACTGTGGACGGCAATGCTCTTTTTTGCTATATTTTAAGAAAGAGGATGTGCAGGGTCCTGGTCATTGCGGTATTGTCCACCACTTACCTGGGAATGGCGGCCTGCATGGGGGTGTCCTTCTGGTATGGTCTGTCTGCCGGGGCCTTTGTGATATCTCTGATGATGCGCTATGGTATCAAAGGCATTCTGCTGGCGCTGATAAGTATGTTCCCACAGTATTTGGTCTATGTGCCTGCGGTTCTGGTCTTGCTGGCCTGGTGCAGCGAAATCTTCCGCGGAATATACATCAGGGGAGAGTACAGTGCGGCAGACAAAGGGTTTCTGGTAAAGATGGCGGGGCGTTTTGCGGGAATCCTGGCTGCGTTTGCGGGGGGATGTTTTCTGGAAGGCTATATTAATCCTTATCTGTTACTGGGATTTTTAAAAATATTCTGAATTTGCTGAAAG
>CAJTSY010000004.1:44885-60887 GCA_910578995.1 uncultured Acetatifactor sp.
AATAGACCTTAAGATTACAGGGTTCGCGTAGCGGTTCCTGTAATAGACCTTAAGATTCACGGTGCAGGCCTGTCCCTTGATGCACTGGAGGGGGAAGAAATACAAAAAGGCGGACAATAAGATGGGAATATTTGTTCTGGTATTGGCAGGTGTAAGCTATGGGCTCCTGGCCGCGGCAGGAGTGTTTACCGTACTGGCTGCGGTGGGACTGGTGCCGCGCTTCGCAGGAAAGACCCATACGGCGGAATATGTGTTACTATACGAGGAAATGGTTATTTTCGGCACACTGACAGGATGTGTGTTCAGTGTGTTTTCCAGATACTGCCAGTTCGGGGCCTGGTGGCAGGGGCGGTTTCCCGGGCAGAAGAGGCTGTTGTATGGAATCGGGGGAATCTGGCAGGCTGTATTCGGGTTTTTTGCCGGGATGTTTGTGGGATGCCTGGCCCTGGCCATTGCAGAAATGCTGGACAGCATTCCCATCCTTACCCGGCGTATTTCTTTCCGGCACGGGCTGGGGCTGGCGGTTGTGAGCATGGCGGCCGGAAAGATATGCGGATCCATCCTGTATTTTCTGACGGAACTGCACCGCACAACAGCATGAAAAACACAGAGGCGTGCAGTGGTGCAGGAGAGGAGTAGCTATGGCAAATACGACAGTTTACCTGAAATGTGACAGGAATGTGGAGGTGCAGTCGGAGGATGTGTTTATGACGGATGTGGGTTCGCTGCGCTGCGCTGACGGAACAGCTGCCGCCAGGCTGAAAGCGCTGAAGGTGCACCATTTCGGCAGGGAAGACCCCAGGCGCTGCGTCATCAGCACCCTGAAACTGGTGGAACTGATGGAAAATGCCTGTCCGAATATCAGTGTGGAGATCATCGGGGAAACAGATGTCCTGGTGGAGATGGTCAGTGTGGACAGGCATAAGGGGTGGCAGCAGTGGCTGAAATGCGCGCTGGTGTGCCTGGTGAGTTTTTTTGGCACTGCATTCACCATCATGGCATATCACAATGATGTAGGTATTAATGATATTTTTACTGAAATATACCGGATGGTGATGAACCGGGAACCTCAGGGGCTGAATATCCTGGAAGTATCTTATTCCGTGGGTCTGGCGGCGGGGATTATTATTTTCTTTAATCATGTGGGCGGCAGGAGGCTGACCAAGGATCCCACCCCCATCGAGGTGGCCATGCGCAATTACGAAGAGGACGTGGACAAGGCGCTGATTGCCACAGCCGGAAGAGAGGGGAAGGAGCAGGAGTAAACAGAAGTCAGGGCGTTCCAAAGTGCGGCCGGCAGGGCTGTACAGCGGATGGACGACGGATTAGGAGGTGTAAAGATGCAGGGGACAGAAGAAGATAAGAAAGCAAAGCAAAAAGAGTATGAAAAATATGTGAAAGAGGTGACGCCCACTCATAATTTGTGGGTGCAGATGCTGAAGGCGTTTGTCACAGGGGGTATCATCTGCTGTATAGGACAGTTTATTCTGGACTGTGCAGGAAGCGCAGGACTGGATAAGCAGTCTTCCGCAAGCTGGTGCTCTCTCCTGCTGGTACTGGCATCCGTGCTGCTCACGGGGTTTGGGATTTATCCGAAGATTGTGAAGTGGGGCGGAGCGGGGGCCCTGGTGCCCATCACCGGATTTGCCAACTCTGTGGCGGCTCCGGCTATCGAGTACAAGGCGGAGGGGCAGGTCTTCGGGATCGGATGTAAGATTTTCACCATTGCCGGGCCGGTGATTTTGTATGGGATATTTTCCAGCTGGGTGTTGGGGCTGATTTATTGGGCAGGAAAAATATTGGGATTTTTTTGATGAGAGCAGAAAAAGCATAAAGGAAAATGCTGTGAGCAGGGTAACGAATGGAAAGAGTTCCAGGGAAGTTCGTTGGCCTGCTTTTTTGCATGGCAGGAAACTGATAGAAGTTAAGTTGTTGCAAAAACCAGTGCCGCCATGCTATAATGTCTACGCAATAAATACCAGATGCAGAAGGGTATTTAACCCCATGGATATGTCATGGGAAAGAGCTGCCTGATGGCGGATGAGCGACTGCTGATCATCGGCAGCAGTCTGTCGGTTATTGATTACAGCAGGCAGCTGGGTTTCATTGTTATCGTCAAGATTTAAAATGCCGTCCGGACGGCGCAGGTTTATTGATTCATAACAGATGCCGTTTATACATAAGACCGCCACAATTGATCAACCTGTTTCGGGCAGGGATACATATGGCGGCCTTTTGCAATATTCCATGTCACATTGAAGTTTGGCTTTTTCTGCCACAACATAATGTGATGACTTTCTTACTTTCATAGATTTGCTTCATCTGAGAAAATCCCAATACAAAAAACATTAATATCCAACCCTCTCCTTTTTTATTTATCGGCATTATTTGAAAATAATTAATACAATTTCCCTAAAAATTTATTTGGGAGGGGCTTTCCGGGATATGGATTGTCGTGATCCGGCAGTTTTGGACTTATGCCGACAAAGCAGTATATGATTTTTTGTGGTCAATTTTGGGGTAGAAGATTCCGGCCATACAAAGACGCAGGCGGAAGAAAACAAAGGAGGAAAAAAATGGCAAGGCATGGTGAGAATATCCGGAAAAGAACGGACGGAAGATGGGAAGGCAGATACAAGAGCTTTGACGATGAGAGGCATAAGACAGTGTATCGTTCTGTATACGGCAAGAGTTATGAGGAAGTAAAGGAAAAACAGGCCCAGCTCAGGCTGGGTATTTCCATCGTTCCGGCGGATGGTAAGGCCGGTACCAATCTTATCTTTGCGCAGATCGCGGAGCAATGGCTGACAGAGATTTCGGATAAGCGGAAATACTCGACCCGTGTGAAATATGAAACGGTGTATCGGACGCATCTGGCAGAAGCGGTGGGGAACTGCCAAATCTCCGCAGACGGAATTTCTGAAATACAGGCAAAGATTTCTGACCATTTATCGAAGGCGGAGCTGTCAGAAAGTATGCGGAAAAGCGTATACTGCGTTGCCAACCAGACATTGAATTTCGCCAATCGGAATTATTCGTCTGCCGTTCCCCTGTTGGAAAAGCCACAGACAAAGTACAGGAAAAACCCGATATCTGCCTTATCCAGAACAGAACAGGCCAGGCTTGTTACATATCTCTACGGAGAATCGGATAAGTTTCAGGTGGCGGTACTCCTGTGTCTGTATGCAGGACTGCGGTTGGGGGAGCTGTGCGCGTTAAAATGGAGCGACCTGGATTTTCGGGATCGGACGCTGACAGTGAACCGGACGCTGCAGCGGATCGCTGTGAAGGGACATGCGAGCAGGACGATTCTGTTGGAAACGGCTCCCAAAAGCGAAAGCTCCCGGCGGGTGATTCCCCTGGCAAAAGAAACGACAGAGCTTCTACAGCAGCTTAAGAAGGACATGCCTTATGTGTTTGGCGGCGAGAAACCGTTGGAGCCAAGGACGATGCAATACCGATTTAAGAAAATTCTGCAGGAATCCGGAATCGGCAATCGGAAATTTCACATTCTCAGGCATACGTTCGCGACGAACTGTGTGGAAATCGGTATGGACATAAAATCGTTAAGCGAGATTCTGGGTCATAGCGACGTGAAGATTACCCTGAACCGTTATGTTCATCCAACCATGGACTCCAAACGGAAGCAAATGGATTCACTTTCAGGTTTTTATGGTCAGATTTGTGGTTAGGCAGTTTGAAAAAGGCAGGCTTTCCCGCCCTTTCGCAGATGAAGCAAATCTGCGAAAACTCCGGTCATTCTTATGATATCTGTTCAGCCGGAATGATGACAGTGCTTTTTGCCAACAAAAGCCGCAGCATCTCTGTCTTTCTGCGGCGGCTTTGGCGGGAGTGGAGACAGACAGGAGCTGATGACATGATTGAAGTGGGGACTAAGGTTGGTTTTTTGACCGTGGAGGAGGCTACGGAGCTGAGAAAGGGCGGATATGTTGTCTGGAGGTGCCGCTGCGGCTGCGGCGGGGAGATTCTCTTAGATACGCGCTGTCTTAAGAGAGGAACTGTGCGGGACTGCGGCTGCCGCTCCAGGACACGGCCGGGACAGCGCGATATTACAGGGGAACGTTTCGGAAAACTGGTGGCAGTCTCGCCCACCGGAGAGCGCAGCGCCAAGGGAAGTACTATATGGTTCTGCCGTTGCGACTGCGGCAATATGGTGAAGGTGGAACTGGGACAGCTGATGGCGGGATATAAAAAAAGCTGCGGATGCTTAAAGCATCCGCCCAGAAAAGATTTTATCGGGAAACGTTTCGGGCAGCTGACTGTGGTGGAATATGCCGGAAAACGTGCGGGAATGCACAGATGGCGGTGTCGCTGTGACTGCGGAAAGGAGACTGTAGTGGGACAGACGCTGCTTCAGAACGGGAAGACAAAAAGCTGCGGATGCCTGCAGGCCACGATTTATAAGGAGAATCTGGAACTGGTGGATGGGACATCCGTTGCGATTCTGCGTTCCGTGAAAAACGGACGGCTGTTTAAGAGCAATACCAGCGGGTATAACGGCGTTTACTATAACAAGAGGGGCGGAAAGTGGGTTGCACAGATTACATTTAAGGGAAAGAAGACGCATCTGGGGAGCTTTGACAATCTGACGGATGCGGTGAAAGCGAGACAGCGGGCGGAGGAGATATATGACGAGTTCCTTGCACAGTACGGCGAGAATCATTGAGGACGGATAGGGAGAATAGATGAAATGTGTGCAGACAAGACTGTCAGATTTAAATTGCTTGGTTCTTTTTCCTGCGGAAATGGGGAAAAGGGAGCATGGGAACAGAAATCGGCATCAGGCAGGAAGGCTTTGTCCGTTCTTCAGTATTTGCTGATGAACCATACAAGGCCTGTTTCCGCTGAGGAACTTATCGGTGTTTTCTGGTCTGAGCGCAGCACCAATCCGATCAACGCGCTGCGGGTCATGTTTGTTAAGATCCGCAGATACTTAAAGGAGATGTTTCCCGAACAGGAGAGCGTGATTGTGACATTACGGGGGTGCTACACCTTCAATCCGGCGCTCAGGATAGTACTGGACTCTGAAGAGTTTGAACAGGCGTGCATGGAGGCGAGGAAGCAGCCCGGGGAAGCGGCAGCAGAAGCGCTTTCAGGAGCGTTGTCTCTATATAAAGGAGATTTTCTGGCGGGGAACGACTGCGATTGGGTGCTTTCCACGAGGCGCTATTATCAGACGCTGTATCTGGATGCGTGCAGGGCTGTACTGCCTCATCTCCAGAAGCAGGAGCGTTGGATGGAGATCGTGTCTGTCTGTGCGTTGGCGCAGAATATTGATTTTGCAGCCGAGGATTTTGTCTCTTTTCGGATGCAGGCACTGATTTCACTGAACCAACCTGCGCAGGTGGTAGATGAATACAAACAGTTCAGAGAGCGGCTGTGGGAAGAATTTCAGGTCGCGCCCACAGAGCATGTGGAATGGATCTATGCGTTGGCTCTCGGAATGGGCAGACAGAAGTGGGAAAGCGAAGATATTTTAAAAATGATGGAGGCGGAAGAAAGTGACAGGAGTGCCTTTTTGTGCAATTTCGAAATATTCAGGAAAATTGTGGCATTGGAGAAACGGCATCTCGATAGGTCCGGCGGCGTATCTTCCGTGGTGATCGTCAGCCTGGGTAATCGGGTGGTTCCCGCTACGGATGCGAACAGGCTAGAGAAAATCCTGCTGAAATGTCTGCGGAAAGAGGATCCAGTGAGCAGGCTAGACGAGAAGTCGTATCTTTTGATGCTGACGGAGAGCACTCCGGAGGACGCCGAACTTGTGATGGAGAGGATCTGCAGGGCGTTTCGCAGGGCATATCCCTCTTCCGGGGCCTGCATTTCCTTCAGGATTGCCTCTCTGGAGGCGAAAGGAAAAAAATATATGGTGAATTCATGAAAAGTAATCTGACTGTAATGTGTTTCGGTTAAAGTAAAGGTGAAACTGGAAAGAGAGGTGAAAATGCTATGGAGCTGCGAAGGCAAATGATTCCATGCATGAGCCGTGAAGCAGTGGTGACGGTCCTTTCTTATGAAGGCGGTATTTTGGACGGGTATTTGCAGCATCCGCGGTTGAAGGAAAAGAAAAGGATACGGAGTTTGTCCCAGACGGTTCTGCTTTTGGACGATCTGCTGAATCTGGAGGATTGTCCCGGCAGCCCGGTACCATTGGTATCCGGGGGGTGCGGGAGAGAAGAGAAGAAGGAAGTCTTTCGAATTCAGGTTCTGTTTCGGGAGCACCATTCCTGGCAGGGAAGGCTGATATGGCAGAATGAAAGCCAGGAGGCAGTGTTCAGAAGCACTCTGGAATTCATTCAGCTGTTTGACACAATCCTTGGGGAGTAACCTTTTTACCGTAAACAAAGCATGACGACAAGAAAGGGAAGAGAGATGAAAAGAATAAAAAAATTTTGTTTTTAGAGCTGGTTTTGTCCTGCTGTTTCTGGCAGGTTTCGGATTATTATCTTACCCGACCGTATCTGATCAGTGGAACAGTCATCGCCAGAACGGGCTGATTCACACTTATGAGGAGACGGTGAAGGAGCTGGCTCCGGAGGATTATTCCAGGGAATGGGAGGCGGCCAGGGCCTTTGACAGCCTGCTGCTGCAAAATGATATCTACGGGGACGCCTTCGGGGAGGAGGACGCCGCGCTGGAAGATACGGAATATTGGAAAGTACTTAATATATCCGGGAACGGGGTGATGGGTTATATCACAATCCCAAAGATCCACCTGAAGCTTTCCGTCTACCATGGGACGTCGGAGGAGGTACTCCAGACCGGAGTCGGCCATTTAAACGGGACGAAGCTCCCCATCGGAGGAGAGAGTACCCATAGCGTTCTGGCGGCACACCGCGGACTTCCCAGTGCCAGGCTGTTTACGGATTTGGACCAGATGGAGGCCGGGGATCGCGTATATATCCACATATTGGATGAAATCTTTGCTTATGAGGTAGACCGGATTCTTCCCATGGTGGATAAGGACGACATGGCGACGCTTCAGGAAGCCCTTCAGATTGTGGAGGGTGAGGACTATATTACGCTGTTTACCTGTACGCCTTACGGTGTCAACAGCCACAGGCTCCTGGTTCGGGCGGCACGGGTTCCATATGAGGGCGAGGAGGAGACGGCGGAGAGCGCGCCGGTGGAAAAGATGATACAGGCCGTGCAGGATTACTATATGCTGTATCTGGCGCTTGGATTGTCTGTGACGATTTTGATCATTCCGCTAGTGAAATTCCTGTTCCGGCTGCGGAAAAGGGGCAAAGAGGATTGAGATGGGAAGTTATATGTCATTTATTAGATTCAAAGCCAAAACAGTCTCGGAACGGCACCGAAGTGCAGAGACGGGACTTCAAAACAGTCTCGGAACGGAGGTGCCCGGAATGAAATTTCAGCTGCGCACTTTGCAGATGAAATTTCATTCCCCTATAAGGGCACCGAAGTGCAGAGACGGAACTGGAATAGGAGGAAAAGCTGTGAAAGAGATGAAAAATAAGAGCATAGTCATATCAGCGGCGGCCGTCTTTCTTCTGCTGACGCTGACCGTCCGGATGGGTGTGGCTTATGGGGCAGTGGGGATCGAGACTGACATGCCATGTTCCATTACATTTGATATAAATACGGAAAACCTGGTGCCGCAGGGAGATGTCTTGCAGGAGGACTTCGCGGAGCTGCTGACATCCGAGGTGCCGGATATTGTAGTGAAGCTCTATAAGGTGGCGGATGTCAACAGTGTCGGAGAATATCAGATGCCCACAGGCGCCGGAGCGGATGTCTCGCTTTACGACAGGATTTCCGCTGATCTTGGCTCGGTGAGTTCCGAGACTGCCGCGGAGCAGTGGCTTGCCATGGCGGAGGCTGCGGCGGAGGCGGTGACGGATGCGAGCGTTCCCGCAGCGTCCGGAAGCGTAGTCCGGGAAGGCGTGGATGCAGGGAAGGTGCGGATTTCCGATTTGGCCGTCGGGCTCTATCTGGTGATGGCAGATGACGTGCAGTCCGCGGAATACACGTATAGCTTTCTGCCTTATCTGGTATCCCTGCCGGACAATCAATACTACAGAGGTACGGGCAATGACGAGTGGATTTACGATGTGAATGTCAGTCTGAAGCCCGGGCGGGAAATTTGCTTCGGTAATCTGGAGATTCGCAAGACCCTTGGTTCCTATAATGAGACACTGGGCGGCGCGACCTGCGTTTTTCAGATAGAGGCGAAAAAGGGAAACACCGTATACTACAGCGATGTAAAGTCGATTGTATTCGATACGGCCGGGACGAAAAGTATCACGATAGAGGGAAAGATTCCGGCGGGCGCTGAGGTGACGGTGACAGAGGTGTACAGCGGTGCGGGCTACGAGGTTGTTTCATCGTCAACCCAGACACCGGACATCATCGCGGGAGAGACGGCTGCGATTGACTTTGGAAATGAGTACAGCGGGCAGCTGAACGGCGGGACCAGTGTGGAGAACTATTACGGGAGCACAGTGGGAGAGGATGGTAGGGAATGGACGATACCTCCCGTACAGTTACGGGATTCCACACTGGAGCCTGAGACTTCAGGTTCAGGGAATGAAGGAGGTGCTGTTGAATGAGGAATGGATGGAACCGGGGCGCGGCGGTTTTGGCCGCGGCAGCGTTCTTCCTGGTAATCGGAATGAACGCCGGAAGGGCGATGGCCTATTTTACGGCTTACGTGACCGCGGAAGGCGGGAAAGTGCTGGAACTGGGATTTACCACTACAGATGTGGAGGAATATCCTGAGATTGATAATAAGAGGATATTTGTCCGGAATACCGGTGACTGGGACTGCTATGTAAGGGTGAAGCTCTTTGCGGGCGCCAGCTATGGACTGGATTTTGACACGACAAGTTCCGACAGCCGGTGGACCGAGGGAGCCGACGGTTATTATTACTGGACGGAGGTTTTGCCTGCGGGAGGAAATACGGAAGTTCTGAAGGTTGACATCGACAATTCGGGAGCGCCTGCTTCTGCGGACAGCTATAATGTCATCGTTGTGCAGGAGTACACACCGGTACCCTGTGACGGGGAGGGCAATGTGATCCCCTGGGACGGGGTGGACTGGAGCAGAGAGGTAGACGTGGTAAAGAGCGTGGAGGAGTAAGAGATGGAAAAGAAGAAGAAAAAGACAGTGTCGATGCCGCTGGTGCTCTATATCGTTGCTGCCACCCTGCTGCTGTTCAGCACGGTGGGAAGCACCAGGGCGGCTCTGACTTATTCCAGCGAGAATTATGAGATGCAGATAGAGGTTCCCAGCATCGGCGTGAGCCTGGTGGAGAACGGCGTGGTAGTCGGAAGCCGGGATTACGTGGGAAATCAGTGGACAGAGAGCGGCGGAGAGCTCCTGACGAATATGCTTGGGGAAAACGAGAAGATTGTTTTGGGAAAGAGCTACCCGGAAGCCCTCAGTGTGCACAACAGCGGGACCATCGACAGTTATGTGCGTGTTGTTCTGTATAAGAGTTGGACGAAGGACGGTGAGGCGGTAGCGGATACGGAACTGTCGCCGGACCTGATTGCGCTGAACCTGACAGGAGCCGGCTGGATTGAGGATGAGGACGCTTCCACGCCGGAGCGCAGGGTTCTCTATTACACATCGGTTCTGCCCAGCGGGGGAGATACGGCGCCTCTTTGCGATATTCTCCGCCTGGATCCCGCTTTGGCGGATAAGGTGACGGAGACGAGGACAGCCGACGGGAGCAGACTGAAGACGGAATATGCCTATGACGGTTATCGGTTTAACATCAGAGTGGAAGTGGACGCGGTGCAGACCCACAATGCTGTAGAGGCGATCCGGAGCGCGTGGGGCGTTGATGTGGAAATGACAGGAAATCAGTTAAGCCTGATCAGAGGAGGAACCGGTTCCACAAGAGGGAACGGTTCAGACGAATGAGCCCTGAGGCCTTACCACGGAAAAAACATAAAAATCCCCTGATTTCAGTGAGCCGTGCCCTGGGGACAATCCTGCTGATCCTGGTGGTGGGAATCTGCATCCCTCTCACCGTTCCGAGGTTTTTGGGTTATCAGATTTACTCGGTGATAAGCGGCAGTATGGAGCCTGAGATTCCGATGGGAAGTCTGCTCTATATCAGGGCTACTCTGCCGGAGGAAGCCGCTGTGGGCGATGTGGTCGCCTTTTACGGCAGCGGGGGGTCCGGCGCGATCATCACACACAGGGTGGTGGAGAACCGGGTGCTGCCCAGGGAGCTTATCACCAAGGGGGATGCCAATCAGGAGCAGGACAGAAATCCGGTTCCGTATACAGCCTTTATCGGAACGGTGGAGCGCTCCATTCCGGGGGCGGGGGTTCTTGCGGAGGTGTTTACAAGCCGGACAGGGAAGATGGCGGCGTCAGGATTCATTATGGCTGCGGTTCTTCTATATGTACTGGCGGGAATCCTGGAGGGAAATGGCGGAAGGAGGTAATGAAAAATGAAGAAAAGATATCAAGGGCTTATCCTGGCAGCCTTTCTGCTTTTTGGCAGCACAAGGAACGTCTGTGCGGAGGATTTTGTCGGTAATGACAATTGGAACGCGGAGTTTACGGGGGATAAGCTTGAAAGCAGTTTTACATCGGAGGGGTTTGCCGATGAGATTAAGGATCTGCAGCCCGGGGATAGCGTCCTGATCAAGATTGCAGTGAAGAACAGTTCCGGCAAGGATACGAACTGGTATGTAAGCAATGAGGTCCTCCGCAGCCTGGAGGACGGCAGTCCGGCCAACGGCGGGGCTTACACGTACAGACTGGCCTGGGAGAGAGGGGGAGAGGAGAACGTCCTTTTCAACAGCGAGACCGTGGGCGGAGAAAACGAGCAGGCGGAAAGGCAGGGACTTTATGAGGCTACCAGCGGCCTGGAGGATTCCTTCTATCTGGATACGCTGAAAAGCGGAGAAGCGGGAGAGATCAGTCTGAGAGTGGCGCTGGACGGGGAGACCCAGGGCAATGATTACCAGAATACGTTGGCAAGGCTGCGGTTAAATCTGGCGGTGGAGGAGACCGACGGAAATAACGGCGGCAATAACGGGAACGGAAATGGCGGCGGAAATGGCGAAGACGGTAATGGCGGAGACGGTAATGGCGGCGGAAATAACGGCGGCGGAAGGGAAAACGGCGGAAGGTTCTATACCCCCGGAGGCGCGCAGACCGGCGACCCGGCGCAGCTGATGCTCCTGTCTGTGACGGCTCTGGTCAGCGGGCTGGCGTTAATGATTCTTCTTGTGGTTTATCAGAGGAAGGACAGAGGAGGGAACAAACATGAATAAACGGAAGTTTTTGACAGGTTTACTCATTTTCTGTCTGTTTTTTCAGATGACATGCACGACATCTGCCGCGGCAGAGTCCGGCACAGCATACACATATACCGTTACGTTTTACGCGGGAAATCAGGGGGCATTCACCGGAACAGAAGGAATTTCTGTCTACACGTCAGGCTTCTCTGTCGCGGACGGCATCACGAAAAGCATGCGGGACGACGGAAGCGCCATCACCGTAAAAGGATTAAAAGCCGGATACCGAATCAGTTTCAATGATATACCTGTCAATCTCGCGGAGGACAGCCGGTACTATGTGCGCGGACTGCGGCAAAGCGGCAGGGACAACGCCACGGTGTCCGCCCCTTCCTTCGAGGTGCGGCAGGATGCGGACTATGTGGTGGTATATGGTATCAGAGGAAATACGGTCTCCTACGAGGTCCGTTATGAGGATGCAGACGGCAATACGATAGCTCCCAGCCGCCAGTATATCGGAAATGTGGGGGACCGCCCGGTTGTAGCGTTCCTCTATATCGAGGGTTATGAGCCCCAGGCATACAACCTTGTCAAGGCGCTTACGGAAAATGCGGCGGAGAATGTCTTTACTTTTGTCTATAATCGGGTGGAGACGGGCGGAGGACAGCCTGCTCCTGCTCCGGAAGGCGGAGGACAGCCTGCTCCTGCTCCGGAAGGCGGAGGACAGCCTGCTCCTGCTCCGGAAGGCGGAGGACAGCCTGCCCCGGCCCCGGAAGGCGGAGGACAGCCTGTTCCAACCCCGGAAGGCGGAGGACAGCCTGTTCCGGTTCCGGAGGGTGGCACACCGGTTGATGCAGATAGGCCGGAGGAGGACGTCACACCGGTTGATGACGGTACTGATATTCCGGATGAGGATATCCCTACGGACGATGGACCTGAGGAACTGGTGGATTTGGACGATGAGGATGTTCCTCTGGCCAATCCGGGTGATGGAAAGAATCCTTTTGCGGTCTTCGACCCGAACGAACAGGACGGGAGGACGAACATGCTGCGTGCTTTGGCGGTGGGTCTGGGCGGAGCGGGCATCCTTCTGGTAATGACGTTTCTTCTTTTGAGAAAGAAGAAAAAGGACAATAAAAAGGACAGTAAAGAGCAATAACGAGACAATATCTCGTGGATGTAACGCAGGGCAGGAGTGTGACTTAAGTGGCAAGTTGGCAGAATGAAGGAGAAGTGATTCTGAAAGAAGAGGCGGAAATAGAAGTCCGGATGTTGGGAGAATTCAGTCTGTCATACAAGGGGACTGTCATAAGCGGAAAGGGCGCCCGTACTTCCAGGACTGTAAGTCTGTTGGCCTATCTGATTTGTCACCGGGAACGCATCGTGCCGGTGAGCGAGCTGATTCGTATCAAGGGCACCGGAAAGGATAACAGTGCGCCGGTTGCGGCACTTAGAACCATGCTCTGCCGTGTGCGGCACATGATATCGCCCATTGAAGAGCAGGTGGGGCGGGCTTTGGTCATAACGAAAGACAGCAGATACGGATGGAACCCGGAGTGTGCCGTCAGCCTGGATACGGATCGGTTTGAGGCGATGTATAGAGGCCTTGTGTCCGGAACCGAGGGCACGGATGGTATCGACTGCACGCAGATGCTCGACCTGTACAGGGGAGATTTTCTGCAGAACCTGGCAGATGAGCAATGGACGGAACCGTTGACTGCGTATTACCGGGAGATCTATATCTCCGCGGTACAGCAGTCGATGCCCTGGCTGATGGGAAAGGGGCTGGTGAGAGAGGCGATACGATACTGTCAGAACGGGATAGCAATGTCGCCCTATTGCGAAGTTCTGTATCGCTGGCAGATGAAAGCCTGTCTGGCCTGCGGAGAGGGCGAGAATGCGATTGAAGTATATGAACGTCTGCGTCTGATGCTGTATGAAGACCTGGGCGTAACCCCGGGAGAGGAGACGCAGAGCCTCTATCATGAAATCGTATCCAGAGTAAGGGGAGGTTCCCTGACGATCGATCAGATCCGTGAACAGCTGCAGGAACACGGCTATGCGGGCGGAGCGATGATGTGCGATTACACGACCTTCCAGTTATTTTATCAGGTGGAAGCCCGGGCGGCCCTGAGGCGGGGCGACGCGGTTCACATCGGGGTTTTCTCCCTGTCCAGCAGGAGTAAGGAACCATTGACGCCCAGGGCTCTGCACAAAGCGATGGAACAGATGCGGACTCAGATATGCACGAGTCTGCGCACCGGAGACATTGTAGCATGCTGCAGCCCGTCCCAATATATCATCATGCTGGTGCAGGCAAATTACGAAAACAGCCAGACGGTCTGCGAACGGGTGGAGCGGAGATTCTACTGTGAGTACCCGAGGTCGCCGGCAAGAGTGAAATCCACGCTGTTTTCCCTGAGCCCTACGTTTATGGAGAAGCAATAATTTTTTCAACTGTTTTTACCCGGAGACGTAAATGTAATGCAATATGTAATTTCAGCCTGATAAACTGGAGAAAACGACGGAGGAAGGGGATGATGCGATGGGAAAGGTAAGCGGCGAGGCATGCCGGGTGATTCACCTTTATGTAGATACTTACGAATCAGGCAGCATGAAGGGGCGTTGGTACAATCCGGGCCTCGCGGGAGCAGGAAAGACGTTCGACAGCATGGTTCAGTTCCTGACGGAAGCGGAGAACCTGTTTGACAGCATGAATTTTCCCCAGTCCTTTGAAGCAAAGCGCAGATTCACCGCATTTCAGGGTCCGGAGACAGGGACGGAAGCCGGCTGTGAGAACGCGAAAGGAATGAGAGGGACTTTCGTAATCAGGATTCTCTTCCGACAGCACTCCAGCTGGCAGGGAATCGTCACCTGGATAGAAGGCAGCGGAGAGCAGGCTTTCCGCAGTGTACTGGAGATGATTCTTCTGATAGACAGTGCGTTGAACTGCCGCAGGGAGGACGTGGAATGACACAGAGACAGGTGAAAAAGCTAAGCAGGAAACGGCTGTTGGAGCTGCTGGCCGAACAGACCGGGAAAGCAAACCGGCTGGAACGGGAGAACAGCAGGCTGAAAGAGAGAATCGCGGACAGAGAACAGCATCTGCATCAGATGGGAAAGTTGGCGGAAGTGATTGTAAACAGCCAGGGCAGACTGGATCAGGATCAGGCCAGGGCCGCTGCAGAGTATCTGGATACGCTGGAGGATGTGGTTCCCGAAGAGGGCGGAGAGGAAGAGGAAGAGCCCCCCGGACTTACCGATGTCCCGACGCGGGAGCAGCTGCTGCTGGAGATCCGACGGGAGGGAAGCAGAGGCCGATATATCTGGAGTCTCAAGACTACGGTTTATGCGATGATAACCGTGGCGGCCATCGCGGTGCTGGTGGCGGTGTTGTGGCTGCCGGTATTGCAGATTTATGGCGAGTCCATGCAGCCAACGCTCTTTGAGGAGGAATTCGTAGTCAGCATTAAGGGCAGCGATATGGAAACGGGAGATTTGGTAGCATTCTACTATAATAATAAGATTCTCATCAAACGGGTGATAGCCCAGGCGGGGCAGTGGGTTGATATCGACGAGGACGGAACGGTTTACGTGGATAACGTGAAAATAAACGAGCCGTACCTGAATGATAAAGCCCTGGGGGAATGCGATATTAAGCTGCCGTATCAGGTGCCGGAGAACAGGGTGTTTGTCATGGGAGATAACCGCAGCGTATCTGTGGATTCCCGTTCAACAACGATAGGATGTGTCGCGGTGGAACAGCTTGTCGGCAAGATTGTATTCCGAATCTGGCCGTTGGATAAATTTGGAACACTGAAGTAGAGCAAACAAATGGAGGTAAAAATATTTTGAAACAGGGTGGTGCGCGTTTGAAAAAGAAAAACAGCAGAACGGGCAGGTTTCTGACGCGGGGACTGGCGGTCAGTGCGGCATTTGTGACCGCATATATGTTGGTCCTCCCGGCGATTACAAAGTCGGTGCACCTGTCCGGAGAGTTAGACGGCCTCAGCGTGCGGGTCGAGACAAATGACAATGTCCTTCCGGTGGATACCAAACTGCAGCTTGGACATGTGCGGCTGCCGGAGGAGGAGCCTGCGGACGACGGCTCCCGTATCCTGACAGAGGAGGAGACAGAGCGGATCCTTGCGGCGGCTCTGGGTGGCAGCGAGGAGTACGAGGCGAAGATCCTTCAGGCAGTGGACATTTCTCTGAATTATAACGGAAATGAGATCGAGCCGGAGGATCATGTACGGCTATTCCTCAAATCGGATCTGATCCGGGAGGCTGCGCAGCCGGTGGTGGTACATCTGACGAATGCCGGCGAAGCGGAGCTGCTTGAAGCCAGGGCGACAGAGGACGGGGAGACATTGATCCAGTTCGGTGCTTTTGAAGAGGAAGACCCCACTGTTTCGGGTGAGACGGCTGAATCCCTGGAAAGTGAATCCGGTGAGATGTTTGAAGCGCCGGAGGGTGACGCCGATGGTGCTGCTGCTTCGGAAGGTAAATCCGACGAGACAGCCGAAACGCCGGAGAGTGACGCCGATGGGGCTGCTGCTTCGGAAGGTAAATCCGATGAGACAGCCGAAACGCCGGAGAGTGACGCCGATGGGGCTGCTGCTTCGGGAGGTAAATCCGATGAGACAGCCGAAACGCCGGAGAGTGACGCCGATGGGGCTGCTGCTTCGGGAGGTAAATCCGATGAGACAGCCGAAACGCCGGAGAGTGACGCCGATGGGGCTGCTGCTTCGGAAGGTA
>CAJTSY010000004.1:60987-65279 GCA_910578995.1 uncultured Acetatifactor sp.
CGATGGGGCTGCTGCTTCGGGAGGTAAATCCGATGAGACAGCCGAAACGCCGGAGGGTGACGCCGATGGGGCTGCTGTTTCGGGAGGTAAATCCGGTGAAATGTCTGAAGCGCCGGAGGGTGATGCCGATGGGGCTGCTGTTTCGGAGGGTGAATCCGGTGAGAAGCCTGAAACACCTGACAGCGGGGAAGCAGCCGATATTCCTGCCGATGGAAGCGGCGCTGCAGACGGTAATTCGGATGAAATATCCGTAAACACGGATGAGTTTTCCGTATACGCCATTGTAGATCTGGTGCCCAAAGAGCTGCTTCCTGGCGAAGAGCTGAAGTTCACCGACAGCGTGGGAGGCATGGATGTCTGCGTGACTGCGCCGTATACTGCATTCCCCGAAGGTACCACCATGAAAGTGTCCTTAGTGGAAAATGAGAACGTGATTGACAACGTGAGCGAGACCGTGCAGGGGGAGTTCGATGTGCTGCGGGCCGTGGATATCACTTTCTTTAACGCGGAGGGCGGGGTCATCGAGCCTGCGGAGTCCATCAGCGTGGTAATAAAGCTCCAGGAGGCATTGGATGCGGAAAAATCCAAACTGATTCACATCGGCGCAAGCGAGACCTCTGTGATGGACAATGCGACCTTTGAGGAAGGTCAGGTGCAGTTTGATTCCGATGAATTTTCAACCTATGTCATTATCATTACTCTGGGTGACCCTGGTGAACAGGTGTACCACGGCGACGGTGTGACCATTACGGTCAGCTACGGCGCGGACGCAAATCTGCCCAAGGGCACAGAGATGACAGTGCGGGAGCTGGAAGAGGGTACGGAGGAGTACGATGAGTATTTTGAGCGGACCAGAGCGGCGCTGAACCTGGAGGGCGACGAGGTTCCCGACGGGAATGTCACTGTGGCCGACCAGCTGAACGCGTTGCTGAGCGGGGGATATGATCTGCTGAATGCCCGGTTTTTCGATATTGAACTGAGCTATCAGGGTGAGAAAGTTGAGCCTGCCGTCCCGGTGAATGTGACCATCGAGTATGACGAACCTGTGGCTCTGGCAGAGGAGGAGGATAACGAAAGCGAGCTGAAGATCGTTCACTTCGCTGATGAGGGCACGGAGATTATTTCGGACGTGACCGTGGAGGGGGCTGCTGTCAGTTATCAGCAGGGGAGCTTTTCTGTGACGGCTGCGGCCATAGCGGGTAGTTATGGCAATGCGGGATGGTTCAATAATGGACGTATGGAAATCCACTATGGACGGGTTAAGGAGAATGGTGTACCGATCTTTGAACTGGCGTACATTGATGGGAAACTGCCTGGTGATGCGGGCTTTCCGGTAGGAGTTGAATCTGCCAGATTTGCTCCGGGAACGACCATTGAGGAAATTATCAAGGCTTTGTCCTCACCGACAAATATTAGCAGCGGTGAACAACAATTTCTGAAACATTGCACAGTAGTCGACTTCATGATGCATGATACCTATGTGGTGGATGACAGCAATCGAGCGCATAACGGATACACTGAAACAATTTCGGAGAAATGGGAGGGGCCAAAGTCCGGCAATAAAACGATTGCAATCAAAATCACGCGTAACAGTGGGTTCGAGGGGCCATTGCTCAGGGTTAATAATAAGAAGGGCTACAATATGCATATGTATAGCGGCGTTATTATTGACAATGCCGCAAACCAGATTACTACTGGATCTGGATTTGACGCTGCTAACGGCAGTATCAGTGAGCCTGTAGCGATTCTCATAGAGGGCGACGGTCTTGTGATGATGATGGGCGACAGCCATATTACAGATAGCCAGCGTGAATGTGACTATCATGATAAAGAAAACCATTCTTCCTGTGAGTTTCGTGGTACAGGTATTAAGTTGGTAAATGGCGGCAGCGTGGAATTGTTCCATCAGAGTTATATAGAGAGAATGGCTGTGGGAATTGAACAGATAGATGGCAAGACCCGTCTGAAAGATTCTCCTAACCCCTTGGGGAACCGTAATACCGTCGGTGTGGCACTGCATCCCGGACAGTCCATTGGCAAGTGGATTAACAGCATTGAAGCAAGTAGTCCTGTGCCGGTGTTCCTTCGGAATGTCGGGCAGTGGAAATCCGGTGACATTGTGATGGACAGTGGTTTCATCGCAGTAAATAATCAATCGGTAAAGGTTAATGTGGCCGAAAGTGATGTCAATAAACTGGTTTTTGAAAATGTGAACCATGGTCAGCAGACAAATACCAGGATGGGACTTGAGTATTTCAGGGGAAGTGGAGAGGATCCTTATCCTGTAATCCGGTTTTACATCGGTACCGTGCTGAATACCAGAACAGGCGAGTGGTATGCCACCCTGCGTAATGCGGTAATGGGTGAAAATCCGGTGAAGGCTCCCACAGATGCGCGGCCGACACAGAATTATATTCAGGATGGAGATACGCTTGTATTCTACGGGAATACCGTTGAGGGACAGAATATTGATATTAACTATAACCTGACTATCCGTTCCTCTTACAGTGATGAGAACGCAGACGGAACACGACATGGAAATGCCTGCACTGCCACACTGTCCAATGGAGCGGGTATCACAGTGGCGGCGGGTAAGACCGTTACCTTCGGCGGTACAGGAACCACCGCAGCGGACGGCATCCAGGGTACTGTTACGGGAACGACAGGCGGGCTGACCCTGAATGGCGCTGCGGGCGGTAGTAACATCATCACCAACAACGGTACCTTGCACCTCAGGAGCGATGTGACGTTGGCTAATGCTAAGAAATATGGCGTGTCTCATCAGGGCGATCAGTTCCACCTGTACGAAGGTGCGAAGTTTACTGGCAACGGAACCGAAGTTTTCCTGAAGGATGAAGGTGACTTCATCACCCTGGAGACCAGAACTCCCAATGGCGGAAATGCCACTAACGTGGAACTGGGTACCGTGAAAAATGGCAGGGATGTAGTACTGCAGGGCGCAATGACACTTGGTGGCGATTACCTGGAGAAGTTCCCGCTGCGGCCCTTTAAGAATCAGGAAGAATATGAGTATGTCTACAATCTGACGGGCAGCGATGCAAAAGACGGAGACGGAAATGGAAAGCCCGTCCTGGAACTGAAGCTAAAACAGACCCTGGTAATCAATATCACTAAGGTTGACAGCGGTGACAACAGTCCGTTGGAGGGTGCTGCTTTCCAGATTCAATACAACGGAGGCAAACAGAAGGGGCAGATTGTCGCAATTGCCGGCAAGGAGCAGAAGGGTTCAACGGACGAAAAAGGATGTTTACAGCTGTCTGTGCGCGAGGGCGATTATACTCTGGTTGAGACCGCCGCACCGAATGGCTATGTGATAAACGATACGGGACAATACAGCTTTACTGTGAAGAAAAATGAAAATGACAGCGATAAGCTGGAAATATGTGGCAATGACAAATTTAAGCCTGATGGCGAGAATACCTACTCGATCACGGTTGAAAACACCGTAAAATCAGCAGAGGTTCAGTTTGTTAAGACTGACGGAGGAAACGGGAAATTAGCCGGTGCACAGTTCGAACTTTATGATGTGGATCCTTCGAAGAATCCCGATGCGCAACCAATCTTTACCGGGATCTCCGGCGGGGATGGGATTGTGACTGGCAGTTCGGCAGACAGTTCGGCAGAACAAAATACTGTGGTGCTGAAAGTGATGAAGACTTACTATCTGAAAGAGACTGCTGTACCTATAGGTTACATTGGTATAGGCGATGTCACTATTCAGGTGACGGAGGATACGAACAGTAAGGAGTTGAAGCTGACATTTACGGGTTCCAATTCGTTGACTTATGAGAAAAATGGTGAAAATACCTATGTTATCACCGTGCCCAACAATCCCGGTGCGGTTCTGCCCTCTACCGGCGGCACAGGAACATGGATGCTTACCATGGCAGGGATTCTGATGATGACGGCAGCCATTGCGGTTATGCTGTGGTGCCGGAAGAAAGCGGCGGAGCATTGAGGCCGCCGCGAAAGAGGTAAAACATTGGGGGCGGGCATTTCAAGATTACAGGAAAAAATTTGTATAGCATTTTCAAATGTAACGTGAAGTGTAAGCTCCCGGTTTTATAATGACATATATAAACAAAAACAAAAAAGAAAAGGAGAAGAGGTATTATGAAGAAAGTAAGAAAACTGATTAGTCTTGCACTGGCTATGGTAATGGCACTGGCTATGTGTGTGACGGCGTATGCGGATGAGCCTGCGGGTACAAATACGGGGACAATCACCGTCGATAACGCATCCAAGGGTGAGACCTACACCCTGGTGAAGCT
>CAJTSY010000004.1:65379-79785 GCA_910578995.1 uncultured Acetatifactor sp.
ATATTAGTAATTTCAATACTACAAAGACATTCGACATTCCCTGGGTTAATGATAATGGTGAAAGTTTGTATGCTAACGGCGCTGTTCTGACTATCACATATACCGCGACTGTCACCAAGGATATTTTGACAGATGATACTGCTGCTGTAAACCATACAAATGAAATTACCATCACCCCCAATGACGAGGAACCGGGCAATGATGACAAAACCACAGCGGATGTCTATACTGGCAAAATAAAGGTTCAAAAGTATGCTGCTGATAAAGACAATGCAACTTTAGCTGACAAAACGAAACCACTGGCAGGTGCTAAGTTCATTTTGGCTGACAAAGAGTCAATGGAGGCGACAGGTGTCAAATATGCTAAAATTGATGATAGTACTGGAAAGGTTACATGGGTTGATGATAAGACACAGGCTACTACCAGAACAACAGACGCGAATGGCGAAATTATGTTCGAAGGCCTGGATGACGGCACCTATTACCTGGAGGAAATCGAGGCTCCTGCCGGCTACAACAAATTAAACGCGCGTCAGGCCGTTAAGATAAATGCAGCCACCACAGAAAACAAGACGAACATTACACAGCCTGCAGAGGTTGTAAACAAGACCGGCGCACAGCTTCCTTCCACCGGCGGCATCGGTACCACGATCTTCTACGTGGTTGGCAGCATCCTGATGCTGGCTGCAGTAGTGCTTTTCGTAACCAAGAAGAGGAGCGCTGAGCGCTGAGAAGGAGAATCTTCCGGACAAACTGGTTCCCTATTTTGAAACTTGAGTAAAAACTGAGAGGTGAGGCCCGCTATGAAAAAGAAAGTATCTTCAATTCTGTTGACACTGATTTTCATGGCGGGTCTCGCTATTATGGCCTATCCGAAGGTATCTGATTACTGGAATTCCTTCCATGCCTCCCAGGCAATCGTGTCCTACACGGAAGCGGTCTCCGGATTGAGCGAGGAGGAGTATGAAGAATTATACCGGGCGGCGGAGGCGTACAACAGCGGCCTTCTGGAGCGGCAGAATCCCTTCCTTCTCACTGAGGAGGAGAAGTCGGTCTATCCGGAGCTCCTCAACCTGGGCGGAGACGGAATCATGGGGTACATTGAGATCCCCATGATCGGTGTGGAGCTTCCCATTTATCACGGGACGTCGGAAAATGTGCTGCAGGTCGGCATAGGACATCTGGACTGGACTTCGCTGCCGGTGGGAGGAGAGTCGACCCATGCGGTGCTCTCCGGCCACCGTGGACTTCCCAGCGCGGAGCTTTTCAGCTCACTGGACCGGCTGGTGGCGGGGGATCGCTTCGTGCTCAATGTGCTGAACGAGATTTTGACCTACGAGGTGGATCAGATTCTGATCGTTTTGCCGGAGGATGTGGGCGCCCTGCAGATTGCCGAGGGGGAAGATCAATGCACGCTGGTGACCTGCACGCCCTACGGCGTGAATACTCATCGGATTTTAGTCCGGGGGCACCGGGTGGAGACGGAGCATACGGTCCGTGTCACGGCGGAGGCTCTTCAGGTGGAGCCGCTTCTGGTCGCGGCGGCGCTTGCGATACCGCTGCTGTTGGTGATGTTCATGCTGATGATGAGCGGCGACCAGAGGCAGTGGGATGACAGGCAGGATTACAGAGATGAAATATGAAATATGGCACAGGCAGAGCCGGTGTTCTGACATGGCGATACGATATCAATATGTCAGTACACCGGCCTTTTTCCTGTGTATCTTCTTTGGCAGCCCTCTTATAATGTATCGCATATGGGTGTAGATATTTTTGGGGTGGTAAAAGTCTGGATGCAGGGCAACTTGAGATAACCGGTTGCAGATTGGCCTGAATAATTGTATAATAAGTGGGAGGAACAAAATACCTGTCCCTCCGGGGACAGGCTGACAAATGAGGAGGGAAACATGGGGAAACAATATCAGTATCTGTACGGGCACATAACCCAGGAGGAGAAGGATCGGTATGCCCAGATGTTCGGACATGAGTTTACCGACGAGCTGGCGCAGCTGGACAGGACAGGGGCACAGATTCAGCAGGTGGAGCTGCCCCGCGCCGGGGAGGCAGCCAGAAACGCGGCGGGAAAGAAAAAGGCAGGCGCCTACTGCCCGCTGCTGCAGACCGTGAACAGGGCACTGCAGACTTTTCAGACCCAGAACTATATCAGGGAGGAGAGGCTTGGCCAGAGGACGGATCTGGACAGTTATATGAAAGGGCTTACCTGGCTTTCGGATGTGATAAAAGGCCTGGATGACAAAAAGCATGAGGCTTTTTCCAGCGACGGATACCGTACCCTGGTGCAGAGCGGCAGGGAGTACCGCCAGTTGGAAAAAAGCAGCCTGAAATCTCTGTTTCTTTCACCCATTGTGTTTGCGCTGATCTGGTTCGGACTTTACAGGCTGTTTACGGCGGATTTTATGCCCGGGTTTCTGGCAAAGCCTGTCTGGGAGAACATATCCTATATTCTGATAATTGTCATCTGCATCGGAATCATTATCGTATGCCTCGCCTCGGGGGTGGGATTTATCGGGTCGGTGATCGCGGGCGTACTGATAACAGGCGTACTGGCAGGGGTTTCCGCTTTCGGCATGGGGCTGTTCCTGAAGGTGGTTCCCGCCGTGGCGCCCGCGTTTGAGCAGGCGGATGAGTACATATCCGTTCTGTTTTTTCCGCTGCTGCTGATTCTGGTTATTGCTACCGTGGCCATGGTTCCTCCCGCCTTTAAAAACCTGAAGGCTGTAGGCAAAGGAGCCAAAATGCGGGCAAGGCTGGAGGAGATCCGCAGGAACCTGATTAAGGTGTCCTGGGAACGCACCATTTTTGGCGTGATACTGGAGACTGCTGATGTCTGCGAGGACGGGAGCGGCAGCCTTACCAAATACAGCGAAAAGGAGGCGGCGGAGATCATCAAACGTGTAAGGGAGTATTTTACCCCGCTGTGCGAGGATTTTGACAGTGCAAAAAACGCAGTGCAGGCAGCAAAGTGAGAGAACTAAGGGGACCGTTGCGCAGGAAGCGGCGGCCCCGGAAAAGGCGGAGGTTTGTATGAAGAAAAGCAGAGACCTGAGAGATTTTCTGGAGAGGATTCATGGAAAAATGATTATTTCCTGTCAGGCGGTTCCCGGGGAGCCTCTTTACGTGGAGGAAAAGTCCGTGATGTACCTGATGGCCAGGGCGGCAGCCAGGGCGGGGGCTCCGGCAATCAGGACTAGCGGTATCCGGGATGTGGTGGCCATCAGGGAGGAAACCGGGCTTCCTGTCATCGGTCTGGTGAAAATACAGTATGAGGGCTATGAGGGCTATATCACCCCTACCATGAAGGAAGTGGACGACCTGGTGGAGGCCGGATCCGATGTAGTGGCACTGGACTGCACCATGCGCAGGCGGGGGGACGGCAGGACCGTCAACGAGTTTATCGCCGACATCCGCAGAAAATATCCGGACATCATCCTGATGGCCGATATTTCCACCTATGAAGAGGGAATCAACGCATGGAAATGCGGCGTGGACATCCTGGGCACCACCATGAGCGGCTACACATCCTATTCCCCCAGGTTGGACGGCCCGGACTATGAACTGATGCGCCGTCTGGCGGCGGATGCGGAGATTCCGGTCATCGGGGAGGGAAGAATCCATGATCCGTCACAGGCGGTGGAGGCTCTGGGAACAGGAGTCTGGGCCATCGTGGTGGGCGGAGCAATCACCCGTCCCCTGGAGATTGCCAACCGTTTTATGGATGCCATCAGGACAGCAGGAGAGCAGAAATAAGGAGGGGAAAGTATGCGGATTGCGGCGCTTGACATTGGAGGAACGGCCATTAAATCCGGTATATGGGATGGAGAGGAGCTGACGGTTCTGCAGGAACGGGAGACAGGGGCGTCCCGGGGCGCGGAGCGGGTCATGGAGAGGGTGGTGGAGATTCTGCGCGGCTGCGGGCCTTTCGATGCCGTGGGCGTCAGCACCGCCGGCCAGGTGGACACCGCCAGGGGCAGTATTCACTATGCCAACGGGAATATGCCGGGATATACCGGGATGAAGGTGCGTGAGATTCTGGAACGGGAGTTTGGCGTGCCTGTGGCGGTGGAAAATGACGTAAATGCCGCGGCCCTGGGAGAAATGTACCGGGGGGCAGCCAGGGGGTTGGACAGCTTTCTGTGCCTGACCTATGGCACGGGGGTGGGAGGTGCCATTGTCATGGACGGGAAAATCTGGGCGGGAAGCAACTGGGCAGGGGGCAGCTTCGGGGGTATCATGGTGCATCCGGAACAGTGGATTGCCGGTGAGGAATGGAGCGGGTGCTACGAAAAATACGCTTCCGTCACAGCTCTTGTAGGGAAGGCCAGGCAGATCGATCCTGCCCTGGATGACGGGCGCAGGATTTTCGCCGCAATGGAACGCCAAGAGGTGAGGGAAGCCGTGGACCAGTGGATCGACGAGATCGTATACGGGCTGGTCACGCTGATCCACATCTTTAATCCCGGCCACATTCTGCTGGGGGGCGGCATCCTGGCGCAGCCCTATGTTCTGGAGGAAATACGCAGGCGGGTCATGCCGCGGCTTATGCCGGAGACAAGGACGGTGGAGATACAAAGGACAGCCCTGGGAAACCGGGCGGGCCTGGTGGGCGCCTCCGTACTGGCCGGGCAGCTTCTGGAGGGACAGGCATGGAAATGACTTTCCGGCAATCCTTTTGGGCGAATGTATTGACAGCCTGTCCCTGCTGTGCTACACTGGATGGACAATAGAAAATACCTGTGAGGGAGTAGTAAGCGCGGCAGGCGTGGCAAGTCAACAACCCCGGCCGAACGGCCTGGCTTGTCTTAAATAACGAGACTCATACATAACCGGAAGCCCCTGTGGCTCTGGTTATGGATGGGTTTTTTCTTTTGAAAAAATACGAAAGAAAGAGGATGGTAAAATGGAACTGGCAGTGATTATTTTTTTGTTTCTGGTAGGGATCCTGTTCATTGTGAAAGGCGGGGACTACTTTGTGGATGCCGCCTCATGGATTGCGGAGGTCAGCGGGATTCCGAAACTGATTATCGGGGCCACCATCGTCAGCCTGGCCACCACGCTTCCGGAGATGTTGGTGTCAGTGATGGCCGCGGCTAAGGGTAGCGTGGACATGGCGATTGGAAATGCAGTGGGCAGCGTTACCGCCAACATCGGACTGATCATGGGCATCTCCCTGGTCTGCATACCGGCAGTCATTAGGAGGAAGGATTACCTGATGAAGTCAGTGCTGATGCTGACAGCGGCGGTCCTCATTGTGGTTTCCGGTTTCCTGGGGCAGATGGGAACAGTCATTTCGATAGCGCTGATGGCTGTGTTTGCCCTGTTCCTCTGGGAAAACGTTTCTTCTGCCAGACGCTCCATGAAGGGGGACGGGGAGCAGGAGGGCAGAAAGAAGACTAGCGGACGGAAGGAAGTGGTAACCAATCTGGTGAAGTTTGCTGTTGGCGCGGTGGGCATTGTCTGGGGAGCCGACCTGTTGGTGGACAACGGCAGTGCCCTGGCGGCCATGGTCGGGATACCGGAGCGGGTCATCGGCGTGACAATCATTGCGGTGGGGACTTCCCTTCCGGAACTGATCACCACCATAACGGCCATAGCGAAGAAACAGTCCTCCCTGTCCGTGGGAAACATCCTGGGTGCTAATATCATAGACCTGACCCTGATCCTTCCCCTGAGCGCTTTTGTGTCAGGGAAGGCCCTGCCTATCGCGGAGACCTCCGCCAGGCTTGACCTGCCCGCCTGTCTGATCGTGGGCTGTATCGCGGTGATACCGGCCATGATCTGGGAAAAATTCCAGAGATGGCAGGGGATACTTCTCTTGGCGGCCTATGGGGGTTACTTATTCCTGACTCTGAGGGCGTGAGGAAAGAGATGGCGGCCTGCCGTGGGAAAAAGGCAGGCCGTGACAAGATTACACATCATTAGTAAAAACAAGGATATCCGTGTCCTCCGGCAGTTTTTCCAGGATGGTGTTTTTTCCGCACCATACGGCCTGGAAATCAGACAGGGACTCAAGGGGTTTTAAGCTTTCCACATTGTTGTCCGTGATATCCAGGGTCTGCAGCAGGGGCAGCTTCTCCACAAACGCAATGCTGTCCAGTCCCAGGGATGCCAGGTACAGATTCTTCAGGCCGGGAAAATGTTCAAACATATCATAGTGTTCCGACAGTTTTACTTTATCTCCGTTGTTGTATGTGGGATCCTTCAGAATGGAGATGCCGCTGAGGGACAGGGTCTCCAGATTCTCGTTGTAGGGCAGGCTGTCGAAATCCATTCCCACCTGGCATTCGTTGAGGTAGAGCTGCCGCAGGCTGGGGATGGAGAAGACTTCCTCGATGTTTCCGAAGACGGAAGTGTCCTCCAGGCTCAGCACTGACAGATTGGGAAGCTGCGTCAGGGGCTTTAAGGAATCCACGTAAGACGAAAAATCATTGATGACCAGCGTAGTCAGTCCCTGCATGGCTGTGATGGAATCCAGTTCCCATCCGGAACAGTCTTCCAGGCAAAGATAGGTCACATTGACAGCATCCTTCAGGGGTGTGAGATCCCCGGCGTATTTTACGGTAAGGGCCTCCAGGTTGACCAGCCCTGCAAGGGAGGGAAGGGTTCCGCCATAATTGACCTGCAGCTCCAGTTCCGTCAGCTGGGTCAGCTGGCTGACGATGGAATAGTCCGCGATCTCATTATTGTCCCACAGACGCAGGTATGTCAGCCCGGCACAGGATTCCAGGCTGCTCAGGTCCGCAATCTGGGTGTCCTCGATGCTCAGGCTGGTGAGGTTGGGCATCTGCCTGACGAAACTCAGGCTCTTCAGCTGGGGGGATTCAATGTCCAGTATCTCCAGGCTGGTCAGCGACATCAGGGGGCTGTAATCCGTCAGCCTGTCGCAGCCGGTGAGAGCCAGGCCCCTCAGGTCGGGGAACTGCGACAGGGCGGAGATATCCTCCAGAAAATTGTAATCTGCGGTCAGGTACTGCAGGCCGGGGAATTTTTCCAGGCCGCTTAAGCTGCTGCAGAAAATCGTATCCGCCACGCCCAGATCCGTGATGTACTCGGGATGGGGGATGATATCCGCCAGTTCGCTGATGGTGTTCTCCGCATAGACACTGGATAAATAGTCCAGTCCCTTCAGATCCCCCTTCTCCAGGTCGTCATCAATGGAGATGGCCTGCAGTCCGGGAAAGGAGGACAGATCCGCAAGATCCATGCCGGTATCGCTCTCATAATACAGGGAGAGAACTTCGCCGCCGTCCAGTTGGTAGTAAATGGTGTTGTCGTCACGGATGATCTGCAGGGCGGTAAGGCTGGCGTATTCCTCCGGGGTTATGTCGGTGTAGGGCTTATCCCAGATGGACTCCGCTACCAGGCAGAAGAAATCCGACCGGGGGAAAGATGCATCTTTGGCCACTGCTGCCTGGGAGGAAGACTCAGGAGCGGATGAGCTTTCGCTGTCCGGCGCCATACTGCTTTCCCGTTGCTGTCCGGAGGCGGTGCTGCTGTCCCTGCCCCAGAAGGGCTTGGTGAAGGCTCCGGCCCGGAAAAGAACAATGCCAACCAGGAAGGCAAGGCATACAAGGCCGATTATGGAAGCGGTGACGATGGCAATCACTGGATTGCTGTCGCCGCTGCTCCTGGAAGAGGACATATTGCCGGAAGGGCGGCCGCTGCCTGCGGTTCCGGTGCCTGCCCCGCCGGAGTAGGCGGCTGTGGCGCCGGCCGGCTGGGAAGTATAGGAGCCGGAAGTCTGTCCTGTGGGATCGACGGTCTGGCTTCTTATGTAGTATCCGCATTTTTTGCAGGTCATTCTGCCGTCTGTCATTTTCAGTTTGGTGCCGCACATGGGGCATTTCTGGGATTCCTTTGCCATAGTATTCCTCGTTTCTGTAATGTATTTCCGCATCCGGAACCGGACCGCGGCATTGATTTTCCTTATTTATTATAGCAGATTTCATCTCTTTTGCAACTGTGGTTTGCCGCGCGTTTTTCGGTTGCCATGGGCATGGAATTTTGATACAATTACTTTGTGGTACAGTGGAATATAAGTCATCAGAGGAGATTATTATGAGAAAGAAAGCTGTTTTAGCCTTTTTGGCGTTGACGGTTACCCTATGGGCAGGCTGTGGTAAAGAGGAAGATGGGGAAAGCGGTTTTCCCCCGGCTGTGGAAATCCGCCAGGATGGACAGCAGGGGGGAGAAGGACAGGAAGAGGGGCAGGAAAGCACAGGAGGTCAGGAAAGCGCACGGGGAGAGGAGCAGCCGTCAGGGAAAGCCTCTGGAGAACAGGGAATAGAGGGACACAAGCCCCGGGGGGACGGCGAAGAACCCTTTGGCTTCGGGGATCTGGCGGATACGTCTTTTTATTTCAGCAGCGGCGTGGGAGCCTGGTACACGGAGCTGTCTATTCGCGGTGACGGAAGCTTCAGCGGGCATTATCAGGACGCCGACATGGGGGACACGGGGGATTCCTATCCTAACGGCACCCTTTATCTGTGTGATTTTGAGGGGGCCTTTGACAGCATGGAAAAGGTGGACGGGTTTACCTATAAAATGAAACTGGCATCCCTTACCTTTGCCCGGGAGCCCGGGACGGAGGAAATCCTGGACGATACCCGCCAGATATACTCCACTGCCTACGGCCTGGATGACGGGGAGGAGTTTTACCTGTACCTGCCGGGGGCGGAGCTTAACAGCCTGCCGGAGGATTTTCTGTCATGGGTATACAATATGAATCCGGAGGGGCCGTCCGGGCTGAGATTTTACGGACTTTATAATGTAAATACAGGGGATGGTTTTTCCGGCGCCTTCTATGGGGAGGAGGGCCTGCCTGAAAGGATCGACGGGCTGGTTTCTACTGCGGCGGAACAGGCCGGGGAACTGGAGGAAAAACTCAAAAATACCACTGCTCAGCAGGAAATGAACGAAATCGCGTCAGAACTGTACCAGACCTGGGACGGTGCACTGAATGCCGTGTGGACGGAGCTGGAGGCGGAGCTTGGGGCTGAGGACATGGAGGCGCTCCGGACCGATGAGCGCAGCTGGATTGCCTACAGGGACGAGGAGGCGGAGGCTGCGGGACAGAAGTTTGCGGGGGGAAGCATGGAATCCATGGAGAGGAATCTCACGGCAGCCGAACTGACCAAAGAGAGGGTATACGAACTGGCAGAGTATTCCCGGAACAGGTAAACATGACAGATAACCGGGAAATGAAACAGCAGAAAAAACCATACCGTGGCGCACAGACAGGAGCAGATATGAGATATCTTACTTTAGATGTAAAAAACAGCGGTTCCATGGACTATGCAGCGTTGTCGCTGTATCTGATTGACGATTCACCGGAGATTGATATCCACAGAAGGCCTGTGGTGGTGGTCTGTCCGGGAGGCGGGTATGTCTTTACCTCGGACCGGGAGGCGGAGATTGTGGCGCTGCAGTTTCTGGCCATGGGGTACCATGCCGCCGTGCTGCGGTATTCCGTGGCTCCCGCAGTGTTTCCCGCGGCGGTTCTGGAACTGGGGAGCGCCGTGGTGCAGCTGAGGGAACACGGGGAGGAATGGCATATCCGGACGGACAGGATCGTGGTTGCCGGATTTTCCGCAGGAGGCCATATGGCAGCCAGCTACTGTATGTTCTGGAACCAGGCGTGGATGGGGGAGAGGCTTGGGGTTCAGAGCGGGCTGCTGCGGCCCGACGGTATGATCCTGGGATATCCCGTGATCACTTCCGGAAAGTACGGGCACCAGGATTCCTTCCGCTGTCTGTTGGCCGGGGAGTACGGGGAGAGGAAGGGGGATTTTTCACTGGAGTTCTGTGTGGGGGAGCAGGTGCCCAGGGCCTTTGTATGGCACACATGGGAGGATGACGGGGTACCGGTACAGAATTCACTGCTGTTGGTGAGCGCGCTGACAGAACATCATATTCCCGTGGAGTTCCACATGTTTGAGAAGGGAGGTCATGGGCTGTCCCTCGTGAACAGACTGACCAATACCTGCGGCCACGGCCCGGAGAGGGCGGCGGAAGCCTGGATTCCCCTGGTGCATCAGTGGATGGAGAGGGGACTGGACTGAGGGAGACCGGGGGACGGAAGGCGGATAATGGAACAGAGGATGGAAAAGGGCAGAAACCCGGAGGCGGGCGGCTGTCCTTTTTTTTAATAATATCCTAATAATTTCTTAGGCTGCAATTTACGAGTGGGTTACATCCTTTCTTTATACTGAATGGGAAACAGGTTCCGGGAAGGCCATGGAAGGGAGTCCCGGGAGGCAAAAAGGGTACAGGAAAGGAGTGGATGCGGTTATGCGGCTGCGGAGCAGGATGGCGGTTTTTTGTGCAAAGGTTGTCCAAATGATAATAATGAGATCCGGCAGGGGGCGGGGTTCCACCCTTCCCGGATACATAGCCAGGCGGATTGATCCCCGGATTTTGTCCGTGCTGTCAGCCATAGTCCGGGACAGGATCATCGCCGTGACGGGAACCAACGGAAAGACCACCGTAAACAGAATCATCTGCCAGGGGCTGGAGGCAGAGGGGCGGAAGGTTGTCTGCAACAGACTGGGCGCCAACCTGCCGGAGGGGGTCATATCTGCTTTTGTGCAGGCGGCGGACTGGAGCGGAAACCTGAGGGCGGACTATGCCTGCCTGGAGGTGGACGAGCTGTCCGCCCCCGGAATTTTTCCGGAACTGGAGCCGGATCTGGTACTGGTCACCAATCTGTTCCGGGACCAGCTGGACCGGGCCGGTGAGGTGGACAGCGTCTGCCGGAAACTGGAGAGCGCCATGGGAAGCGTGCCGGAGGCAAAGTTGGCGGTGAACTGTGACGATATCTGTTCTCTACGCCTGGCCCTGGACTGCGGGAACCCGGTGGTTACCTACGGAATCAGCGAAAAGATTGCCGAGGACATTCCCTGCGGATCCCGGGAGATGGTTTTCTGCCCCCTTTGCGGGAAAAAACTGGAGTATGATTTTTTCCAATATGGACAGCTGGGGATTTACCGCTGCAGGGGGTGCGGGCTGAAGCGGCCGGAGCCGGATGTGCAGGCAGGGGGAATCACGTTTAGGAACGGGCGCTGTTCCTACCGCCTGCAGGGAATATCTGTCACCACGAGGACCCAGGCGCCCTACAGCGTGTACAACACGCTTGCGGCTTACGCCGCCCTGGAGGCCGTGGACGGGCCAAGGGAAAGCTTTCCCCGGATGATCAGCGGTTTTGACTACGGAAATAACCGGGAGAACCTGTTCGTTATCGGGGAAGCCAGGGTACAGCTGTACCTGGCAAAGAACCCCGTGGGATTTCAGCAGAAGATTTTCCTGCTGGGAAAGGATCCGGAATGCAAGGATGTGGTAATCCAGATCAATGACAGCAAACTGGACGGGGAGGATGTTTCCTGGCTCTGGGATGTGGACTACCGTTACCTGGCCCGGGCGGGCGCCTCCAGTATCACAGCAGGGGGGGCGCGGGGGGAGGACATGAAGCTGTGCCTGGAATATGAGGACATTCCATGTGAAGTTACCGGGGATATCAGGGGTACGGTGGAAGAACTCACCGTCAGCGGGAGTAAAAATATATACTTTATTACGAATTATTCTGGACTTTATGCCGCAGGAAGGATGCTGGATGAAATGCAGTCCGGCTGGAAGGCAGGGCCCGGGTGATGAAGCTGACAATAGGGTATCTTTATCCGGATTTGTTTGACCTGTACGGCGACAGGGGCAATGTCCGCTGTCTGTACAAACGCCTGCAGTGGAGGGGAATCGGGGCCGAGGTCGTCCCTTTTCTGTCCGGAAGCAAAATCGACTTTTCCGCTGTGGACATTCTCTGCTGGGGCGGAGGGTCGGACCGGAGCCAGGAACTGGCCGCAGGGTACCTCCGGGAGATAAGGCGGGATTTCAGGGAGTATGTGGAAGCGGACGGCGTAGTGCTTGCGGTGTGCGCAGCCTTCCAGCTTCTGGGAGAGTATTATAAGACGGAGAGCGGAATGGTGGAGGGACTGGGAATCCTGGATATCCGGACGCGGTGGGAGCCCGGGCGCCTGGTGGGGAATGTGGTTTTGGAGAGCCCGCTTTTCCGGGCGCCTGTGGTGGGGTTTGAAAATCATGCGGGACGCACCTGTATCGGAAATCATACGCCCCTGGGAAAAGTGCTTTTCGGACATGGAAACACGGGGCAGGACGGTTGTGAGGGAGTGGTCTACCGGAACGTCATCGGCACCTATCTGCACGGCCCCCTTCTTCCGAAGAATCCGGAGGTTTGTGACTTCCTTCTGGAGCGGGCGCTGAAAAGAAAGTACGGGGGGAATATTGCCCTGGAGGAACTGGGGGATCTGTGGGAGAACCGGGCCAAGAGCCGCATTCTGGAGCGGTATGGGGGAAGGCCGGAGTTCGGCCCCGGGGAAAAGCGCAAAGTGCCGGAGTTCGGACCCGGGGAAAAGCGCAAAGTGCAGGAATTCGTGTCTGGGGAGAAGCATGAAGCGCAGGAATTCGTGTCTGGGGAGAAGCATGGAGCGCAGGGATTCGTGTCTGGGGAGAAGCATGGGACGCAGGGGTTCCGGTTGGGGAAGAAGCGTGGAATGCGGGAGCCCGGGCCTGGGAAGAAGCGCAAAAATAAGCCTGGGAAAAGGAATGAGGGAAGGGGTACGGAAGAGAGGATGAAAAAAGGACTTGAAAAAAGGGGCCTGAATGGGAACAATATGGAAAGGCGGTGAACAACATGGGCAATAAAAGACAGAAACGCCTGGCAGCAGTTCTGGCAGGGCTCTGCCTTGCGGCATCTGCTGCGGCAGCCTGGGCGGGAAGGTATATTTCCGGAAATTATCAGCAGGAAGCCGGGAAAAGGACAGCAGAGCAGGAGGAAGCCGGGAAAAGGACAGCAGAGCAGGAGGAGGCCGGGAAAAGGACAGCAGAGCAGGAGGAGGCCGGGAAAAGGACAGCAGAGCAGGAGGAGGCCGGGAAAACTGACGGGGATGACAGAAAGGTCCTGTCAGTGACACAACTGTCAGATTTCTTCCGGCAGGCTGCGGAGAACATCTGGGGACGCAAAAACCTTACCGGGGCAGAATATGCCTCCCTGACATCCCTCAAGATCAGCAGGGAGGAGCGAACCGTCTCCTACCAGCTGGACCACGGATATGTGCAGACAATGTCCTATGGGGAAGAAATGCATATAGACCTGGCCGACCTGGCTGTGTTTACCGGACTGGAGTGGCTTTCCGTGGACATGCCCCTGGAAAAGGGGGATCTGGAAGGCCTGGAATCCCTGTTTGGCGTTTATGCGGACAACCCTTTGGAAGAATTGGCGGAAATCATACCGCTTCCCGGGAAGATCACGGAAATCGGGACAAAGGACCGTTCCGGAAAAAAGACGCTTGAGGCCCTGGAGGCATTTCCAGGACTCAGGTATTTGTCCGTGGACTACGGGGATCTGGAGGACATATCCGCCCTCCTACAGTTTCCGGGCCTGCAGGGGCTGATTCTGGAGACGGGGAATCATCTGGAGGATTACGGGCCCCTTGGGCAGCTCACCGGCCTGGAATGGCTGCGCATCAAGGGCCGGGGGCTGGAAAAGCTTGATTTTCTCCGTGGAATGAAGAGCCTGTCCAGCCTGAGCATAGAGGGCAGCGGGGTCACGGATCTGGAGGCCCTGGATGAATGCGGGGGGATAGCCTTTTTATCCCTGATAGATAATCCCGGCTTGGAGGATTATTCTGTCCTGGGGGAGCTGCAGGGCCTGGAGGAACTGATTCTGGAGAGGGCGCAGGGAGGAAAACTGCCTCCTTTTGGAAAAACGGACAGCCTGGAGAGACTTTCCGTAAGGGGCGCATGGGACCTGTCAGGGCTGAAAGAGGCGCTTCCTTTTCCCGGGGGACTTAGAAGCCTGGAAATCCACGGCATATCCACTGAGGTGGACTCTCTGGAGGCACTGACACAGCTGTCGGAACTGTCGGCGCTTATACTGGAGGATCTGCGCGTGGACCGGGGGATGGAAGCCATTTTTGCCATGCCATCCCTGCGCGTCCTGCATCTGGACCACTGCAGGTTCGGGGTGGACATGGGAAGGCTCCCCATAAACGAGAAACTGGAGATTCTGTCCCTGAACGGGAGCACCCTTGAGGATACAGGTCAGGGGACGGAGATAAGGCTCTCGGAACACGGAGAACTGCTGGGCTGCTTTCCCGGTCTCAGGGAACTATACCTGGAATCCATGGGGCTGGACAATGTGGAATTTGCGGTTAGTCTCCCCTTACTGGAACATCTGGACGTAAGGGGGAACGATATCGCCTCCCTGGCCCCGCTGAAAGGGCTGAAGGGGATCAGGACGGTGTGGTACGGGGACGGGACGGTGCTGTTTCCCTAAAAGGGAGTATGTGCTGCTGTCTTCCCGGCACCGTCTGTCCGGCC
>CAJTSY010000004.1:79885-111662 GCA_910578995.1 uncultured Acetatifactor sp.
CTTGACAAGTCGGTCATGTGCGGGATAAAATAACATAAACCGCCTGATGAAGGGAAAATCCGGAGGCATGTTTTTGATCGGATGTTTAAGGAAGAACAGGAGAAGAAAATGGTACTGTCAGATAAAACAATTTACAGATTACTGGAGCAGGGAACGCTGCAGATTACCCCTTTTGAAAAAGGGCAGGTTCAGCCGGCCAGTGTGGATATCCGACTGGGCAACACCTTCAGTATCGTGGAGGATTCCCCTACCGGAATCATTACCCTGGACAGGGAGATCAGATACAAGACCATCACCAGCGACACCTATGTGCTGCTGCCCAACCAGTTTGTCCTTGCCACCACCATGGAGTATTTTGAACTGCCCAACGATCTCACAGCCTTTGTGGAGGGCAGGAGTTCTCTGGGGAGGATGGGGCTGTTTATTCAGAACGCAGGGTGGGTGGATCCCGGTTTTAAGGGGGAGATCACCCTGGAACTGTACAATGTAAACCGCTGCGCCATTGAGCTGAAGGCCGGACGCAGGGTGGGGCAGCTTGTCTTTTCCCAGATGGATGACACGGCCCTGAATCCCTACAGCGGCAAATACCAGGGGCAGAAGGGGGCCACGGGCTCAAAGGCTTTCCTGGATGCGGAAGTCGGATGACGGGATTCCTTTCTGCCCGGAGCCGCCTGACTGTGCATCCGGCTGCGGGAACCGGATTTGTTTGAGGCCGGCACCGCCGATACGCCGGGCTAAAGGATCCAGGAGCAGGCATTGCCTAACAGTGCGGCACATTTTTCCAGTCCTTCTTTGTCGGAGATGTCAAAGCGGTCATATTCGGGACTGTCGATATCCAGTACGGCTACAAGCTTTTTCCCCTGGAATATGGGGACTACGATCTCTGAGTTGGAGGCGCCGTCGCAGGCGATGTGTCCCGGAAAGGCGTGTACGTCCGGTACTAGCTGTGTGCTTCCGGAGGCGGCAGCGGTTCCGCAGACACCTCTGCCAAAGGGAATGCGCACACAGGCGGGCCTGCCCTGGAAGGGTCCAAGCACCAGTTCTTCCTGCCGCACCAGGTAAAAGCCCGCCCAGTTGATGCGGGCAAGGTTCATGCTCAGCACTGCCGAGGCGTTGGACAGGTTGGCGATGGTGTCCGGCTGGGGTTCCGTCACTGCCGCCAGCTGTGCCAGGATTAAGAAATAGTCTGTCTGGGTTTGAGATGTCATGGTTTCCTCCCTGAATTTATTTACCTGTTTCTATTTTCTGGGGAATAGTATACATTCTTTTGGAGGGGGTCGTCAACCTTTTCGGTTTTACTTTTCGTCTGTGACTTTTTTCATTTTTACAATTCCTGCTTTACAATCACCTGCCTTATTTTTATAAAAACATATTGACAAATAGCGGCTCTTTTGATATCATCATAAAAGTTTGATAATCAAATAATTTGACAATCAAATAAACAAGACATGTCGATGGACCCTGTGGGGCAGAGTGAAAAACCGGCATGGGAATGAGGAGGATGAAACGGAAGACATCCGCCGCAGCCATTGCAAAACAAAAAGCAAAGTAAAACAAAAAGAAAAGGCAAAAGGAGAAGAGAAAAATGTTGGAGAAATTAAAAGCGGTTATTGAGGAAAAACTGAATGCGGAAGGAACCCAGATTACGGAGGAGACAAGCTTTAAAGAGGATCTGGCGGCAGATTCCCTGGATCTGTTCGAACTTGTCATGGCGCTGGAGGATGAGTTCGGGGTGGAGATCCCTTCCGAGGATCTGGAGAAACTTGCCACAGTTGGAGACGTGATAGAGTACCTGGGCAGCAAGGGCGTGGAGTGACGAAGCTGCGGGCAGCCGGAGAATGTCCGTCCGGAAACTCTGCGGTGTGAAGGGGAAGACAGGCGTGGACGGAGCGGCGAAGGGTGGCAGAACCGGAAAAGAGGTATGGAATGAAGACAAGGGTAACGGAATTATTGGAAATAGAATATCCGGTGATACAGGGCGGCATGGCCTGGGTGGCGGATTACCACCTGGCGGCGGCTGTCTCCGAAGCCGGGGGCCTGGGTATTATCGGCGCCGGAGGGGCGGGGGCGGACTTTGTGCGGGAGCAGGTCAGACTGTGCAGGGGGCTGACGGATAAGCCTTTCGGGGTGAATATCATGCTCATGAATCCGGAAGCGGAGGAGATCGCCAGGGTGGCCGCGGAGGAAGGCGTGAAGGCAGTCACCACCGGCGCGGGCAATCCGGGCAGGTACATGGCCCTGTGGAAGGAAAAGGGCATAAAGGTTATTCCCGTGGTGGCCAGCGTGGCCATGGCAAGGATGATGGAGCGGGCCGGGGCGGATGCGGTGGTGGCGGAAGGCATGGAGTCCGGAGGCCATATCGGTTCTACAACCACCTTTGCCCTGGTGCCCCAGGTGGCGGACGCGGTGAAGATTCCGGTCATTGCCGCAGGAGGCATCGGGGACGGCAGGGGTTTTGCGGCGGCGTTTATGCTGGGGGCGGAGGCCGTGCAGATGGGCACCCGGTTCGTGGCGTCAAAGGAAGCCAGGGTTCATCCGGGTTACAAGGAGAAGATCCTGACGGCAAAGGACATTGATTCAGAGGTGACGGGAATGAGCCATGGACATCCGGTGAGGCAGATCCGCAATGGCATGACCAGGGAGTACCTGAGACGGGAGAAGGAAGGCGCTTCTTTTGAGGAACTGGAGCAGATGACCCTGGGAGCCCTGCGCAGGGCCGTGGTGGAGGGCGATACCCGGAGAGGGAGCCTGATGGCGGGACAGATCGCCGGTCTGGTGAAACAGGAGCTGAGCTGCGCCGAGATCATCAGCGGGATTGTGGAACAGGGCTGCGGACTCCTGAAGGGAGGAGTGTAACATGGGGCATAAAACGGCGTTTCTTTTCCCGGGCCAGGGAGCACAGTACTGCGGCATGGGAAAGGACTTCTTTGAGAACTTTGACAGGGCCAGGCAGATCTATACCCTGGCAGGGGAGACTGTCGGTTTTGACGTGGCCGGGCTGTGCTTTACGGAAAATGACAGCCTTGACATAACGGAATACACCCAGATCGCCATGCTGGCAACGGAAACAGCCATCCTGAAGGTGCTGGAGGAGAACGGGTTTAAGGCGGACTGTGCGGCAGGACTGAGCCTGGGGGAGTACGGGGCCCTGGCTGCTGCGGACGTGATGGGACTGCCGGAATTATTTTGGCTGATACGATGCCGGGGACTTTATATGCAGGAGGCATATCCGGTGGGAGGCGCCATGACGGCGGTTCTGGGGCTGGAGGCCGACCGGATCCGCGCTGTCTGCGAGGGGGTTCGTGGGGTTGTGGAAATCGCAAATGACAACTGCCCGGGACAGATCGTGATCAGCGGGCAGGCAGAGGCGGTACAGGAGGCTTCCGGAAGGCTGAAGGAGGCAGGCGCCAGGAAATGTATTCCGTTAAAGGTCAGCGGGCCCTTCCACTCCGGGCTGCTGGCCGGGGCGGGGAAACGCCTGGGAGAGGAACTGGAGGGGATCCCTGTGAAGAATCCCTCCCTTCCCTATGTGAGCAATGTGGAGGCGGACTACGTGGTTTCCGGGGCCCGTGTGAAAGAACTGCTGGTCAGGCAGGTGTCTTCCACCGTCAGGTGGCGTGAGTCCATGGAGCGGATGCTGGCGGACGGCGTGGACACATTTATTGAGATCGGCCCCGGCAGAACCCTGGCAGGTTTTCTCAGGAAAATGAGCCGGGATGTGAAAGTGGTGAATGTGGGAACCGTTGGAGAGCTGGAGGGACTGCTCCGGTCCCGGGAAGCATGACCGGCGGCGTATTTTTATCCGGCGCAGGGGCCGGGGGAGGATGTGGGACTATGGAAGAAAATCAGGAAAAAATATTTCCGGCAGAGGGGGAACTCTCCGGAAAAGTGGCCCTGGTTACAGGGGCAGGCCGGGGAATCGGCAGGAGCATCGCCCTGGCCCTTGGGGGGAAAGGAGCCCTGGTAGTGGTCAATTATAACGGTTCCGGGGAACGGGCTCTGGAAGTGGTGGAGGAGATCCGCAGCCGCGGAGGCAGCGGGGAGGCCGTGGGCTGTGATGTGTCTGACTTCGAGGCCTGCGGCAGAATGTCGGAGGAGATTATCCGTAAATACGGACGAATAGACATTCTGGTAAACAATGCGGGGATTACCAGGGACAATCTGGTCATGCGCATGAGTGAGGCGGAGTATGATCTGGTGCTGGACACGAATCTGAAAGGCGCTTTCAATACCATCCGCCACCTGTCCAGGTACTTCCTGAAACAGCGCTGGGGCAGGATCATCAACCTTACCTCCGTGTCCGGCGTGGCGGGCAACGCGGGCCAGGCAAACTATGCCGCGTCCAAGGCGGGGCTCATCGGCCTGACCAAAAGCGTGGCAAAGGAACTGGCAGGCAGGGGGGTCTGTGTCAACGCGGTTGCCCCCGGCTTTATGGATACGGAGATGACCAGGAAGCTGACGGACAGGGTCAGGGAGAACATTCTGGGGGCAATTCCCATGGGAAGGATGGGGAGTCCGGAGGATGTGGCCAGCCTGGTGGCTTTTCTGGCAGGGGCAGGCGCCGGCTATATTACGGGCCAGGTCATCTGTGTGGACGGCGGCATGGCCATGTAGCGCGACTGCGGTGAGAGGCGCCTGGGCGCCGGTTCAGAGGGAGCGGAGGCCGTGTATGCCGGGAGGCGGGAAGCGCCAAAGTCGAAACCGGATAACGGCCGTGACAGAGCCTGCGTATGCCGGGAGGCGGGGCAGGAGACGCAGGCAGTCCGGACACAGGTGCGGCTGAATGAGCGTGGAACGGTGAGAGGACAGTGGAAAGGATGATATGGAGAGGATGAGAAGAAGAGTTGTAGTGACCGGGATGGGGGCGGTGACGCCTGTGGGCATCGGGGTGGAAGCATTCTGGGATGCCGTGAAAAAGGAAAAGACCGGGTTTGCGCCCATCACGAGGTTTGACGCCACTGACTACAAATGCAGTCTGGCGGCGGAGGTGAAGGATTTTCATCCGGAGGAATTTATGGACCGGAAGGCGGCCAGGCGCATGGAGCTCTTCTGCCAGTTTGCGGTGGCGGCGGCAGGGGAGGCCCTGAAGGATGCCGGAATTGACATGGAAAGGGAAGACGCTTACCGGATCGGCTGTTTTGTGGGCAGCGGTGTGGGCAGCCTGGAGGCAATGGAGCGGGAACACCGGAAACTGACGGAGAAAGGGCCCTCCAGGGTGAGCCCTTTGTTTGTGCCGATGATGATTTCCAATATGGCGGCCGGGAATGTGAGCATCGCATACGGCCTTAAGGGAAAAAGCCTGAATGTGGTGACTGCCTGCGCCACGGGTACAAATTCCATCGGGGAGGCCTTCCGGGCCATCCAGTACGGGGAGGCGGACGCCTGTGTGGCAGGGGGGACGGAGAGTGCGGTGACCCCCCTGGGAATCGCGGGGTTTTCCGCCCTGACAGCCCTCTCCTTCAGCAGCGACCCCGAGAGGTGTTCCCTTCCCTTTGACAGGGACAGAAGCGGGTTTGTCATGGGTGAGGGCGCGGGGATTGTGGTGCTTGAGGAACTGGAACGCGCCAGGAAGAGAGGCGCCCGGATCTACGGGGAGGTGCTGGGGTACGGATGCTCTTCCGATGCCTATCATATAACCTCCCCGGCGGAGGACGGGGCCGGGGCGGCCAGGGCCATGAGGAGCGCGCTGGAGGACGGCGGGGTAAGGCCGGAGGAGCTGACCTGCATCAATGCCCATGGCACGGGAACACACCACAACGACCTGTTTGAGACAAGGGCCATCAAACTGGCCTTCGGGGATCATGCGGGCAGGCTGCGGGTCAATTCCACCAAATCCATGGTGGGGCACCTTCTGGGGGCGGCCGGGGCAGTGGAGTTCATCGCCTCGGTAAAGGAGATACAGGAGAATTTCATTCACAGGACGGTGGGGCTGCGGGAAACCGAGGAGGAGATGGACCTGGATTACTGTATGGAGAGCCATGGGGAGGAGGTACCTTACGTCCTGAGCAATTCCCTTGGATTCGGGGGGCACAATGCCAGCATACTCGTTGGCAGATACCGGGGATAAGGGACGGCTCCGCGGACAGTCCGGGCAGGAATCATAACAGGAGGCAGAAAGATATGTATACAGCACAGGAGATCATGAACATCATACCCCACAGGTATCCCTTTCTCATGGTGGATACCATAGAGGAGCTGGAGCCGGGGGTCAGGGCCCTGGGGAAAAAGTGCGTCAGCGGAAACGAACCGTATTTTCAGGGTCATTTTCCCGGGAATCCCGTTATGCCCGGGGTACTGATCCTGGAAGCCCTGGCCCAGGTGGGGGCCGTGGCAATCCTGTCGGATCCCCAGTGGAAGGGAAAGACGGCCTATTTTGCGGGGATTGACAGGGCGAGATTCCGGAGGAAGGTGATGCCCGGGGACGTGCTGACCCTGGAGACGGAGATTATCAGGAAAAAGGGGCCTTTGGGCGTGGGCCGGGCCAGGGCCTGTGTGGACGGCAGGGTGGCGGCGGAGGCGGAGCTGACCTTCGCCATAAGCTAGGGAGAGCGGAAAAGCCTCATACATGACGAAAAACCGGGGAGGTGTTCAGAATGAAGCGTTTTCAGAGAAAGGACGCGGGGAAGAGACGCAGGGTCTTCTTTGCGGGGAAACTGAAGAGGAAGGAAGCCGGGAACCTTCGGGGACAGGCGGAAGGTAAAACCGAGAAGGCCGCACAGCGTTCCGGGGAGGGAAATGACGGATATATGATCCGCTGTCCCAGATGCGGCGCAGCGGTGGACCGCGGGCGGGTGGCCAGGAGGAAATACATCTGCTATGAATGTGAGGGCTATTTCCGGGTGAAAATACCCAACCGTATACGCATGGTGGCGGATCCCCACACCTTCCGGCCCTGGTTTACGGATCTGCCAGTCAGGAATCCGTTGGCCTATGAGGGATATGAGGAAAAACTCAGGGAAACCAGGGAGAAAACCGGACTGGACGAGGCTGTCACTGTAGGCCGGTGCAGGGTATTCGGGGAAGATATCGTGCTGGGAATCTGTGACGCCAGGTTTATGATGGCGAGCATGGGACAGGTGGTGGGGGAGAAGATCACTGCCGCCCTGGAGCGGGCAGCAGAGGAACGCCTGCCCGTCTTTCTCTTCTGCAGTTCCGGCGGAGCCAGAATGCAGGAGGGGATCATATCGCTGATGCAGATGGCAAAGACCTCGGCGGCGGTGCGCAGGCTGGGGGAGGCAGGGCTGCTTTACTGTACCATACTCACTGACCCTACCATGGGGGGCGTCACAGCCAGTTTTGCCATGCTGGGGGACGTGGTCATGGCCGAGCCCGGAGCCCTGGTGGGATTCGCGGGACAGAGAGTGATCCGCCAGACCATCGGCCAGGAGCTTCCCGAGGGCTTTCAGTCCGCGGAGTTTCTGGTGGAGCACGGCATGATTGACGGTATTGTGGAGCGCAGGAACCTGAAAAAGACCATTTACTTTCTCATCCGGGCACACAAGTGCAGGGAGGGGGAGTACGCGGACTTTGCCCCGGGAAAGGACTTCCATTTTGTCTTAAACGAGGTGCTGAAGGAAAGGGAGTGGACGCTGAAGCCAAAGAGCGCCTGGGAAAAGGTGAAAGGGGCGCGCAGGCTGGAAAGGGCGTCCGCCTGTGACTATATGGATTATCTGTTTGACTATTTTGTGGAAAGCCACGGGGACAGGTGTTTTCGGGACGATCCGGCCATCATCGGCGGAATCGGATTTCTGGACGGCCAGCCCGTCACCGTGATTGCGGACCACAAGGGTAAGAGCGCGGAGGAATGCCAGAAACGCAATTACGGAATGCCTATGCCGGAGGGGTACCGCAAGGCCCTGCGGCTGATGAAGCAGGCGGAGAAGTTCAACCGTCCCGTGATCAGCTTTATCAACACTTCCGGCGCCTTCTGTGGCATTGAGGCGGAGGAAAGGGGGCAGGGGGAGGCCATTGCCAGGAATCTTCTGGAAATGTCGTCGCTGAAGGTTCCCGTGCTGTGTATTTTCATAGGAGAGGGCGGCAGCGGGGGCGCGCTGGCCACAGGGGTGGGGAACCAGGTATGGATGCTGGAAAACGCAACCTATTCCATCCTTTCGCCGGAAGGCTTTGCTTCCATATTGTGGAAGGATTCCTCCCGGGCCAGGGAAGCCAGCGAAGTCATGCGCATTACGGCCCAGGACTTAAAACAGCTTCATGTGGTGGAGAAGATCATTCCGGAATTCGGGGGAGCGGATGCCTCCACCGCCGAGGCCATTGCCGGATACCTGAAAGAGCAGATCCGTATTTTCCTGGAGGGTTACCGGGGGATGTCCGGGGAGGCCATTGCCGCGGAAAAGTACGACCGGTTCCGCCGTTTTTAGAAGAGGGGAAGGGGACGGAATTCTGGCCGGTTATAAAAAATAGGAAAGGTATCAGAATATGTCAATCAGGATACTGGGAACAGGAAGCGCCCTTCCAAAGAGAAGGGTTACAAATGAAGAACTCACGGGAATGGTGGACACCTCGGACCAATGGATCCGGGAGCGCACAGGCATAGGCAGCAGGTATGTGTCAACCGGGGAGACCGTGGCCGACCTTGGGGCCAGGGCCTGCTGTCTGGCCCTGGAAAATGCGGGAAAGAGTGCCGGGGAGGTGGAGCTGCTGCTGGCGGCCACCTGTTCCCCGGAGGATGCGGCGCCCTGTGAGGCCTGCCAGATACAGGCGAAGATCGGGGCGGCGGGGGCTGTGGCATTTGACCTGAACGCGGCCTGCGCCGGCTTCCTTTTTGCGCTGCACACGGCCTGGGCCTATGTGGAGGCCGGTATATACACAAACGCCCTGGTGGTGGGAAGCGAGGTTCTGTCCAAGCTTGTGGACTGGGACGACAGGGGCAGCTGTATCCTGTTTGGGGACGGCGCGGGAGCGGTGTATGTGGAAAAGTGCCAGGAGGGAGGTTTGATGGGGTTTGTGCAGCATTCTGACGGAAGTCAGGGGGAAGCCCTGTGCTGCAGGGGCAGGCAGCTGGACAATGCCTTTTTCCGCCAGACACCGGAGCGGGGATATCTGCAGATGGACGGAAGGCGGATTTTTTCCTTTGCCGTGCGCCAGATTCCCACAACCATCAGCGAGGCCCTGGGTAAAGCCGGCCTGGAGGCGGAGGATGTGGATCTGTTTCTGCTCCACCAGGCTAACCGGCGCATTCTGGAGGGGATTGCGGGAAGGCTGGACGCGGATTTGGGGCGTTTTCCCATGAACCTGGACCAGGTGGGGAACACTTCTTCCGCTTCCATTCCCCTGCTGTTGGACGGGCTGAACAGACAGGGAAGGCTGCACAGGGGAATGATACTTGTGCTGTCGGGATTCGGCGCCGGACTTACCTGCGGGGCCGGGATATGGAAGTGGTAATGGAAATTGCTATTGACTTTTGGCCGAAACTTGGTACATTTATATATAGGAACAGCTAAAGGAATGCCGGGCACCCCGTTTGGCAAATCAAATGGCGGAAGCCCGGCGTAATTTTTACAGCGGGCAGGGGAAACGGCCCGGAGAGGATGGCGTGGACAGTATGGCACAGGGAAGGAATCGCTCCATAAACGAACTGTTGGTAAGTTTGTTTAACCATGTGATGGACCTGGAGGCAAAAGCCGTTATCACGGAAGAATACAGCGACATAACGAACAATGACATGCATATTATAGAGGCAATCGGAGTGCAGGAGCCGCGGAACATGTCGGAAATCGCCCGCAGGCTTTCAGTTACCGTGGGTACGCTGACCACCAATATGAACGGACTGGAGCGGAAGGGATATATCAGGAGGGAGCGCAGCGATAAGGACAGGCGTGTGGTACATGTTCTCCTGACAGAGAGGGGGAAGAAGGCATTTTACCACCACAGGGATTTTCATAAGAAGATGATAAAAGCCATTGTGAAAGACTTAAACCAGGAGGAAATGGAGATACTGTACCGGTGCCTTGTGAATCTGGACGTGTTTCTGGAGCCGGGCGGGGAAAGAACATAGATGCCCGGCGGGATTTTGCGGGCATGGCGGGTAAGCGGCAGACCAAGGCAGTGCCGTTTGGTTTACACAGGGAGACGGAATATGAGAATAAAGAGTACCATGAGCATGGGAGAGCGGGTTAATGCAACCATAGGGGGAATCAAGACGGTCATTTATGGAAGGACGGCCATGATTCTGCTGGGGTTTCTGGCACAACTTGTACTGTTGGGGCTGGGATATATCCTTCTGCGGAATTACAGTTACCTGTTTTATATTTTTTTCCTGTCGCTCAGCGTCATCACGGTGATTTACATTTACAATGCCCCCGGAAATCCGGATCTGAAACTTGCATGGATGCTTCCCATTGCAGTGTTTCCGGTGTTTGGGGCCATTTTTTATACCACAATCGTGAGTCAGCCGGGCACGAAGGTACTGTATGCCAGACTGATGGAGCAGGCCCGCAACACGAAGGAATATGTACATCCCAGGGTTGAGACCCGGGAGAGGCTGCGGTCGGAAAGCCCGCATATGGGGCAGCTGGCATATTATCTGGAGAAATGTGACAACAGTCCCGTATATGACGGCACACAGGTAAAGTATTATTCCCTGGGGGACAGCCAGTTCGTGGACATGGTGGAGGAGCTGAAAAACGCGGAAAAATATATCTTCATGGAGTTTTTTATCGTGTCCGGGGGCAGGATGCTCGGAACCATTCTGGACATTCTGAAGGAGAAGGCAAGGCAGGGCGTGGAAGTGCGGTTTATGTACGACGGCACCAATGTGCTGTGGAATCTTCCCAGTTTCTTTCCGGCCATGCTGGAGGAGGAAGGGATCCGCTGCAAGATGTTTGCGCCCATAAAGCCTATATTTTCACCCCACTACAACAACCGGGATCACCGCAAGATCTTGGTCATCGACGGGAAGACGGCTTTTACCGGAGGCATTAACCTGGCGGACGAGTACATCAACGAGAAGAAGCGTTTCGGGCACTGGAAAGACGTTGGGGCCATGTTAAAGGGGGATGCGGTGGAACGGTTCACCTACATGTTCCTGGAAATGTGGAATGAGTCCGAACGGACTCCGGATGCCCTGGAAAAATACAGACTGCCCAAGGATGCGGCCATGCCCAGCGACGGCTATGCCATTCCCTACAGTGTCTGCCCCCTGGGACCTGAGAGGGTGGGGGAGAAGGTATACCTGGAGATCATCAACACGGCGCATACCTATGTGCACATCATGACGCCCTACCTGATCCTGGACTACCAGATGCTGATGGCCCTGACCTATGCCGCCAGCAGGGGGGTGGAGGTAATCATCATTATGCCCCACATTCCGGACAAAAAGTATGCCTTTATGCTGGCAAAGACCTATTATGAGCAGCTTCTGGATGCAGGGGTGAAGATTTACGAGTATGAGCCGGGGTTTGTCCACGCAAAGGTGTTTGTGTCCGACGATGTGAAGGGGGTGGTGGGTACGGTGAACCTGGATTACCGGAGCCTGTACCACCATTTTGAGTGCGGGCTGATTCTGTACAGGAACTCCCAGATAGCCGTGATGGAGCAGGACATCCGTGACACCATGGCCCGGTGCATCGAGATGAAACCGGAGGATTATAAAAAACTGAAGCTGACGGACCGGGCCCTGGGCCGGATCATGCGGATTGTTGCGCCTCTGATGTGAGGCCGGCGGCAGGCTGAAGGGAGCAGCGCGGACGGGAAGTGCCGGGAGTGCACCGGAATTGTTTCAGGCGGACGGTAAAGCCGGGAGGCGGGTGTCGTCCGTTTTTTTCGTTTGTTCAGAACTTTTGGGGAAAATTGTCGTCTTATATGAACAACAGGGTTATGCCCCGGGTGTCAGGGGCTGAACCGGAACAGGAGGACGGACATTGAGAGATACGGAAATATTGGATCTGTACTGGGCCAGGGAGGAGCGGGCGATCATTGAGACACAGGCGTCATACGGGAGTTACTGCTACAGTATCGCATGGCACATTTTATATGACAGGGAGGATTCTGACGAATGTGTGAATGATACCTGGCTGAGGGCATGGAACGCCATACCTCCAAGGAGACCCGGCAGGCTGGCCCTGTTTCTGGGGACGATCACCCGGAATTTAGCCCTGGACAGATGGAAGGAAAAACATACCATGAAAAGAGGAAAAGGAGAAATGATGCTGGCCCTGGATGAACTGGCGGAATGCGTGCCGGACAGGCACAGTACGGAGGAGGAGGCTGAGGCTGCGGAACTGGAGCGCATGCTGAACGAATTCCTGCACACTCTGCCGGAGCGGGAGTGCAATGTGTTCCTGCGCAGGTACTGGTATGTGGAGGAGTATGGCGAGATTGCGAGGCGTTACGGCATGAAGCTGAACACGGTAAAGACATCCCTGTTCCGGACCAGGGCAAAGCTCCGGGAATATCTGGAGAGGGAGGGGGTGATCCTGTGAAGAACCGGTATGAGGAAGAAGGAAGGCGGCAAGGGGCGCTGAAGATCATGGAGGCATTGTCCGGGGTGGACCAGGAGCTGCTGATCCGCACGGAAGACACAGCCGGAAGCGCTCCTGCCCGCGGAAGCGCCGGCGCAGGTTCCGGGAAACCGAACCGTCCCCTGGCTTTCTGGAAATCATCCAGGCCCTGGGCGGCCCTTTTCTGCCTGGCCCTGGCGGGAGCCCTGAGCTGGGGAGGATACCGGATGATCAGGCAGGCTGGGGGAGATTCTGCGGATTTTTCCGGTAACAGCGCAGGAGCGGCCGGAGGGATCGGCCCGGAGGAAGGGGCCGCGGAAGCCGGCGGAACCAGCCCGGGGAAAGGGGCCGGGGGAATCAGTCCGGAGGAAGGGGCCGTGGAGGACGGAGGGATCAGTCCGGAGGAAGGGGCCATGGAGGACGGTGGGGAAGAAAGGTCAGGGGATCTGGCGGCGGACAAGATGGAGAGCCTGGAAAACAGCCAGGAGAAGAAAGATTTCCCCGAATCAGAGTGCCTCTCCGGCGGGGAAGAAGGCAGGCAGGATACGGACGGAATGGGCGGGGATACCGTTTCGCCGGAGGCGGCCGGCGGAGAGTCGGATTCCTGTCCCCGGATAAACCAGATTAAATACTCGGAGGAGGAAGCCAGAAACCAGGAGACGCTGGGAGGCTATCTTCCGGAAGAGATTCCGGCAGGATATTTATTCGAGAGCGCCTGGTGCAATGGGGACATTGAGGAATCCAACCTGACGATGGTCTGGAGCAGGGGAATGGACAGCATTGTATGGAGTGTGAGCATTGTGGAGGAGCCTCCGGAAACGGTGGACTCCGGTCTTCCGGAAACCTATGACCTGAGACTTTATACGGTTCCCTATTCGGAAAGCGTGCCGGCCGGGCGCAGGGAGAGCGTGGACAATCCGGTATTTTCCCGGGAAGACCTGAGTATGGAAACTGTGGCGGCCAGAATGATTGCCTATAACGACAGCGGGGATACGGACACTCCCAGGGGAAACTTCTCGGTGCTGTATCCGGGCAATGTGCTGGTTTCCTTCAACGGGAGGGGGAACGCGGAGGAAATCTGGGAAATGTTTTCCTCCCTGGAAGTGATGGAATGAAAGCATTGGAATAAAATTTAAGTTTTTATTGCGGAGGTTTTCCCTGATGAGATATAATAGGTATGAAAGTTCCCGCCGGAGGACCGGAGAGGGGACGAAACATATGACATGGGGAACGGACGGATGAATGAACGGGAAAGCTTTCTGGACAAACTGAGGGCGGCGGCCACCTGCGCGGTGGTTATGCTGCACACGGTCACAGGCGTTATGGACAATACGGACATGAATCTGTATCCTTTTGAAAAAAAGGTGTTTCTTGTGGCCCTTGACCTGATCTGCTGGTGTGTGCCCGTGTTTCTGATCATATCGGGATACCTGTTCCTGACCCCCCGGAGGGAGATCGGCGCGGCGAAAATGCTTACGAAGTACTGCAGGCGCATTCTGTTGGCCCTGTTTGGGTTCGGGGTGCCCTATGCCTGTCTGGAGCAGGCGGCTGTAACGGGAGGGCTCCGGTGGGATATGCCGGGAAGGGCATTCCTGATGGTGCTGCGGGGCCAAAGCTGGTCCCATCTGTGGTATCTGTACCTGATTTTGTTTTTATACCTGCTGACGCCGGCGCTGCGGTGGATCCTGTTCAGGGTTCCTGTGCGGGCTGTCTGGGCAGTTCTGGGCATTCTGCTGGCCGGATGCAGCATTCTGCCCTACCTTGCCAGGCTTTTGGGGAGGGAGGACATACCGGTGCTTCCGGACGGATGCATTTATCTGTTCTATTACATTTCCGGCTATCTGTTTGCGGTGAAGAAGGAGAAGCTGCGGGAGAAAGCTGCCGACGGCGCCCGTGGCGGCCGGGTGGCCGGAACTGGCCGCGGCTGCAGGGAACGGGCCGGGGGAAGATGTCTGCCCGTACTGACTGTCCTGCTGGGCCTGGGGATGGCCTGCAGCAGGCTGTCAGGATCTTACACCCTGCAGATGGCTTATAATTATCCGTTTACAGTGCTCCTGGCCCTGATGCTGTTTGCCGGGGGCATCCGGGGCGGAACAGGGGGCAGGATATTCTGGAAGCAGGCTTCGGAACTGAGTTTTGCAGTCTACCTGATTCATCCTCTTTTTTTAAACCTTGCTTATAAGTTTTTTCATGTGACGCCGCTGTCATTTCCCATTGGGATCTCGCTGCCCCTGTTTTTTGCGGCCGTCCTGGCGCTGTCCGCAGGCTGTGCCTGGCTGCTGCGCAAGATCCCGCCGCTGCGGAAATATGTGTTGTAGGAAATAAGCGGAGCCGCCGGACGGACATGGAGTTACCGGGACGGCGAAGACGCTTATCTGCCGGAAACGGAGAGGGGCAGGCGGATCATTCCCGCTGCCAGCGTCCGGAGGCCCCGCAGGGAAGGATCAGGCCGCTTTCCGCCACAGGCAGGCCGATCTCGCCGGCTTCCACACGTCCGCCGGAGCCGGTGACAATGGCCTGGTTCATCATGTAGGACAGCACGGCGGGCTGCAGTCCGGTGGTATAGGAATTGACCAGAAAGAACAGGGCATCCTTCGACAGCAGCCGGGCGGCCAGCTGAAGCAGGGGCCAGATATTTTCTTCAATCTTCCAGACTTCTCCTTTGGGACCCCTTCCGTAGGAAGGCGGATCCATGATGATTCCCTCATACCGGTTCCCACGCCGCAGCTCCCGTTCCACGAATTTGACGCAGTCGTCCACGAGCCAGCGCACCGGGGCGTCCCCCAGGCCGGAGGCCGCCGCGTTTTCCTTTGCCCAGCCCACCATGCCCCTGGAGGCGTCCACATGGACCACGCCGGCCCCTGCCGCCGCGGCCGCCAGTGTGGCACCCCCTGTATAGGCGAACAGATTCAGTACCTGGATGGGCCGGTCATTTTTTCTGCGTTCCTTTCGGATCAGGGCAGAGAACCATTCCCAGTTCACGGCCTGTTCCGGGAAGAGCCCCGTATGCTTGAAGCTGAAGGGCTTCAGGCGGAAGGTCAGGGGGAATCCCGCGTCTTGGGTTCCTGTATCCCGGGTCCCATTTAATAGGTAGGAAATGCTCCATTCGTCCGGCAGGTTGAAAAACTCCCACTCCCCTCCGCCCCTGGAGCTTCTGTGGTAGTGTCCGTTCTTCCTCCTCCATCCCTCGTGGCTGTGGGGAGTGTCCCAGATCACCTGGGGGTCCGGGCGCACCAGGATATAGTCCCCCCATCTCTCCAGTTTCTCCCCGCCGGAGGCATCCAGAACCTGATATTCCTTCCAATTCTCTGCAGTCCACATTTCGTTTCCCTCTTTTTACATTTTTCTCTATCATAGCATGGGGGATTTTTTCCGGCAAGAGAAATATATCTGGAATTGTATAAAAAAAAATACAAAAATTTCAAAAAATATCTTGCAAAGTCAGGAATTCCCATGTATACTAAGTATTGCTGTGGCATGATAGCTGTGAAGCGTGAGGTTGCTGGTTTTCAGCAATGGAAATCAGGTTTTTCCGTGGAGCGAATGTCAAGTTACAAAACTGACGACAAGTCACTGTACCAGTTTACATCTGCCGGTGAGGCAGAATCGGGTGTTGGTTCTGGAGTCGAGATAGTTGCGTGAGAATTCAGGACACACACGGGAGAGTGTACAGTCACCGCTTGTCGTACTAAGATGAAATGAATGTGTTTCATCTTCTCAAAAGTGCGAAAAGGAGGCGACTTTTTTTATGGCAAGTCAAGTAATGAGAATCACACTGAAGGCATATGAGCACCAGCTTGTGGATGCGTCTGCCAGAAAAATTATTGAGACTGTGAAGAAGACAGGCTCTGAGGTAAGCGGCCCGGTGCCCCTTCCCACCAAGAAGGAAGTGGTTACCATCCTGAGGGCAGTGCATAAGTATAAGGATTCCAGGGAGCAGTTCGAGCAGAGAACCCACAAGAGGCTCATCGACATCATCGCACCCACCCCGAAGACGGTGGATGCCCTGCAGAGACTGGAAATGCCTGCCGGTGTGTATATCGACATCAAAATGAGAACCAAATAAATCATAATAAAACCTCTACTTAGACGTAAGAACACATCCCCTCCGGGGAGGGCGCAGAGTACAGGCGCCCGGCGCAGAAAAGGCGCGGCGGTTATAAAAGAATGATACTCGTTAAAGTAAGGCATTCTTTCCGCAACGGTAACCGTGTGGTCCGCTATGTAGACAGCCTGAAATGGCAGAAAGAGAGGAAAAATGAAGAAAGCAATTTTGGCGACAAAAGTCGGAATGACTCAGATCTTCAGCGATGACGGCACGCTGATCCCCGTAACCGTCCTGAACGCGGGTCCCTGTGTGGTAACCCAGGTCAAGACGAAGGAGAACGACGGGTACAGCGCGGTGCAGGTTGGCTTTGTTGACAAGAAGGAGAGAATCATCAACAAGGACGCAGGCGGCAGGAAGGAAGTCATCCACAGACATGGCGCGAACAAGGCCGAGATGGGACATTTCAAGAAGGCCGGCGTAAGCGCAAAGAGATATGTCAGGGAGTTCAAGTTCGACAACGCGGAAGAATATACCCTGGGTGCGGAGATTAAGGTCGATATCTTTGCGGAAGGCGACAAGATCGACGCATCTGCCATCTCCAAGGGAAAAGGTTTCCAGGGTGCGATCAAGAGACTGGGACAGCACAGGGGACCCATGAAGCATGGTTCCAAGTTCCACCGTCACCAGGGTTCCAACGGAGCCTGCTCCTCCCCCAGCCGTGTGTTTAAGGGAAAAGGGATGCCCGGTCATATGGGATGCGTGAAGGTTACCGTACAGAATCTGGAAATCGTGAGAGTGGACGCGGAGAAGAATCTGCTGTTGGTAAAGGGTTCAGTGCCCGGGCCCAGGAAGTCACTGATCACCATCAAAGAAACCGTTAAGGGATAACGCAAATTTCGTGCGAAAGGAGGGCCAATCAGATATGGCAAGCGTAGCTGTTTATAATATGGAAGGCAAGGAAGTTGGTACGATCGAATTAAACGACGCGGTATTTGGTGTGGAAATAAACGAGCACCTGGTACACATGGCGGTTGTACAGCACCTTGCAAATAAACGTCAGGGAACCCAGAAGGCAAAGACCCGGGGTGAGGTGTCCGGAGGCGGAAGGAAGCCCTGGAAGCAGAAGGGAACCGGACATGCAAGGCAGGGTTCCACCAGATCTCCCCAGTGGAAAGGCGGCGGTATGGTATTCGCACCCGTTCCCAGGGATTATTCCTTTAAGATCAACAAAAAGGAAAAGAGGGCTGCCCTGAAGTCCGTGCTGACAGACAAGGTTCAGGGAAACAACCTGGTAGTGGTGGACGAACTGAAGTTTGACGAGATCAAGACAAAGAATTTCGTGGCAGTGATGAATAACCTGAAGGTGGAAAAGGGACTGGTGGTGACTGTCGGCAACGATCAGAATGTGGTGCTCTCTGCAAGGAACCTTCCCAATATCAGCACCACCCATGCGGACAAGATCAATGTTTACGATATCATAAATGCGAAGACACTGGTCCTGACAAAGGACGCTGTTGCAAAGATTGAGGAGGTGTACGCATAATGGCAGACATTAAATACTATGACGTAATCCTCAGGCCGGTGATTACAGAGAAGAGTATGAACGGCATGGCTGACAAGGAATATACTTTTCTGGTTCATCCAGAGGCGAACAAGTCCCAGATTAAGGAAGCCGTGGAGAAGATGTTTGAGGGCACAAAAGTGAAGCGTGTCAACACCATGAACTGCCAGGGCAAGGAAAAGAGGCGCGGCCTGGTGGTGGGCAGGACGGCTAAGACCAAGAAGGCCATCGTCAAGCTCACAGAGGACAGCAAGGAGATCGAAATCTTCTCGGGACTGTAGGAGGACGGAAAGTTGTTCCAGGGCGTCAGAGGACGCTGCCGAAGAACAACTATGTTCCGGGGACAGAAAGATATGCTAAGGCATCAAAGGACGCCGCCTGAGAATATCTAACTGTCCGGGAAGAATCACAGAGCGATTCTTCCGTGTGGCGTAAGCTCAGATTTAGGTATGCGGCCGGTATGAGCCGCGCAAAGAATCAAGTAGAAAAGGAGACAAAACAATGGGAATTAAGACATACCGTCCCTATACCCCTTCCAGAAGGCATATGACAGGTTCTGACTTCTCCGAGATCACCAAGCAGGAGCCGGAGAAGAGCCTGTGTACTTCCCTGAAGAAGAATGCAGGACGTAACAATCAGGGTAAGATCACCGTGAGACACCGCGGAGGCGGCGTGCGCAGAAAATACAGAATCATCGATTTCAAGAGAAACAAAGACGGCATCCACGCAACTGTGAAAGGCATTGAGTACGATCCCAACAGATCCGCCAACATTGCCCTGATCTGCTATGAGGATGGAGAGAAGGCTTATATCCTTGCTCCCCAGGGCCTTACAGACGGCATGAAGGTCATGAACGGACCTGAGGCCGAGGTGAGAGTGGGAAACTGCATGCCTTTATCTCAGATCCCCATCGGTACCCAGGTTCACAACATTGAGCTGTACCCCGGCAAGGGCGGCCAGCTGGTCCGTTCCGCAGGCAACAGCGCGCAGCTGATGGCCAAGGAAGGAAAGTATGCGACGCTTCGTCTTCCCTCCGGCGAGATGAGAATGGTTCCCCTTGTGTGCCGTGCGACCATCGGTATCGTAGGAAACGGCGACCACAACCTGATCAATGTGGGTAAGGCAGGCCGTAAGCGTCATATGGGTATCCGTCCCACGGTACGCGGTTCCGTCATGAACCCCAACGATCATCCCCACGGCGGCGGTGAAGGCAAGACCGGTATCGGACGTCCCGGTCCCAGCACTCCCTGGGGTAAGCCTGCCCTTGGTTACAAGACACGTAAACCCAAGAAGGCTTCCAACAAGCTGATTGTAAGAAGACGTGACGGCAGGGCGATCAAGTAATAGTTGAGGAGGAGAGACAATGGCTAGATCACTTAAAAAAGGACCTTTCGCAGATGAAAGCCTGTTAAAGAAAATAGATGCTTTAAATGCTTCAGGACAGAAGCAGGTTATCAAGACCTGGTCCCGTCGTTCTACAATTTTCCCTTCTTTTGTGGGACACACGATTGCAGTTCATGACGGAAGAAAGCATGTGCCCGTATATGTTACCGAAGACATGGTTGGCCACAAGCTGGGTGAATTCGTCGCAACCAGGACCTACCGCGGTCACGGCAAGGACGAGAAGAAGTCCAAGGTCAGGTAACGTTGATAAGGAGGGTAAAATAAATGGCTAAAGGGCATAGAAGTCAGATAAAGAGAGAAAGAAACGCGCAGAAGGATACAAGGCCTTCGGCAAAGTTATCCTATGCAAGAGTGTCCGTGCAGAAGGCATGCTTCGTGTTGGACGCCATCCGCGGCAAGGATGTGGATACGGCGCTCGCTATTTTGCAGTATAATCCCAGATATGCTTCCAGCCTGGTCAAGAAGCTGATTGAATCAGCCATCGCAAACGCTGAGAACAACAACGGAATGAACAGGGAGAACCTTTATGTCGCGGAGTGCTTCGCGAACAAGGGGCCTACCATGAAGCGTATTCACCCCAGGGCACAGGGAAGGGCTTACCGGATCGAGAAGAGAACGAGCCATATCACTGTTGTGCTGGACGAGAAGGAGTAGGGAAAGGAGCGGACGAATAAATGGGACAGAAAGTTAATCCTCATGGCTTAAGAGTCGGAGTTATTAAAGGTTGGGATTCCAGATGGTACGCTGAAGGTGATTTTTCGGACTATCTGGTGGAAGACCATAAGATCAGAGAGTATCTGAAGAAGAAGCTGTACAGCGCAGGTGTTTCCCGAATCGAGATCGAGAGGGCGTCTGACCGTGTGAGAGTGATCATCCACACCGCAAAGCCCGGTGTGATCATCGGCAAGGGCGGCGCTGAGATCGAGGTCACCAAAAAGGAACTTTCCAAGCTGACGGACAAGAAGGTCCTGATCGACATCCAGGAGATCAAGAGACCCGACAAGGACGCGCAGCTTGTTGCGGAGAATATTGCACAGCAGCTTGAGAACCGTATTTCCTTCAGGCGCGCCATGAAATCCTGCATGGGCAGGACCATGAAGTCCGGCGCACTGGGAATCAAGGCGGCCTGCGCGGGACGTCTGGGCGGCGCGGATATCGCACGTACCGAGTTCTACAGCGAAGGCACCATTCCCCTTCAGACACTGAGGGCCGATATCGACTACGGTTTCGCAGAGGCTGACACCACTTACGGCAAGGTAGGCGTTAAGGTTTGGATCTATAAAGGAGAGATACTTCCTACAAAGGGAAATCAGGCGGAAGGGAGTGATAAATAATGTTAATGCCCAAAAGAGTAAAACATCGTAAACAGTTCCGCGGCAGCATGGCAGGCAAGGCCGGCAGAGGCAATACCATCACTTACGGTGAGTATGGTCTGGTTGCGACGGAGCCCTGTTGGGTAAAGTCAAACCAGATTGAAGCGGCACGTATCGCGCTTACGCGTTATACCAAGCGTAACGGTCAGGTATGGATCAAAATCTTCCCTGACAAGCCTGTGACAGCCAAGCCCGCCGAGACCCGTATGGGTTCCGGTAAAGGTTCCGTGGAGTACTGGGTAGCGGTTGTAAAGCCCGGCCGCGTTATGTTTGAGATTGCCGGCGTTCCCGAGGATCAGGCAAAAGAAGCGTTGCGTCTGGCAATGCACAAGCTTCCCTGCAAATGTAAAATCATGTCGAAGGCAGATTTGGAAGGCGGTGTTGAATAATGAAATCTAGTAAATTTGTAGAAGAATTAAAAGGCAAATCCGTAGAGGAACTGAACAAGGATCTTGTTGCCGCGAAGAAGGAGCTTTTCAATCTGAGATTCCAGAACGCAACCAATCAGCTGGATAATACTGCAAGGATCAGGGAAGTCAGAAAGAACATTGCACGTATTCAGACAGTTATCACCGAGAAGGCCAGGGCGTAAAGAGTGCCTGCGGCACTCTTGCAGAGATGCCTGCGGCACTCTTAAAAGAAATGCCTGCGGCATTCTTGCAGAAATGCCTTTGGCACTCTTAAAAGAAATGCCGAAGGTAATTCTTAGGAAAAGTCTGTGACATTTTCTATGAGCAGAGCGGCAGTGAAAGGAGATCAATCGTGGAAAGAAATTTGAGAAAAGTCCGTACTGGTAAGGTTACCAGTAATAAAATGGATAAAACAATTGTTGTTGCTATTGAAGAGCATGTAAAGCATCCCCTTTATAAGAAGGTCGTAAAGAGTACCTACAAGCTGAAGGCGCATGACGAGAACAACGAGTGCAATATCGGGGATACCGTTAAGGTGATGGAGACAAGGCCCCTGTCCAAGGACAAGAGATGGAGACTTGTGGAAATTGTAGAGAAGGCAAAATAATGCGGGAAGGCAGTAAAGCCCGCAGGGGAGAATGCCGGGTGCAGGCATTCTTCAGCAAGGCCGATAAGGAGGAAAAACATGGTTCAGCAGGAAACAAGACTGAAGGTTGCCGATAACACCGGTGCGAAGGAACTGCTCTGCATCCGCGTTATGGGCGGCTCTACAAGAAGATATGCTCACATTGGCGATATTATCGTTGCCACTGTTAAAGATGCAACACCGGGCGGCGTTGTTAAGAAGGGTGATGTGGTGAAGGCAGTCGTCGTACGTACCGTGAAGGAGACCCGCCGCAAGGACGGTTCCTATATCAGATTTGATGAGAACGCGGCAGTGATCATCAAGGACGACAAGACACCCAGGGGAACCCGTATTTTTGGGCCGGTAGCCAGGGAGCTTCGTGAAAAGCAGTTCATGAAGATCGTTTCCCTTGCCCCGGAAGTACTGTGAGGAGGTGCCATATGTCAATGAAGATCAAGAGAGGCGATACCGTGAAGGTAATTGCCGGCAAAGACTGTAACGCAGAGGGAAAGGTAATTTCCGTTGATGTCAAAAAGCACAGGGTACTGGTGGAAGGCGTAAACATGATCACGAAGCACGCAAAGCCTTCCCAGTCGAATCCCAACGGCGGTATCATCCAGAAGGAAGCTCCTATTGATATATCCAACGTAATGCTTGTCTTCAAGGGAAAGCCCACCAGGGTCGGTTTCCGTATGGAAGGGGACAAGAAAGTACGTTTCGCCAAGTCCACAGGCGAAGCGATTGACTAATCAAAAACTGTAGAGCAGTTGGGAAGGAGTAAGAGAAAGTGGCAAGATTAAAAGATATGTACAACGAGACCATCGTGGATGCCATGATGAAGAAATTCGGATACAAGAATGTCATGGAAGTTCCGAAGCTCGATAAAATCGTGATCAACATGGGTATCGGAGAAGCCAGGGAAAATCCCAAGGTTCTCGAGAACGCTGTGTCTGACATGGAAACCATTACCGGCCAGAAAGCAGTCCTCACCAAGGCTAAGAAGTCTGTGGCAAACTTCAAGATTCGTGAGGGGATGAACATCGGCTGCAAGACCACCCTGCGCGGCGAGAAAATGTACGAATTCCTTGACCGTCTGGTAAACCTGGCACTGCCCCGCGTACGTGACTTCAGGGGCGTCAATCCCAATGCGTTCGACGGCAGGGGAAATTATGCCCTTGGCATCAAGGAGCAGTTCATCTTCCCGGAAATCGAGTATGACAAGATTGACAAGACCAGGGGCATGGACGTGATCATCGTGACCACGGCCAGAACCGATGAAGAGGCCAGAGAGCTGTTGACCCTGTTCAACATGCCTTTCGCAAAACAATAAGGAGGTAAATTTTTCATGGCAAAGACATCAATGAAAATAAAACAGCAGCGTAAGCCCAAGTTTTCCACACAGGCCTACACACGCTGCAAGATTTGCGGCCGTCCCCATGCCTATTTGAGAAAGTACGGCATATGCAGAGTTTGCTTCCGCGAACTGGCATATAAGGGACAGATACCCGGCGTAAAAAAGGCGAGTTGGTAAGAAGGAGGAAAAAACAATGACATTGAGCGATCCTATTGCAGATATGCTTACTAGAATCCGTAATGCAAATACTGCTAAGCATGATACAGTGGATATTCCTGTTTCCAAAATGAAGCTCTCGATTGCACAGATTCTTCTGGATGAGGGATATATCAGTAAATATGACGTCATTGACGACGGAAACTTCAAGACCATCCATATTACCCTGAAGTATGGCGCCGACAAGAACGAGAAGATTATCTCCGGTATCAAGAGGATATCCAAACCCGGTCTGCGTGTGTACGCCGGCAAGGAGGAGCTGCCGAAGGTACTGGGAGGTCTGGGTATTGCCATTATTTCCACCAACCAGGGTGTGGTCACTGACAAGAAGGCCCGGGAGCTTCAGGTTGGCGGTGAAGTGCTGGCGTTTGTCTGGTAAAAATTCCCGTAGCCGGGAATTGGTGTAAAGATTTTCTAAGCGGCCAGGAGGGTGCATGCACACCTCTTTAGGACACCCGCTGAGAAAATCTAAGTTACACGCGGAAGGCAGTAGAAAATGTTTTTTAAAATATAGGAGGTACGGGCATGTCACGTATAGGTAGAATGCCAATCGCGGTTCCCGCAGGTGTGACTGTGGAGATTGCAGAAAATAACAAGGTGACCGTGAAAGGTCCCAAGGGTACGCTGGAGAGAGTGTTGCCCTCTGAAATGGAAATCAAGATGGAAGGCGCGGAAGTGTTGGTGAGCAGACCCAACGATCTGAAGAAGATGAAATCCCTTCACGGCCTGACCAGAACCCTCATCAACAACATGGTGGTGGGCGTTACCACAGGCTATTCCAAGAAGCTGGAGGTAAACGGTGTCGGTTACAGGGCTGGTAAGTCAGGTAAGAAGCTGACCCTGAACCTGGGTTATTCCCATCCGGTGGAGATGGAAGATCCCGAAGGCATCGAGACCGTAGTGGAAGGTCAGAACGTGATCATCGTAAAGGGTATCGATAAAGAAAAAGTTGGCCAATTCGCTGCTGAAATCAGAGACAAGAGAAGGCCTGAGCCTTACAAGGGCAAGGGTATCAAGTATGCCGATGAGACGATCAGGCGTAAAGTTGGTAAGACCGGTAAGAAATAGCAGATAAGGAGAGTATGAAGATGGTTAACAAGAAGTCAAGAAAAGATGTTCGTGTCAAAAAGCACATGAGAATCCGTAACCGCTTCAGTGGGACACCCGAGAGACCCCGTCTGGCTGTGTTCAGAAGCAATAATCATATGTATGCTCAAATTATCGATGATACTGTTGGGAATACATTAGTATCCGCTTCCACTCTGGAAAGCGCAGTTAAGGCAGAGCTTACGAAGACCAATGACGTTGATGCGGCCGCCTATCTGGGAACTGTCATCGGCAAGAGGGCAGTAGAGAAGGGTATCACGAAGGTTGTCTTTGACAGGGGCGGCTATATATATCAGGGTAAAGTAGCAGCATTAGCTGACGCAGCCAGAGAAGCTGGCCTGGAATTCTAGGAAAGGAAGAGGAATACACCATGAAACACACAATCATAGATGCAAGCCAGTTCGAGTTAAGCGACAAGGTTGTTGCCATCAAGCGTGTAACCAAGACTGTAAAGGGCGGACGTAACATGCGTTTTACAGCCCTGGTGGTAGTGGGTGACGGCAACGGACATGTAGGCGCAGGGCTTGGCAAGGCTGTAGAAATTCCCGAGGCGATCCGCAAGGGGAAGGAAGATGCAATGAAACATCTTGTGAAGATTGCATTGGATGAAAATAATTCCATTACACATGATTTCATCGGTAAGTACGGTTCCGCCAGTGTTCTGCTGAAAAAGGCTCCCGATGGTACAGGTATCATCGCCGGAGGCCCTGCCCGTGTGGTTTGCGAACTTGCAGGCATCAAGAATATCCGTACCAAATCCCTGGGTTCGAACAATAAGCAGAATGTTGTCCTGGCAACGATTACCGGTCTGAGCCAGCTGAAGTCCCCTGAAGAGGTGGCTAAGAGCCGCAGCAAATCCGTTGAGGAAGTTCTGGCGTAAATGCAGGCAGGGCAGTGCCCTTACGGGCATGGAAAGGAGATCAGGAATGGAAGAGAAGAAGTTAAAAATTACTTTGGTAAAGTCCACCATCGGTGCTGTGCCAAAGAATAAGGCAATCGTTGAATCTATGGGACTCCGCAAGATAGGAAGAAGCGTAATACTTCCTGACAATGCTGCAACAAGGGGACAGATTCGTCTGGTTGGCCATTTGTTGAAAGTGGAAGAAGCATAAGCAAAGAGGAGGTGTTATCAATGGAATTGTCCAATTTAAGACCTGCAGAAGGTTCTAAGCACGGTGACAGGTTCAGGAGAGGCCGGGGACACGGTTCGGGAAACGGCAAGACCGCCGGCAAGGGGCACAAGGGGCAGAAGGCCCGTTCCGGAGCTCCCAGGATTGGTTTTGAAGGCGGCCAGATGCCTTTGTACAGACGTATTCCCAAGAGAGGTTTTAAGAACCGGAACTCAAAGGATATCGTTGCCATCAATATCAGCGTTCTGGAGCGTTTTGAGGATGGGGCCACAGTGGACGTAAACACACTGATCGAAACGGGCATTATCAAGAAGCGCAGGGACGGCGTAAAACTGCTCGGGAACGGTGAACTTACCAAAAAGCTCAATGTAAAGGTAGACGCCTACAGCGCATCTGCAAAGGAGAAGATTGAAGCACTTGGTGGAACTGCAGAGGTGATGTAATGCTTACGACGCTGAAAAACGCATTTAAAATTAAAGATCTCAGGGACAAGATTTTATTTACCTTCGCCATGCTGGTTGTGATCCGTATCGGATCACAGCTGCCTGTGCCGGGTGTAAACGGCGAGTATTTCAGAAGCTGGTTTGCGTCCCAGTCTGATGGCGCGTTCAGCTTTTTTGATGCAATTACAGGTGGCTCGTTCATTAATATGTCGATCCTGGCTCTGGGTATCAATCCTTATATTACGTCTTCCATCATTATGCAGCTGCTTACCATTGCGATCCCGAAGCTGGAAGAGATGCAGCGCGACGGTGAGGACGGAAGGAAGAAGATCGCTGCGATCACAAGGTACGTGACTGTGGCGCTGGCACTGATCCAGTCTACTGCAATGGCGGTGGCATTTGGCCGTCAGGGCTATCTGGTTCAGTATAATGCATTAAGTGTGATCAGTGCAATCGCAACCCTGACAGCAGGAAGCGCATTCCTGATGTGGGTGGGCGAGCGGATTACGGAGAACGGTATCGGAAACGGTATTTCCATTGTCCTGGTCATCAACATTATTTCCAGGCTGCCTGAGGACCTGGGAAATCTGTTCCAGCAGTTTGTGTTCGGCAAGGCGCCTGCCACGGCTGTGCTGGCGGTGGTGGTGATCTTTGCTGTTATCATTGCCATGGTGGTTATGGTCATTGTCCTGAATGACGGCGTCCGCCGGATTCCCGTACAGTATGCCAACAAGGTACAGGGACGGAAGATGGTGGGGGGACAGACATCCAACATACCGCTGAAGGTGAATACCGCAGGCGTTATCCCCGTTATTTTTGCACAGTCCCTGCTGCAGCTGCCGGGCATCATATCTGCCTTTGCGGGCTACAACGGCACGGGCGTCTGGAGCGAGATTTTAAGGTATATGAACTCCAACTACTGGTGTAATCCCGGTCAGCTGAAGTATTCCGTCGGATTGCTGGTGTATATTGTATTGATTATATTCTTTGCGTATTTTTATACTTCCATCACTTTCAATCCACTGATGATCGCGGATAACATGAAGAAGCAGGGCGGTTTTATCCCGGGTATCAGGCCCGGAAAGCCCACCAGTGACTATCTGAACAAGGTGCTGAATTACATTGTGTTTATCGGCGCCGTGGGACTGACCATTGTGGCCGTCCTGCCCTATGTATTCAGCGGCGTGTTCAAGGCCAGTGTGTCCTTCGGCGGCACCAGCCTGATCATTATCGTCAGCGTGGTGCTTGAGACCATGAAGCAGGTGGAGTCACAGATGCTTGTCCGGAATTATAAAGGTTTTCTGGAGAAATAGATACGGTGAGGGAAAGGATTCTGAAGGGACTTTCCAGGGCGCATCTGGGTGATTGAAAAATCCGGATGCGCTTTTTCCATATCCGGAATTGCGGATGGACGGCCTGTACCCAAGGAGGGAAGCGGAAAACTTCAGGGAGAGGGTATCAGGAGAGAGAAGGCAGGAGGAACTTTGCGGATGAAGATCAGGGGACGACAGTTCCATTTCTTACAGGTATTTGTGGTTTGTGGCCTTGCTGTGGCGGGAATACTGCTCTGGATGAATCCTGTGGCATACTGCGGGGCTTCTTCGGGGGGGTAAAAGCGGACTTTGCTTTTCTGCAGGAAGGCGAATATGTTGTGGAAGTGCAATACCGGAACTCTCCGGCGGGAAATGCGGTGTTGCAGTTTTCCTGGCGCTTCCTGGGACCGGCCAGCGTTTTTCTCTGTATTGTGTCCGCAGTCGGTATAGTATTGTTCATGGATGAGGGAAATGGCAGGGAATGGATGGCCGGAATTGTGATTCTGGCGACTCTGTGCAGTGCCTCATTTTACTTTGACAAAATGTCCCAGGAGGCAAACCAGTGGGTGGACAAAATGGCCATGGAAGGCCGGGACGACTGTGATGCCATGCCGGAAGATGCGGCGGATATCCATGTATGGTACAGGGGGCTTCCTGCCTTCAGGATTGCAAACGGGGTCACCCTTGCGGCCGCACTGGGCATGGCAGCGGTATCTTTGGCACATTTTAGAAGATTTATGGTTGCAAAAAGGCGTAAAAAAAGTTAGAATAAGGTTGTTGGTATTTTGAAAACTGAATCGGAGATTTGGAGGGTTTATGAAGATTATCATGTTAGGTGCGCCTGGCGCCGGAAAAGGAACCCAGGCTAAAATGATCGCAGAAAAGTACGGGATTCCCCATGTGTCAACCGGGGATATTTTCAGGGCGAATATTAAGAACGGCACCGAGCTGGGGAAGGAAGCGAAGCAGTATATGGACCAGGGGCTTCTGGTTCCTGATGCGCTTACGGTGAAGATCCTGCTGGACAGGGTGGCCCAGGAGGACTGTAAGGACGGTTATGTGCTTGACGGTTTCCCCAGAACCATTCCCCAGGCGGAAGTACTGGACGAGGCGCTTGAGAAGCTGCAGGAGAAGATTGACTATGCGGTTGACGTAGACGTTCCCGACGAGAATATCGTGAAACGTATGTCCGGAAGGCGTGCCTGCCTGAAATGCGGGGCCACCTACCATATCGAGCACATTCCTCCGAAGCAGGAAGGCATATGTGACAGCTGCGGCAGTGAACTGGTGCTGCGGGACGATGACCGTGCGGAGACCGTACAGAACCGTCTGAAGGTTTACCATGACCAGACACAGCCCCTGATCGAGTATTACACCCGGAAGGGAATTCTGAGGACCGTGGACGGAACCAGGGATATGCAGGATGTGTTCCATGCCATCACGGAAATCTTAGGGTAGGGAAGACATTTTATCATGGCGATTATAATTAAGACTCAAGAGCAGATAAAACTGATCAGGGAATCCTGCAGGCTCCTGGCGATCGTCCACAAGGAGCTGGAAGAGTTTATCCGTCCGGGCATTTCTACCAGGGAGATCGACATAAAGGGAGATACGCTGATCCGCAAACTGGGGGGCATCCCCAATTTCCTTCATTATAACGGATATCCTGCAAGCATCTGCGTGTCCGTCAACGACGAGGTGGTTCACGGTATTCCCAATAAGCGCCGGATTCTGCAGGAGGGAGATATCGTCAGTCTGGATGCGGGAATGATTTACAAAGGTTATCATTCCGACCAGGCCAGAACCCACGGGGTGGGCAGGATCACTCCGGAGGCGAGACAGCTCATCGACGTCACCAGGGAGAGCTTTTTCGCAGGTATAAAGATGGCAAAAGCAGGAAATCATCTCTTTGACATCTCCAATGCCATTGCAGCCTACGTAAAGCCCCATGGTTACGGCATTGTGAGGGATCTGGTGGGCCACGGGGTGGGGACGAAGCTCCATGAGGATCCCCAGATTCCCAATTTTGCCCAGATAAAGAGGGGACCCAGGCTCCGGCCGGGCATGACCCTTGCCGTGGAGCCCATGATCAACATGGGAAGGGCGGATGTGGAGTGGCTGGATGACAACTGGACCGTGGTGACGGAGGACGGTTCCCTGTCCGCACATTATGAGAACACCATTCTGATCACGGAGGGCGAGCCGGAGATTCTTACCTTATATTAAATGCCGGAAGGGAAACGTCCGGCAGCCGGTCAGGCTTTTGGCCCCGGCTTGTCCGGGCCGGGCGCTTAACTGCGGAATCCTTCACCGGCTGCCTGATTTTGGGTCAGGGAATGGAAAGCACCGCAGCGGGGGATGACAATGTAAGGGAGAGGAAGATGGTAGGACAGCTTGCAACATCAAAGGCAGGACATGACAAGGGTCAGGTTTATGTGATAGTGGCGCAGGAGGGGGATTTTGTATACCTCAGCGACGGCCGCCACAGACCGCCGGACAGACCCAAGAAGAAGCGCATGAAACATATACAACCCATCATTGAGTCAGTGGATGCGGAACTGCTTTCCAGGCTGCTGAAGGGCAGGAAAGTGTATGGGGAAGAGATAAAATATGCGCTGAAGCAGTATTTGAGAAAATCGTGTAGTGAATAAAACAGCATATGTGCACATATGCGGAACTTTAAACAGCGGATGCCGCCGGCAGTGCCCAAAACAATTGTTGGTACTGCCCTTGGGACAGAAATGTTTTGCCCATGTCTGGTACTGCCGGGGGCATCCGCGCAACTTATATTTGGAGGAAATATAATTATATGTCGAAAAGTGATGTAATCGAAATCGAAGGAACAGTTGTGGAGAAGCTTCCCAATACCATGTTTCAGGTGGAACTGGAGAACGGGCACCGCGTGCTGGCGCATATCAGCGGCAAACTCCGGCAGAACTTCATCCGCATCCTTCCCGGGGACAGGGTGACGTTGGAGCTTTCCCCTTATGACCTGAGCAAGGGGCGTATTATCTGGAGGGATAAATAGATCTGAGTACGTTCAGGTGACGGACAGCTGACAGAAGCGGAGCAGGCATGTAAAACACATAAAAACAGTCATAAAGCCAGAAAATTGTTTAAAAAGGGGGTTGTCAGAACGCCCCCCCTTATGCTATAATACAAAATGGTCTTTTTTGAAAGGAGGGCTTAAACGTGAAGGTTAGATCATCAGTAAAGCCAATGTGCGAAAAGTGCAAAATCATCAAGAGAAAAGGACGCATCAGAGTAATCTGTGAGAATCCGAAACACAAGCAGAGACAGGGATAATCACCGCCTGCCGCAGCCTCAAGGCAGATGGCAGGTCATGTGAGTTCTTGTCCGGTTATATGTGCGGCTGAACCAGTGCAGGGGCTATTCCCGGGCATTGATTATCATAGAACTGGGTAGAGCTTGCTGGAGATTACTTCTTGATACCACGATGAAAAGATTTTCCAGGGTGTCTTCCGGACTGGGTCCGGCATAGGACGATGTCTGGGAAAATTTAAGTATCATCGGGAAAAACGCGGAACCGTTTTTCCGGCGGCGATGAGAATTATTGTGGAAAGATCGGATAGGAACAAAAAAGCGTCCGGTTGGGCATGGGCCCCAATCAATTAGTAACAGGAAATGCGTGCAGTAAGAGACCAGAATGCGCGCAGAAAATGGAGGAAATGTAAATGGCTCGTATCGCAGGTGTAGATTTACCCAGAGAGAAACGAATTGAAATCGGTCTGACTTATATCTATGGTATCGGCAGGACCACCTCTAACAAGATTTTGACAGAGGCAGGCGTCAATCCGGATACCAGGGTCAGGGACATTACCGATGACGAAGTGAAGCGGATTTCGGAAGCTATTGAAAAGCTCAACGTGACAGTGGAAGGTGATCTGAGGCGTGAAATCGCCCTGAACATCAAGAGACTGCAGGAAATCGGCTGCTACAGGGGTATCCGTCACCGTAAGGGTCTGCCTGTTCGCGGTCAGAATACCAAGAACAACGCAAGAACCCGCAAAGGACCCAAGAGAACCGTTGCCAACAAGAAGAAGTAACAGGTTTTCCGTGTAACTGTAAAATGATGAGAAAGTAGGTTAGTTTAAAAATGGCGAAACAGGTTGCAAAAAAAGTAACAAAAAAGCGCGTGAAGAAAAACGTTGAACGCGGACAGGCACATATCCAGTCTTCCTTTAACAATACCATCGTTACCCTCACAGATACAGAGGGGAACGCATTGAGCTGGGCAAGTGCCGGTGGTCTGGGATTTAGAGGTTCAAGGAAATCTACTCCGTATGCGGCTCAGATGGCCGCAGAGACAGCTAC
>CAJTSY010000005.1:0-14000 GCA_910578995.1 uncultured Acetatifactor sp.
TCGAGAAGCAGGAGGGGACTTATCCGGAAAACTATGTGAAGCTGCGCTGCCTGGAGAACCATGACCAGGAGAGAATAGCCCATTATGTAAAGGACAGGCAGTCCATCCTGAACTGGACGGCCCTCAGCTTCCTGTTGAAGGGGACGGCATTTATCTATGCGGGACAGGAGAAAATGCTTTCCCACCTGCCCAGTATCTTTGAAAAGGATCCCACGGATTTCGCAGGGGGAGAGGATATCTCCGATTTTATTGCCAGATGCGCCCGCATCAAGAAGACGGAGCTTGCGGCGGACGGCATCTACGGCAGCTTTGCGGATGACGACAGGGATGTGGCGTACCTGTGGTGCAGGATGGGGAGCAGATGCGTGACGGGAATCTTCAGCCTGAGAGGCTTCCGGGGAGAACTGCCCGCATATATGGCGGACGGCGCCTATGAAAACCTGCTGACAGGGGAGCCGGTCAATGTAATGGGAGGGTGTCTTGTTCATGACGGCAATCCGATTATATTGAAATTGGATACAGACAGTTTTCTGGAAAAAGAAATGCGGATGGATTAATAATTTCTTGAATTGCTAATTTAACTACTTTTAGACAGACAGTAGAAAAAATAGCGACTTTACAGACGAATGCCTGCAAAGCCGGAAAGCCGTAAACCCGTAAACCCGTAAACCCGGAAAGCCGTAGATAAGGAAGAAACCCATGACAAAATCCATGATAACAACAAGCAAATTAACTCAGCGCGTGAACTACCACACCCACTGCGACCGCTGCCGGCACGCTAAGGGAAAAGCGGAAGAATACGTAGAAGAAGCCATCAGGGCAAATGTGTCAAAGCTTGGCTTCTCCGACCATATGCCCTTCTACGACGACCGCTTCGGCCTTCGCATGCCCTATGGGGAACTGGACGACTACCTGGAGGAAGTTACTGCGCTCCGGGACGCATACGGGGACAGGATTTCCATCACCCGGGGATTCGAGGGCGAGTACGTCCGGGAGGACAATGTCTACTACGAAAAGCTTCTGTCCCGGGGCGACTGCGACTACATCCTGCTGGGCCAGCACTTCTACGAGAAAGCCGACGGGGAGCTGGTCAATGTGTACCAGCTGGAAAATACGGAGGGCTACGAGATCTACGCCTCCAACATCGTGGAAGGCATGCGTACCGGGTATTTCCGGTACGCCGCCCATCCCGACCTGATCTTCCTGAATGATTTTCCATGGGATATCCACTGTGAGAGGGCCTGCGACATGATTGTGGACGGCGCCGTCAGGTACGGCTTTCCTCTGGAATACAATGCCAACGGCTTCCGCAGGGGAAAGAAGGCGTACGCCGACGGGGAACGTTTCCAGTATCCTCATGACAGGTTCTGGAAAAAAGTACAGGAAGCAGGCGTGTCCGTGTACGTGGGATCGGACTGCCATGAGCCGGGGCAGGTTTATGACGGGATTGTGGAAGAGGCTTACGGGAAACTGAAGGAGATGGGCATTGCAGTCAGGACAGACTGGATATGATGAAAGTGAAGATTACGAGGTCCCTGCAGGGACGGCTTCTTTTGATCAGCATAATCGGACTGGCGGCATGTAGTCTTTCCTGCTACCTGGTGTCCAGGATCACCATACGCTCCATCGAGCAGAATCAACTGGAGGACTCTCTGAGGGCCAACATAGACAATGAGATGGAGCATCTTGAATTCTGCTATTTTACCATGGTCAGGATGATGCAGCAGCTGGGGGAGGACGGCAACATCGGCGCCATGCTGAAGCATTACCTGGCGGCGGACAACAATTTCGACAAGTTTCAGCGCAGGCGGGACCTGGAGAATGCCATCCTTTCCGCCGCTTCTGTGAACACCTATGTGAATTTTTCCATCTATATGGACAGCGATACCAAGGAGGAGCTGTTCGGCAGCGGGGCATTTGACGGCAGGGCGGCGGCCGGGGAGGAATGCGTGACCCAGATCGGGGAGAACCGGTTCCAGGTGCTCCACCGCTCCAACAGCAAGTACAATGACAGCGTGGTGGCGTCCATGCTGCGGGAAAAGCAGCATTTCAGGGACCGCACTCTGGACATTTATATCGAGATGAAGTCCAACATAAAGGATTACGCTGCCAGGGGGGGCGTGCCCCTTCTCTCCATGCAGCTGGATGAGGAAGGGAAGGTGCTTTTTTCCAACAGCGAACACTTTGCGCCGGGGGAAGTACTGGAGCTTGCGTTTCAGGAGGACGGCAGCTTCGCGGGACGGTTCCGGGATTATTACCTCATGGCGAAAAAGTCGGAGATGGGCTTTCTCTATGTAAACGGGGTGCCCCAGGAGGAGTATGTGAAGGAAATCATCGGATGGTACGAGAAGGTTTTCCTGCTGTGCGTACTGTCGGTAATTCCTGCCCTGCTGATCGTCTACGCCACCATGCGGATGCTTGGCAAGCCGGTGAAACGCCTGGAGCAGGCCATTGTGGAGGTGGGCGAGGGGAAACTGGACATGGCAAGCGAGGATCTGGAGGTCAGGGAATTTCAGGAGCTGATGCACAAAATCAACGAGATGAAGGTGGACATCAAAAATCTCCTGGAGAAGGTGCAGGAGGAGGAAAAACAGCGGCAGAAGACAGAGCGGGAGAAGCTGATGTACCAGATCAACCCCCATTTCCTTCTGAACACATTGAATTCCGTGCAGTGGATGGCACAGCTGGAGCATCAGGAGTCCATCAGCAGGTTCCTGGCGGATTTCAAGTCCCTTCTGGCCTACAACCTGGGAAAAGAGGAGAAGAAGAGCACCCTGCGCACGGAGGTGGAGATTGCCGGGAAGTACATAAGCCTCCAGAGGCAGCGGTATGATTTCGAGGCAAGCATGGAGGTGGAGGAGGGGGATTATCTGGAGACGGAGACCATCCGGATGCTGTTTCAGCCCCTGATCGAGAATGCCCTCCGGTACGGCCTGGGGGATCTGGGGGTGGTGGACATCCGGGTATTTCACAATGTGAGCAAGGAGTGCGCGGTGATTACCATCCAGGATTACGGAAACGGACTGAGCAGGGAGAAACTGGAGCAGTTGAACCGCCCTTTCTCCTATGAGGACAACGGGGAGGGGGACACCGCCGGAATCGGGCTGCGCTATGTGCGCCACTGTCTGGAGGGATTCTACCAGGGGGAATCCATCCTCACAATCAACAGTGAAATCGGCAGGGGCACCAAGGTGACCATCATCATTCCGGTGCGGACGGTAAAGGAGCGGGTATGATCAGAGTTCTGATAGTGGATGACGACAAACTGGCCAGGCGGGGGCTTGTGTCCCTGATGAACTGGGAGACATACGGCATGACGGTGGCGGGGGATGTGCAGAACGGGAAGATGGCGCTGCAGTTCGTCCGGGAGCACCCGGTGGATTTGGTGTTCGTGGATATCGACATGCCGGAGATGAGCGGAATCGAATTTATGGAGGAGTGCCGGAAGGTCAAGCCGGATATACAGTTCGTGGTGCTGTCCTTTTTTGAAGATTTTTCCTATGTGCAGGCCACACTGCGGTTAGGGGGCCTGGACTATATCTCCAAGACTTCCATGGAACTGGACAACGGGGATGCCATATTACAGCGGATTGTGGAGAAGTACGAGCAGCGAATCCACAGGGCGGATCCGCCCAGGGAGATGGGGAAGGAACTGGCGGAGATCTGGAAGGAATGCAGGACGCAGCACTGGTTTTTCTGTGATTCCGCCTTCGAGCGGCTGAAGGGGCTGCTGGGGAAGGTTGCGCCCCAGGCCTCCAACGTGCGCCGCCTGGAGATGGTGATTGCCAGGTACATCGGGGAACTGGAGGGAATGCTGGAGCTGCCGGAGAGCATGGTGCCGCTTTTCTCAGACACGGAGGAACTGGCAGGGTGGCTTGCGTCCTATCGTGAAAAAACTTATGAAAAAGTGGCCGGAAGGTACCTTGGGAACGACGCGGAGAGGATACTGAAGGCTATATTTTACATGAAAGAGCACCTGGAGGAGAACCTTTCCACCAGTGCCGTGGCGGAGCATATCGGCTGCAGCAGGAGTTATTTCTGCATTATTTTCAAGAGGCTCTCCGGGCTTTCCTTCGGGGACTATCTGCAGCAGATACGGATCGAGCGGGCCAAGGAGCTGCTGCGCACCACTTCGGCTTCCGTGACGGAGATCGCCTTCTCCTCCGGGTATAATGATATCTATTATTTTAATCGCGTGTTCCGGAAGGCGGTGAACTGCAGCCCTGTGGAGTACCGGAAGGAGAGGGATGGTCTGTAGGGGGACTGTGACTGACCGTGGCGCGGCGCCGGAAAAAGCATAGAGGTTGACACTATGGCATTCCAAAGCTATACTTGAACTGGGACAGGCCAATATCAGGGAGTCTTGAATTGGGACAGGCCAATATCAGGTAGTCTTGAACTGGCACAGGCCTGTATCAGTGAGTTTGTCCGGAAAGAGGGGAGGCCTTTGTGGAAGGGATAGAGATCAGGACCAATATGGAAGAACCGGAGGGAAAGCGGCGCCCGGCGGCTTTTTTTCTGTTTCTGACAGCGGGAGTCTTCGGAATCCTTACCCTCTTTCAATCCCTGAAGGGCATTTCCTTCTCGGAGGGGATAGTGTATCCGGCGGCGGCCCTGCTGTGCTGGGGGATATGGTTTACATATTATGGCAGCAGGCGGGCTTATCTGGTTCTGGTTTCGGGGGCAGTGGCCGTCTATGGCTATGCGGTTTTCCGGATGGAGGATGTGCTCCGGGAACAGATCCGGTACATTGCCCACTGTGTGACGGGAGGAGTGAGCCTGGAGCCCATCGATGTGACGGAAGCCGCGCTGCTTTTGACGGAGCTGCTCACCTTTTTCATGGCCATGTCCGAATTCCTGATTAGGAGTCACACGCTGCTGTACCTGATGACTACCCTGCTGCTGCTTCTGTCCCCGCTTCTGGGGATCCGGGTGGGGGCGGGAACGGTGTTTCTGCTTGCGCTGTTTCAGGTCTCCTTTGCCGTTATGCAGACAGACGGGACGTCGGTGTGGAGGATGTCCTTTGAGGGGGCGGGGACGCATGGGATGTCGGGCAGGGGCAGTATCCTGGCGGGGGCGTTCCTGGCAGGGGGATTTCTGGTTCTGTTTCCCGCGGTAGCCCTGTGGACGGAAGAGCTGTATGACTTTGTCTATGAGGCGGAAAGTCAGGTTTCACGGACGATGAACCGGCTTTCCGGAAGGGATTCACGGACCGTGGCGGGGGGAGACATGGCCGGGGGGAACAATTACCGGAGCGGCACGCCCCATCTGGAACTGGAAACTGACGAAAAACCGACTGAAAATTTATATCTTCGCGGCTTTGAGGGGAGCGAGTACACCGGAAGGGGATGGACGGATTCCAGTGACGGGGAAGTATTCCGGACCGTGGAAAGGAAACTGGGATGGAACGGGCATTTTGCGGTGGGCAATCTGTATGACAGCATGTACTTTGTGATGAACGGGAACATACACGACAGGGAGCCGCCGGTGTGGAGAAACCTGCTGATCCGCCACGCGGACGGCGACTACGGGAATATGTATACGCCCTACTACAGCCAGCAGGGCGTGGGCTGGGAGGGCGGAGTCCAGGACGGATATGTATACCGGTATTACGAGCAGCAGGATATGGATATAGTGTGGGATCAGGTTTATGGGGAATTTGATATCATAAGGGACTGGTACCTGGAACTCCGGGACGCGTATGCGGATGAAATCCAGGGGGTTTATACCAGGGTTCCGGTTCAAATCCTGCCCCGGCTGAGCGCCCTGTGCCACAACAACCCCCGGGGGAGCCTGGAGGAAATCACCGCTTTTATCCTTTATACCCTGCAGGACAGCGCCGGGTATACCCTGACGCCGGGCCGTACGCCGCTGAATGAGGATATAGTGGAGTATTTTCTGTTTGAAAACCGGAAAGGATATTGTGAGCATTTTGCCGCGGCCGCCACGCTGATGTACCGCCTGTACGGGATTCCGGCCCGGTATGCGGCGGGGTACATGGTGCAGCCCTCCGCCTTTGGGCGGCAGGAAGACGGGCTGTGGAAGGCCGTGGTGACGGATGAGGCGGCCCATGCCTGGGTGGAGATTTTCCTGGAGGATTACGGGTGGACTCCTGTGGAGGTGACGCCCTCCGGGGATGGGGACAGCGGTGCCTCCTATCCCGGGTTTGACAATGTGCTGTTCCGGCAGCTGGTGGCAGAGAAGGGATGGAATCTGGCAGGGTGGGAGCCTTCTCCCGGGGAGGGGGATCTTTCCGGGGAAAAAGGATCAATGGAAGGGGAGCTGTCTGCCTTTTCCATGGATTATGAAAAGTATGAAAAATGGCTGTGGCTTCTGGGGGCGCTGGGAGCCTATTCTCTGTGCCTGCTTCCTTTTTTTCTGGATTACCGCAGGCTTAAGGGACTGAAGAAGATGGAGTCCTGGGACAGCAGGCGGGTGTTTTCCCGGGCGTTGGAGATGCTGCGCTTCGCCGGGATGCTGTCCGGATATGACGGCACGGAGACTGACTTTGCCTCCAGACTGGCGCAGGAATCCGGTGTGCCGGAGGAGGTACTGGCCGGGATGCAGGAAATCGTCACGGAGGCCGCATACGGCTTTTCGGAAATTTCCCCGGAGGCGGAGGCCCGTGTCAGGGAAACGTACCTGCTGTTGGCGCAGGGCATTTATGGGAAACTGAAGTGGCACAGGCGGCTCCTGTTCCGGTACTGGAAGGGGTTTTTCTGAGAAGGGGCCGGGGATCCGGAACCCGGAGCGGGAGCGGAAACAGGGAGAAAGGGAAGGGAATGAGGATCGGATTTTGTGACGACCAGGCTGCTGACAGGGCTGCGGTGGGAAAGGTTCTGGCCGGGCTTGGACTGGAAGCGGATATGTTCGACACGGGGGAGGCGCTTCAGGCGGCTTTCTGGAAGGAAGCCTACGACCTGGTGCTCCTGGATATCGAGATGCCCGGGATCAACGGCTATGAACTGGCTCATGTGCTGAAAAAACAGAGTGTTTCATGCGAAATCATATTTATCACGGATCATACGGAGCTGATTCTGGAGGCATTTGCCTTTAAACCGGCGGCTTTTGTTCCCAAAACCCTGATCGCTTCCGAGCTGCCCAAGGCGCTGAAGAGGATACTGGACAGGGAGAGGGGAAGCGCCGTCTTTGTCACAGGGAAGAAGAATCAGGACAGGATCGTTGAGCTGAATCAGGTGATGTATCTGAAATATGTATATGATCATGAGGTGGAATTCACATTGAAGGATGGCAGCCGCTTTTCCGAGACAGGCTCCATGAAACAGTTTGAAGCGCAGCTGTCCCCGGGAGGATTCATCCGGATCTACAGTAATTGTATGGTAAATGCCCTTTATATTGTAAGACTGGAACGTGATACAGTGGTTCTTGCGGACGGACAGCACCTGGCCATTGCCAGGGAGCGCCGGGAAAATGTGAAAAAAGCGTATATGGAGTATCTGATGAAATGTTAGAAGGACTGGTGGCGGCAGGATATTATGTCTGTTTCTATAAAATGCGCAGAGGGGCGGCGGCAGCGGGACTGGGTGTGGCTGTCCTGGCCCTGGCAGGGTATCTGTTTCCTGCCCTCCGGCCGGCGCTTCCGGTATGGGCGGCGCTGTGGCTCATGACTGTGGGATTCTCATGCCGGAAGCGGGAAGGGCAGGAATTGCTATTGTTTGGAGGCGTCTGGCTCATGGCCCGGAGCTTGGGAGGAATCTGGAGTGCAGTGCAGACGGCGGGGGGAGCCGGAGCAGTGCAGTTGGCGGGGAAAGGCGTTCTGGCGGCGCAGGGTCTGGGAATACCCGGCACGGAGGGGCTGCAGGCGGCTTTGGGGACGGCCCTGTTCCTCATGGCGGCGCTTTTCCTGTTGGGACGGGGAAAAATCTATCCTCTGTGGATGGGGATACTGACTGTTTTGTGGGCAAGCGTAGGATTTTTGGGCAATATTTCCTATGCGGAGCCCTGGCAGGAACAGGTGATGAATATTTGCCTTTACCTGGGGCCTGGCAGCATCCTTGTGTGGCAGCAGTCAGCCTGCATCCGGCGGGAGCTGAGGAGGGCTGAGGCAGCAGGGGATGAGCCTCCAAGCCTTTATGCCGGGGCCTGGTCAGACTTTGGATATGCGGCGGAAATGGGAAGCGCGGAAGGATTACCTAAAGGGGCGGAAGCCGGAAGGAATACAGGATCAGAAAAGCCGGAGGAAAGCGCAGGAATTGCAGGATGGGGAAAGACGACGGAAAGCGGGAGGACGGCAGGATCGGGAAAGCCGGAGGAAAGCGGAAGCAGGGCAGGGCAGAGAAGCATGCCGGAAGACTGGAGGGAAGCTGCGGACCGGGAGCTGTGGAGGCTGCGGATTTTTGAACATGATTTCCGGCACCACCTGGATATCCTGGAAGCATTGTATGAGGACGGCAGGGGGGAGGAGGCCCGGATGTATGTGGAGGATATGAAGCAGTCCAGGCTGACCCGCCAGGGACGCAGAATGGGCGGGGAGAAAGAGCTCCTCTATATTCTGATGGCGAAAAGGCAGGAGTGCAGGCAGGCGGATATCAGTTATTCCTATCAGATTGCGGGATGTCCCCGGGGGATCGCATGGATGGACATGTCGGCGCTGCTGCTGAATTTACTGGACAATGCGGTCCGGGCCTGCGGGAAGGTGCAGGGGCCCCGCAGTATAGGGATCATGCTGCTCTCCAGGGGTGAGCTGTGGCAGATAGAACTGGTGAATTCCGCGGAAACGGAGGGCCGGGGAAGGGAGGAATTCCGGCAGGACATTAGTGGGAGAAATGCCGGAAGACAACAGAATAGTACACAGAACAATGTCCGGCCAGGAGGATTTCCCGTTCATGGCATCGGTATGGTCAGCGTGAGGCAGATCGTGGAGAAATATCACGGGACCTACCGGATGTATCAGGAGGAAGGCCGGGTAATTCAGAAGATTATCCTGACGGAAGTGGACGGGGAGGACTGAATTGCCGGAGGTATTTCCACAGAAAAAAGAAAAAATACGACGGAAAAAAGAGAAGAGATTGCAAATGCCCTCTTCTTTTCTTACAATAGAGAAAAGCTGCGGCCGCGGCGTGATATTGTGGGAAAGGAGCAGGGCATTATGTTTTGGAAGAATATCCGGTTTGTATGCAGGCATTATTTCCGCAGCAGCAAATCCCTTTTTGGGTATCTGCTGCTGGGGATGACGGCTTCTCTGCTGGCGCCGGTTTTAAGTGTATACCTGCCCAGGGTGGTGGTGCAGGCTGTGACGGAGGGATGGCGGTTTCCGGTACTTGTGCTGTGGGTGGCCGCCCTGGCAGGCGGGATCGGGCTGCTGAACAGTCTGATTGTGGTAAGTAATGCGGGATATGCCGAGAAGGCCGCCGTGGGCCGTATGAAACTGGGACTGCAGTTGGACGAGATGATGATGCGGTGCAGATACTCCCTTACCGAGGACCCCGTGTGGAAAAGGAAAACAGGCGCCGCGGCGGATGCGGTTTATTCGGACGGCAGGACTTCGGGTGTTGCGGGGATCATCCACACGATGCAGGACTTTGTTGTCAACGGCCTGGGAGTCTTACTGTTTTTCGGGGTTCTGGGAGTGCTGCACCCGGCGGTTCTGGTCATTTTGGTCTTCACGGCAGTGCTTCCCGGCATCATCGCAAACAGGGCTGCCGCATATGAGTTCGGGCAGAGGGAGAACTGGTATCCCGCCGACAGGCAGATCGAGTACATTTACAATCAGGTTACCACCGGAAAGGCCGGAAAGGAAATCCGTGTCAATCAGGCGGCAGGTTTTTTCCTGAAAAAGATGGATGGGGCAATTGCCCGGCGCATGGTATGGGTGCGGCGGACGGCGCGCCGGCATCTGGGTGTGGAAGGTGTCAGCGGACTTATGCTGGTACTGCAGAACGGTGTTGCCCTGGGATGGATTGCCTGTGAAATCATCCAGGGGAGGATCAGTCTGGCGGATTTTGCCTTTTATACGGGGGCGGTGGCCCAGTTTGTGCAGTTTGTGAACAGGTTTATGCAGAGTTTCCACATAATGAAACAGTGCAGTTATGATGTGCAGGTGATAAGGGAGGCCCTGGCTTATATGCCGGAGGATAAGGCGGACTGGGAGGAAATGCCTGAGAACTGCAGGGGTGTGGAAATCCGTTTTGAGCATGTGTCATTCTCCTATCCGGGCAGCGGGGAGGCGGTTCTGGAGGATGTGAGCTTTCAGATCCATCCAGGGGAGAAAATTGCCCTGGTAGGGGCCAACGGGGCGGGAAAAACCACCCTGGTGAAGCTTCTCTGCGGATTTTACGAACCGACGTCAGGAAGAATCCTGATAGACGGAATTCCGGTTTCCGGAATGGAGGAAGGGAAACTGTACAGGCTGATTTCTGCAGTGTTTCAGGATATGCTGGTGCTGCCCTTCAGCGTACTGGACAATGTGGCGGTACGGGGAAAGGCCGATGTGGACAGGGTGCGCCTGTGCCTGGAGAAGGCGGGGCTCAGCAGCCGTTTCCCCAATCTGAACCAGCCCCTTGTAAAAGGAGTGGGAGATGGGGCGGAGAATCTTTCCGGAGGGGAAGAGCAGAAGCTTTTATTGGCCAGGGCTCTGTACAAGGAGGCTCCGGTGCTGATTCTGGACGAGCCCACGGCGGCGTTGGATCCTCTGGCGGAAAGCGGACTGTATGAGAAGTACCATGATTTAACCAGGGATAAGACATCCATTTTCATCTCCCACCGCCTGGCCAGTACGGGATTCTGTGACCGGATCCTGCTGTTGGAGGGCGGCAGGATAAAGGAGGAGGGATCCCACCGGGAGCTCCTGGAGAGGAACGGGGAGTATGCCCGGATGTTCCGGGAGCAGAGCAAATATTACAGGGAAGGAACGGGAAGCCTGGAAATGGAGGCCTGAAGCGGGGAGGAATAGATATGAAGCAGATTGGAAAGGTGCTTGGACTGTTTAGGGAAATGGACAGGGGACTGTATGCCGCCATGGTGCCGTCAGCATTTCTTGACACACTGGAAGGTTTCGGAATACTGCTGATCTCTTCCACTGTCCTGAGTATGTTGTCGGAAGGCGCGGATATGCGCTCCGTCCTGGCCGTTACGATATCCATGGCTGCCGGGTACGGCCTTCTGTACTGGCTCAGGGCTCTGGCGGCGAGCCGCAGGGACAGGAGGATCACCCGTCTGGGATACCGGTACAAGCGGTATGTGACGGGAAAAGTATTCAGGATTCCCTTTGGGCGGATGGAAACGGAAGAATTTGTGGATACCCTGAACCAGATCCGGCAGAATGACAGGATCTACGGCCTGACAGGAAGTATCCCGAACAGGGTGTACATGGTTATAAAGAGTCTGTTTGCCATGGCGGTGGCTTTTGTGTCTTTTGTCCGGCTGGCAGGCGTGGTGGGGCGGTTGGGGGATTCGGCCTTCCTGGCGGGTATGCTGTTTCTGCTGCTGGTTCTGCTGGTGCTGGCCTCCATGGGGTATATTTCATGGAGGGAGAAGCAGAATGCGGAGATTATGACCCGGATCATGCAGGATGTGGTGAAATACAATGCCATAGGGATGTATCTGTCCGGAGAGGTGATAGGAAGATACGCGGTGGGGAAACATATCCGTGTGTACGGAATGCAGGATAAGATACTTAAAGAAGAGCGCAAAACCATGGAGAGCATGTATGGGGTAATGGGACATTTCTACCGTCTGGATCTGAAGCCGGGCATTGTGGGCAGCCTGTCCTCCGTGATGATCAGCGGTGTGATTTACCTGATGGTGGGCGCCGTCGCCATGGCAGGCGGCCTGGGGGTAGGCAGCATTGTCTGGTATGCGGGGGTTGTGCAGCAGTTTCTGGAGGCAGTGCGCCAGGTGATCGCCCTTTCGGGCACCCTGTATAACGAGTGCATCCGGCAGCAGGCCATATTTGCCCTGGCAGAGTCGGAGGAAGAGGAGGAAGGCGGGGAAACTATGGTCGGCCGTCCTGCTCCGGTTCATGGGTTTTGCTTTGAGGACGTGTCCTTCTCCTATCCGGATTCCGGGCGGATGATTCTGAAGCATGTGAATCTGACCCTGTCAGGCAGGGAACATATCGCGTTAGTCGGTCCTAACGGATGCGGAAAATCCACGCTGATTAAGCTGCTGTGCCGCCTTTACGATCCCACGGAGGGGAGGATTCTTCTGGACGGGGTGGATATCCGGGACATTCCCAGGCAGGAATACTGGGGGATGCTGTCTGTGGTATTTCAGGATTTTCAGATCTTTGCGGTCACCCTGGCGGAAAATATTACCCTCCGTGAGGATATGGACCGCGGGAAAGCAGCCATGGCCATAGAGAAAACGGGCCTGGGGATCCGGGATCTGGATGTGAACCTGTGCCGGGACCTGGACAGCGGCGGAATCGAGATGTCCGGAGGGGAGGGGCAGAAGACGGCCATTGCCCGGGCCTTGTACAAGGATGCGCCGGTAGTGGTCCTGGATGAGCCCACGGCCTCCCTGGATCCTATATCGGAAAGTGAGATTTATGAAAAGTTTAATCTTCTTGTGGAGGGGAAAATGGCGGTGTTCATCTCCCACCGCCTGTCAAGCTGCCGCTTCTGTGACCGCATCCTGGTGCTCCAGGACGGACAGGTGGTACAGGACGGCACCCATGAGGAGCTGACTGCCCAGGAAGACGGCCTGTACCGCGCGATGTGGGAGGCGCAGAGGCAGTATTACACTTAAGGAGTGGAGTGACGGCTTCCCGCAATGAAAGGCCGCCAGGGGTCAGAAACGGCAGCGGTATGCCGTTGGCGTTGTCCCGGCAAATTTCTTGAAGTGGGCGATGAAATGGTTTACATTCTCATACCCCACTTCATAACTGATTTCATGCACTTTCATGTCTGTCTCGATCAGCAGATCTTTCGCGGCCTGGATCCGCATTCTGTGAAGATACTGCAGGGGCGGGGTCTGGAAACAGTCTTTAAAGTCCCTGCATATTCTGTACTTATTTTTTCTGTATTTCTGTTCCAGTTCTTCCAGGGTATATTTCTGATAGTAATGGGTCTCAAGTTCCGATTTAAGGGCCCGCAGATAGGGGGGAATGTTCTTTTCAGGGGGTTTTTCTTCCAGAATCGTCCCGGCCAGGAGGCTGCTCAGGCATATGTGGCAGAACAGGGGGTCGGCTTCCCTTTCTTCAAAAAGAAAGTGGAGTTCCGAAGCCCGCTCCGCGGAAAAGGGAAGCAGCCTGAACGGTGTGCCGGAAAAGAGCCGCTCTGTAAAATAGGGGAGGCTCTGTCCTCCGAAATAAAGGACCCTGTATTCCGCTCCATTCTGGATTTTGATTCTGTGGGGAAAAGCACAGTTAAAGAGGAACAGGCAGTTTCCCGACAGGCTGAGATGAACTTCCCCGGGAAGGGATGTGAAAACCAGGCTTCCGGAGACCAGGCGCAGAAGTCCCAGTTCGGACTGGCTGGCCCTGTAGTAGGACAGCGGACTGGTCACCAGGCACTGCTCCAGGGAAAGACGGCAGAGAAGGGCGTTCCTGACGGTATCTTCCGGCCGGAAGGAAGTCTGGTCAATTCCCATTTTTGACAACAGGGATAAATTGGGGTCACACAGGTCTGTAGTCATATCTTCTATTCCTTTATGAAATCTGCCCAAAGTGGCAAAATTTTGGTTCCGGTATGTTCGGGTTGGGCGCTTTGACGAAGGCTTGCGCAAACCGTCTCCTGCCCCTCCCCTCCGGGTGGTAAAATATGGTTCAGATTTATCCGGGTTAGGGTATTAGGAGACCGGGAAGGGGTTTGCCTGAATTGTAGGCGTAGTTTTGTCTTTGGTATGAGTTTAGCATAGTTTATGTTGGATTGCAATATATTAAGTTAAATTTAACTAATAGTAAAGTTAAATGAAAGCAAGTCATAGGTATATTATAGATGGAGTAATGAAGAATCAGTGGAAAACTAAAAGCAGATATAAGGTAAATTAAATGGAAATTATGGGGGAGTCGGAGGGGAATTGAAGTGGAATTGTAGGGG
>CAJTSY010000005.1:14100-15921 GCA_910578995.1 uncultured Acetatifactor sp.
TGTAGGGGAGTTGTAGGGGAATTGTAAGGTATTGTAGGGGAATTATAGGGAAATTGAGAAAAACGGGAAGGAAGTAAAAAGTAACTGCAATGTATGTAATACAAATAGAGGTGGTAGAGGCAGGTGAGAAGCTGTTGAAAAGCCGCCAGAAAGCTTCAAAAAGAGGGGAAAGGGTATAAAGCGACTTAAAAAGGAAGGATGTATCGTCAAATAGCCCAAAAAATATTGAATTTATTGTTAAAAAAGATGAAAATAGACAAAAGGACAATAAATAGATATAAATAGCAATAAATGTTAATGACTTAGTTAATAGAATAAGTAAAATTTAATTATTACATTTAAGGAAGGAGGGAGCGTATGTTAAGCGATGAGATAAAAAACCACCTGTGCCGTCGACTTATACCTTTCTGGATGAAGCTGCGGGATGCGGAATATGGCGGATATTATGGTTGGATGGACCGGGAACTGCATGTGGACAGGCAGGCGGCGAAAGGCTGTATCCTGAACAGCCGGATTCTATGGTTCTTTTCCAATGCGGCCATGAGCCTGGGGAATTCGGTACAGGGTGGTTCCGCGGAGGGGAGTTATGGTTGGGATAGCGGCACAGCGGAGGCCGTTGGTGGGTGGGAGATCAGCCTGGAGGAGGCAGCGGCCCACGCATACCGCTTCCTGAGAGACAGATGCATTGACCGGGAGCGGGGCGGTGTATACTGGTCTGTGGGCTACAGGGGAGAGCCGGAGGATACCACGAAGCACACCTATAACCAGGCATTTGCGGTGTATGCCCTTTCATCCTATTTCCGGGCCAGTCATAACAGGGAAGCCCTTGAACTGGCGGAAGAGCTGATTACAGTGATTGAGACCAGATGTTTCGATGTCCATGGTTATAAGGAAGCCCTGGACAGGGATTTTCAGCCGGTTCCCAACGACAAGCTGTCGGAAAACGGGGTGATGGCAGAACGAACCATGAATACGCTGCTGCATGTGATGGAGGCTTATACGGAATATCTCCTGGCGTGCAGGGAGGCAAAAAAGCAGGAACGCGATGCGATGGCAGTGACGGCAGAGTCGGGATGTGCTGTGGCCGAGGAGGGGAGAACTGCGGCGGCAGAGCCGGAAGGGACTGTAACGGCAGAGCCGGGATGCGCTGTGGCCGAGGCGGGAAGAATTGAAGCCAGGCTGCGGTGGATTCTGAACCTGATTGAAACCCGTATTTACAATCCGGCACTGCACAGGCAGGAGGTATTCTTTGACCTTGATATGAACAGTCTCATTGATCTGCATTCCTACGGGCACGACATCGAGGCAGCCTGGTTGATGGACAGATGCCTGGATGTCCTGGGAGACGAAGAACTGTCCCGAAGAATGTCGCCGTTTCTGTGGAGTCTGGAGCAGGAGGTGTACGAAAAAGCGTATACAAATCACTCTCTGGCAAACGAGTGCGAGCGGGGAGTGGTAGACACGAAGCGGGTCTGGTGGGTGCAGGCGGAGGGCGTAGTGGGCTTCTTTAATGCCTGGCAGAGGACGGGGGAGAGCCGCTACCGGAAGGCGGCGGAGGATATCTGGCAGTTTGTCAGGGAACACCTGGTGGACAAAAGGGAGGACGGCGAGTGGTTCTGGTATACGGACGCCGCAGGAAACCCGGCCCTGGAGAAGCCCATCGTGGAGCCGTGGAAATGCCCCTACTATAATGGACGGATGTGCATGGAGATTATGCGGCGCTGTGGAAAGTGACGGGACGCGGAATACGGACGGCATTCAGACGGTTCTGGAAAATGCTTGAGCCGGCTCCAGATATTGGTCGGGCGGCTTAGACGTTGG
>CAJTSY010000005.1:16021-21804 GCA_910578995.1 uncultured Acetatifactor sp.
GGGCGGCTCTATGGGGTTCGAACATGTCCGGAGAGACGGATGACCATGCCAACGGAGCGATGAGTCATATGTACGAGAATCCGTTCAATGCGCAGTATGCGCAGAAGCGCAGAGAAGCATCGGGCAGGCAGGATTTGGAAAACAGACTGGCGACAGCCAGGAAAAGGAGAGTTTATGAGCATACATCCTCAATATGAAAAAGAACTGGCAAAGCAGCAGGCGCTGCTGAATCGCCCCAATGAAGTGGACGATTCCTTTTACAACGGAATTTATGACCGTTACCAGTATCCGGTTCTCACCAGGGAGCATATTCCGCTGTTCTGGCGTTACGACCTGGATGAAGACACCAATCCGTATTTTCAGGAACGATTGGGCGTCAATGCGGTGATGAATTCCGGCGCCATAGAGCTGAACGGCAAATTTTACCTGGTGGCCAGGGTGGAGGGAAATGACAGGAAATCTTTCTTCGCCGTGGCGGAGAGCGACAGCCCGGTGGAGGGGTTCCGGTTCCGGGACTATCCGGTGGTGCTGCCGGACACCTGCCCGGAGGAGACCAATGTGTACGACATGCGCCTGACGAAGCACGAGGACGGTTATATCTACGGGGTTTTCTGCTCGGAGAGCAAGGATACTTCCGTGGATGACCTGTCGGCGGCGGTGGCGGCAGCAGGCATTGTACGGACAAAGGATCTGGAGACCTGGGAGCGCCTGCCGAACCTGAAGACCCTCCGTTCCCCGCAGCAGCGGAACGTGGTGCTGCACCCCGAATTCGTGGACGGGAAATATGCCTTTTATACCAGGCCCATGGACGACTTTATCGACACCGGCTCCGGCGGCGGGATTGGCTTCGGACTCTGTGGGGATATCCTGCACCCCGTGATCGACGAGGAGCGTATCACCAGTAAGCGGAAATACCACACCATCACCGAGGCGAAAAACGGCGCGGGGGCAGTGCCCATCAAGACACCGGAAGGGTGGATTCATATCGCCCACGGGGTGCGCAATACGGCAGCGGGACTCCGTTATGTCATATACGCTTTTGCGACTGCCCTGGAGGACCCGGCGAAGGTCATCGCCGAGCCCGGCGGACTGCTCATCGGACCAAGAGCCGGGGAGCGCGTGGGGGACGTGTCCAACGTGGTGTTTACCAACGGTGCCATCGCCAGGGAGAACGGGGAGGTCTATATCTACTACGCTTCCAGTGACACCCGGATGCATGTGGCGGCCACTGCCATTGAAAAACTGACGGATTACGTGTTCCATACCCCGTCGGATCCCCTGCGCAGCCCGGACTGCGTGGCGCAGCGCTGCCGCCTCATCGAGCGCAATTTGAAGCTGCTTGGGAGAGTTCAAAAGGAAACCAAATAAGAAACCAGACCAACTTAAAACAAATTATAATGCCGTCATGGGAACTGCCCTGCAGCCTGCAGGCAAAATAAAATCCCCATGCGGCTTAGGAGGAAGCGCGGCAGAGATATCCGCAGGGTATCTGGCCGAAAATGGAAGGGTGTGTACCTGGAAAATTTCCATGGTATCTGTTATTTGCAGCACATCCCACAGGCAGCCCCTGCAGGGAAACCATACGTTTCCTCGTAGAAAGGAGAACAAAATTATGAGCAAATACAAAATGATCAGCCCCGCAGTACCCAACGTCCCCTGGCAGGAAGGCCCGGAGACCTTCACCGGAGCGCCGGTATGGCGTTACTCCGAGAACCCCGTCATCGGGCGCAACCCCCTGAAGAACGTGGCCAGGATTTTCAACAGCGCGGTCATGCCCTACGAGGACGGCTTTATCGGCGTCTTCCGGGGAGAACAGAATAACGGAATACCGTATATTTATATGGGCAGGAGCAAGGATGCCATCCACTGGGATTTCGACGAGGAGAAGATTCCCTTCGTGGATGAGGAGGGAAAGCCCTTTATGCCCGTCTACGCCTATGACCCCCGCCTGGTGAAGGTGGAGGATACCTATTACATCATCTGGTGCCAGGATTTCTACGGCGCAGCCATCGGCATGGCGAAAACCCGGGATTTCAAGACTTTCACCAGGATTGAGAATCCCTTCCTGCCCTTTAACCGCAACGCCGTGCTCTTCCCCAGGAAGATTAACGGGAACTTCTGCCTCTTGAGCAGGCCTTCCGACAGCGGGCACACGCCTTTCGGGGATATCTTCATCAGCGAGAGCCCGGATCTGGTGTACTGGGGGAAGCATCGGCATGTGATGGGTAAGGGCAACGAGTGGTGGGAGTCCTTAAAAATCGGCGGCGGCGCAGCCCCCATCGAGACCAGTGAGGGGTGGCTTTTGTTCTACCACGGCGTCAGCGGCACCTGCAACGGCTATGTGTACAGTATCGGCGGCGCTATTCTGGATATCGATAATCCTTCTATTGTGAAATACCGCTGCGAAGATTTCCTGCTGACGCCGGAGCAGTGGTACGAGGAGCGGGGCTTTGTGCCCAACGTGTGCTTCCCCTGCGCCACCATCCACGACAGCGAGAGCGGGAAGATCGCCATCTACTACGGCGCGGCGGACAGCTATGTGGGACTGGCGTTCACCAGACTGGACGACATCATGGATTATATCAAGGAGCATAGCAAGACTACCGAGTCCGACAGGGAGATCGGGAGACGGTAAAGGCAGTCCCGGAAACCTGATATCTTCGTATACTTAAGAGTGTCGGAACATACGAACCTGTCCAGGGCAGGAATAGGATTGGCGGGATGGCTGCAAATCCATTTCACGGGCAGTATTAAAAGCAGAGGGACACTGTAGGAATTTGGGGCGATAGGCAGGAAACTGACTGTTGCCCCGGATTTTATAGAGGCAGAAACCAAAGATTTTTGCGGTGGTTCTTATGTCCAACCAGAGCGTTAGAAATTTCGTAACACCTCCTTACGGAATGAACAGGTATCAGAGGTGAAATATGGCAGATCAGGCAAAACGGAAGCGGTTCGGCAAAAATTTGTGTATATAAATTGAGGAGAATTTTTATGAAAAAAATATTTCTTAGCTTTTTACTTCTCTCCGCAGTCCTTCTTAGTGCCAACGGATGCGGAAAAGGAGATTCCGCTTCCGGGGAAGTGTCCCAGACGCAGGGGCAGTCGGCCCAGGAAGCCATGGACGCGGCTTCCATCACCCAGGGAGACGCCCTGTTCGTCCAGAAATACCTGTCACTGTCCGTAAAAGCCCCCGATGGCGACTACAGCAATCAAGTCATTCTCGCCGACAGCTACGGCAGCAAACTCTACATTTTTTCCGCTTATCAGGAAACAGCCTCTGGTGAAGGTGACTGGCAGTGCTGTCTCAACCTGTTCGATGCGGACACCCGGCAGCTGGAGCAGCAGCCCTTTCCCCTGGAAATCCCGGAAAAGGAGGATTATTACGCCCTGTCCATGGAGGTGAAGGGAGAGGACGAGCTTTCCTTCCGGATGCAGGAGACCGGCACGGAAGATTCCCACGAGTTCCTGGTGCGGACAGACATGGCCGGAAACATCCTGGCTCTGGAAGACAATTTTCCGGACGGAACAACCTACCCCTGGAACCCCGGATATGAAGACAAACACATGGTCTTCGACCAGACGGATGGCAGTACGATACTTTGCGAATGGGACGGAAGCGGAGAGGGCGCTTCCCTGTACTGGTTTGACAGGGAGACCGGGGGCAGGAGGCTGATAACCAGTCTGCAGGGGGAATACCTTTCGTCCCTGTATCTGGAAGGGGAAAACAACATGTACTACATCGGCAACGGCGCTCTGATCCGGTGGGATAGGAAGGCCAATACCCGGCAGGAGTTGGCTCAGGTCTATGACATCGGCGTTCCTGCCCTGGCGGGTTATGTGGGGCTTCTGCCTGATTCCGCAGGGGATATTCTGGTGTGCTTCCTGGAGGGCAGCAGCCTGGGTGCCGTTGTCCTGTCGGAAGAGGAACCGGAGGCCGTAGAGGAAATCCGCCTGGCCTATCTGGAGCCGGAGCTCCCCCGCTATTCTATTAAACTGGCATCCGAATATTCCAGGGAACATACGGAATGTCCCATCAAAATGGAGCAGAACGGCGGGGATAAGGAGACCTTCCGGAACCGCATCCTCATGGAACTGGCCGCGGACAAAGGGCCGGAGATGATGTGGGTTTCCAAAGAGGATATGGCTATCCTGGCGGAAAAAGGGGCGCTGATGGATCTGAAGGAGCTGATTCCGGCGGACATCTATGAGCAGCTTTTCCCCTTTGCAATCCAGGACTGTACCATAGACGGGAAAATGCTGGGGGTGACTCCGTGGTATTCCCTGCATACCATGGCAGTGTCAAAGAAGGTGTGGACGGAGGATTCCTGGACGCTTTCCGAATTTCTGGACGTGGCGGAGAGCCGGACGGACTGGGAGCTGATCCTTTGCCCCAACAGGCTTGATGGGTACAGCCTTTTCCGTAACCTTCTGCCCGGCCTGGAGGGTACGCCTTTCCTGGATATGGAACAGGGCATCGCCCATTTTGACCACGAGGAATTCATCCGGCTGTTGGAATTCTGCCATCAAAATGGCGGAGCACCTCTTCATTCCGAAAAGGAAGCCCTGGCTTCGTCAATGACTGTAAGCTGGGAGGAAGCGGAGCGGATTCTGCGGGAAGGAAACTGCGTGGCCGAAAGTTGGGGCATGTACGAAGGGCTGCATGACTTTGCGTCCAGTCTAGCCAGGTTCGGGGAGGATATCTACATGGTGGGTTCTCCTGCCTATAGCGGCAGCGGCCATTATGTGGGCAATTTCAACGGCTATCTGGCAGTGAACGCTAAAGCGGAGCATCTGGATGAAATCAAGGAATATCTCTCCCTTCTGTTGGATTACGAGAATCAGTTTACGGTGATGGGCTGCTGTGTGAGAAGGGATGTGGCAGAGAATAAGGTTGTCAGGGATGAATTTTCGGGGGAACTTAAAATCCTGGCAGGTAAGCCTTCCTCGGAGATGGCGCCCAAGAACAAAATGGAACTGAAGCCGGACGGCACCAGTTATCTGGAGGAGTATCTGGCCTTTCTGGACTCCTGCGAGCCCATGCCGGAGTATCCCTCCCGGATCTCCGCCATCCTTTGGGAGGAACTGGACGGGTATTTCTCGGGAACCAGGAATGTGGAGGATACGGTGGACATTATCCAGAACCGGGTGCAGCTGTACCTGGATGAGGGTGGGAGATGAGGAGCACATAACGGAGGTAGACGGCTGCATTTGCCTATGTACGATGCAGGCAAGTAAAGCAGACTATCAATACCAACTGCGTTCATAATAGATACTCTTTGAGATGTATTGGCAATGGTCAATACCAGATTTACTCATTGCCTGTTCAATCTATTGGGTATCACACGAACGCAGGAGGGTTCAGCCTGTGTGAAACGAATGCCGCGAATGAGGGTTGGGACCTATTGTCTGACTCGTTCTAACAGCTTAAGGAAGTGTTACAACCTGAAAGTGCAAATTAATTTCTTCACAATACCCAAGCGGCAGGATGAATAATTCCTTACTGGTTGTAAGGGGTATAACCATAAAGAAATTGTAGTAGGGAGGAATCGAAAATGATATGGCGGATAAGAAGAGATAAGGGAATTTCGTGTTGGAAAAAATCAGCCTGCATCCTGCTGTGTGCGGCGGCAATACTGTGCGCCGGGTGCGCCGGACAGGAATCCGGGGAAGGAAGCGCTTCGGGACAGCAGGGGATGGCGCAGGCGGGAACTTCGGGAGAGCAGGGTGCGGCGCAGGCGGGAACTTCGGGAGAGCAGGGTGCGGCGCAGGCGGGAACTTCGGGA
>CAJTSY010000005.1:21904-82851 GCA_910578995.1 uncultured Acetatifactor sp.
GGCGCAGGCGGGAACTTCGGGAGAGCAGGGTGCGGCGCAGGCGGGAACTTCGGGAGAGCAGGGGATGGCGCAGGCGGGCGTTTCGGGGGAGCAGGGCGCAGCCCGGGCGGGAGCCATAACCCAGGGCGGAGAGCTGTTTTTCAACGAGTATCTCCCCTTTGACTTAAAGGAGCCGGAGGCGGAAGTGGTGAAAGACCGGGTCTACGGGGATATCTATGGCGGCAGGAGGCTCCTGGCTTCCCTGGATGGGGAGGTTCTATATGCCCTGTGCCTGGAGAAGGAAAACAGCATGTACTATATCGGTAACGGCTCTCTGATTCATTGGGACATGGAGGCGAATGCCAGGCAGGAGCTTATGGAGATATCGGAGTTAGGCATGCCTAATATGTCCGATTTTACGGGACTGCTGGTGGATTCTAATGGGGAAGTCCTGGTCTGTTCCCTGGCGGGGGATGCCCTGGGGGTCTATGTGCTGTCGGAGGAAGAGACGGAGACGGAAGAGGAGATACGCTTGGCGTGTATTTATGATCTGGTGATAAATTATCCCACAAAGCTTGCGGCGCAGCTGTCCCGGCAGCATATGGAATGCCCCATTGAAATAGAAAGAAACGGCGGGGATCAGGAGGCATACAGGGACCGGATCCTGATGGAACTGACGGCGGGACGGGGGCCGGAGATGATGTGGGTTTCCAAGAAGGACATGGAGATTCTGGCGGAAAAAGGAGTCCTGATGGACATGCAGTCGCTGATTCCGGAGGACATTATGGAGCAGATCTGGCCCGGCGTGGTGGCGGATACCACCATAGATGGCAGGATGGTGGGCCTGGCTCTCTGTTTTGAGACGGAGACCACACTGGTTTCCGATCAGATCTGGGAAGGGGAGACATGGACTACCGAAGATGTTATGGAATGTATCGGCAGGAGGGACGACTGGAACTGGCTGTTGGCGGCATCCTTTAAAATGACCCCCTATTCCCTTTTTCTGTGGCTGACCGGCGGATGGGAGGAATCGCCCTTTTTGGATCCGGAGCAGGGAACCGTACAGTTTGACCGCCCGGAATTCACGGAGATCCTGGAGGTGTGCAGGCAGTACGGAGAGAAAGCCGTGAAAGTGGATGAAATGCAGTACCAGACCTGGGAGGAAGCCCATCGGATGATGCGGGAGGGAGAGTCTGTGGCAGAATTAAGCTATATCGCGGATCTGGAGAGCTTTTCCCAGACGATGGAGCGGTGCGGCGGGGACGGGCTGCATCTGGTGGGATCTCCTACAAATACGGGAAGTGGAAATTATGTGATAAACCCCAATGGGTATCTGGTAGTGAACAGGGAGGCGGAGCATCTTGACATCATCAGGGAGTATATTGCTCTGCTGTTGGATTATGAGAATCAGTTTACCGTATATGGAAACAGTGTCAGAAGGGATGTTATACAAGACAGCGTGGTGCGGGACGAGCACGACGGCATGTTGTGGCAGAAGATGGGGAAAAACGGCGATACCGATGTTACGGGTGAGCATACGCTTAAAGCCGACGGCACCAGCTATCTGGAGGAGTACATGGCGTATCTGGAAAGCTGTGTACCGGAGTCGCGGTATCCTTCCGGGATTTCGGCGATTATGCTGGAGGAGCTGCGGCCCTATTTTGCGGGGGATAAGGGTGTGGAAGACACGGTTCGGATTCTCCAAAACCGGGTGCAGCTGTACCTGGATGAGGGGAATCTGTAACATACGCAGTAACTTCCGCCGACTATCTGCTGTGCTTTTTTGTAGAGCTGTGTCGTCCTGTGGATTTTCCTGTACCCGGGTCTGTGTTTCGGGGGCTTTGAACCCGGAGAAGATGGCGGACTGCAGGCAAAAGCCACAGGGCATACTGTAAGCGCCGGGGGAGTCTGTTCCGGTAAAGGCGGCGCATCAGAATCAGCGCCCCGATCAGCAGTGGGGAAGTTATAAGTATTTCTACTATATCATTTTTCTTTTTTAAAAATATCGTATAATTCGTCTATTTCTTCCTGACTGAACCTGTTCTGTTTCAGCATCGTGTTCATCATCATGCCTACGGAACCTTTAAATACCCGGTTCAGCAGATTCTCTGTCTCTGCGGCTGCTGATTCCTCCCTCCCTATAGAGGGGTAGTACTGCCTGGCCCGGCCTTCCTCCTTATAATAAATCAGGCCCTTTTCCAGCATTCTGGTCAGAAGGGTGTTCACCGTGCTTTTGCTCCAGTTCAGCTCGTCCTTCAGCTCATAGTAAAGCTGTGTGGTGGTTTTGGGGTTTGCCTCCCATAATTTTTCCATTATGTAACGGTCGCTTTGCTGTAAAATTCCCAGGTTTTCTTTCATGATGGCTCCTTTCGCCCGCTTCCTGCCCGTTCCTTTCCCACTGTGTTTCCGGTCCGGCACAGAGTGCCTGGCATTTCTCTCTTTGGCTGATGCTCCTGCTGTGTTTCCGGTCCGGCACAGAGTGTCTGGCATTTCTCTCTTTGGCTGATGCTCCTGCTGTGTTTCCGGTTCGGCACAGAGTGCCTGGCATTTTTCTTTTTGGCAGGTTCCCCTGTTGTGTTCCCTGTCCACAGTTCCTGGACAGCGAGTTCCTGGGGAGTGAGCTTCCGGTACAGTGGTATTTTCAGGCCGCCAATAAAGACAGGTTGCAGGTGTACAGTATTGATCTACAGCTGTCAATGTAATGGTAACATGTGGATTTACAGTTGTCAAGTTTATATTTCCGGTATGAAAACTTTTGAAAGCTTTGTGCAGCGGCGCGTTTTCTGCTATAATGGGAGGCGGAAAGGAAAACCTGTTTCGTGCGGGAACCGCGTGGGAGGAGAAGAGGCTCCGGCCAAAGGAGGGATGAAATGATAACCTGGAACACCTGGTCTTATTACCTGGACAGCTGTTTGGGACACATTATGGTGGTGGTATACCTGTTTGCCATTATGGATGAGCCTGCCGCGTGGAGGCAGGCAGCCCGGAGGCTGCCTGCGCTGCTGCTTTCGCCATTGGCGGCAACCGGCATTTGGATGTTGGTTTCCGGCAAGATGACAGTGCTGCTCATCGGCTCCTTCTCAAATCTATTCTGCTGCACGCTCTGGGCAAAGTGGGCCTGGAGGATTCCGTCCTGGAGGGCTTTTTCCTATGTGTGCGTGGCGGGCATGATGCAGGGGCTGACCAGCTCGCTGCGTCTGTTCAGATCTTTGGTAATGGTTCTTTCCGTGGAATGGCTGGTCAGTACAGTGGACATTACGGGGGCGATGCTGTTGGCCCTGGGGCTGGCCTTTTTCCTGAGAAGGGCGGGTTTCGGAGTTCTTTTCCGCTCTTTTCTGGAGGAGGTGGGAAAGGTGCGGGCCGTGGTTTTTCTGTTTCTGCTCCTGGCTCTGGTGGAGGGGGCGTTTTTACTGGGGGTAGACAGCTTCAGCCTGCGGGAGGAACTGGATCCGAAGCTCTATCTGGCTTATGACATCATGGTGTCAGTGACGGCTGCTCTGGTAATGGGCGGAATCGTCTCCGTGGCCCAGAGGATGAGCACGAACCGCAGACTTCAGGCGCAGAGGGATATCATCGCGCAGCAGATGCTTTATGAGCGGAGCCTGGAGGAGGTCCGGCAGGAGATGCGTTCTTTCCGTCATGACTATAAAAATATCCTCTCCGGCATGTCGCAGCAGGCGAAGGAGGGGGAGACCAATGTGCTGAGCAGGGAACTGGAAAAGCTGGAAGCGGGTTTTGACAGGCGTCTGGGGGAGAAGATTCAGGAATCCACTCAAGTCGGCAACCTGCGGATTCCCCAGGTGCGCAGCCTCCTCCTGGCGAAACTGGTGGATATGGAGGAGAAAGGGGTGGAATGCCGTCTGGAGGTACTTTATCCCGTGGAAACGGTCAATATGGATGCCTGGGATTTCGTCAGGTGTGTGGGCGTACTGGTGGACAATGCGGTGGAGGCTTCCCTGGAAACGGAGAAGCCATGGGTGGAGATTGTGCTTTTGCAGCAGGGGACGGATCTGGAGCTGCGGGTGGGGAATGCCTGGACAGGGCGGACGGATCCTGCCAGGATTTGGAACGAGGGCTACAGCACCAAGGGAAAGGGAAGGGGGACGGGACTTTCCGGGTTGCAGCGGATTCTGCGGGACTACCCGGGGGCTTTTGTGTCCGCCAGCTGGACGGAGGAGGCTTTTGTGCAGGAGCTGACGGTTCCGGGGGAGGCTGCGGGGAAGCGGTAGAAAGCGCACTCCTGCACTCAATGACGACAAATTGTATTTACGGTCTGAAACATTTGCCAGTGCGTATAACGAGTGATCGCTTCAGCAATATCTTTGATTCTATGATGTGGAATGGAGAACGGCATAGGAACGCGCTCACGGGTATAGGAGAATAGCAAAAATACGGTTATGGGTTGTCCGGGAAAAGGAGACAGTCTGCATGCATGGAGATGTGCAGGCACAACATGATATGGGAGGCCGGAGATGATTCCGATTTATTTATGCGACGATGATTCCGCTCTGCGCAGGCGGCTTCAGACCGCGTTGGAGCGGAAAATACTGATAGAGGATTACGATATGCGGATTGTGTGCAGCGCGGCGGACGCGGCTTTCCTTCTGAAGGCAGTGCGGCAGGAACCGGGGAGGCGGGGCATCTATTTCCTGGATGTGGAGCTGAGGGACGGAGACTGGGACGGCTTCCGCCTGGGAAAGGAAATCCGGCGTCTGGATCCCCACGGAACCCTGATCTATGTCACCGGTTTCGGAGATCTGGCATACCGCACTTTCCAGTACCATCTGGAGGCTTTCGATTATATTGTGAAAGATCCGGAGAAACTGGAGGAATCCGTTGCGCGCTGCCTGGAAGAGGTGAAGGACAGGCTCCTGGAGGAGCGCAGGGATCCGGCCCAGGTTTACACGCTGCAGGTGGGGGAGACTCTGCGGCATATTCCCATAGCGGATATTCTCTTTTTTGAGACGGCCCCCAGGGCCCACCATATTTTGCTGCATACCCGGGGAAGCCGGGAGGCGGGGATGCGGTTTTCGCCGGGGGAAGCCGTGGGGCATCCCGCCAGGGAGGGGCTTAGGGGGAACAGCCGCGGTGCGGGCCTGGAAGGCGGTATTGCAGGAGGTTCCGCGGCGAGGAAATGCGCGCATCCGGGGGAGGGGAAGGAAAACGGGAGCAGAAACGTTTCCGGAGGCGTCATTGATTTTCTGGGCAATTTAAATGAAATCCAGTCTGCCCTGGGGGAGGGCTTTCTGCGGGTGCACAGGGCTTATCTGGTGGCCCTTGATAAAATAGAGGAAGTGGATTTCAGACATGGGCGGCTGTGGGTGGGGGGATATGAGTGCCTGCTCTCCAGAAGCGGAAAATCGGAGCTGATGAAAAGGCTGTAGACGCGTCCGCTGTTACTGTTTATCCGGCGTTACCGATCACGGCTCCGCACATAATGCCCATGAAAGCGTTTCGCGGCGACACCGGGTGAAACGTAACTGCCCGGTGCCGTCACGGGGCGCGGAAACAGATATTGTCTTCCTGCCCCGGAAGAAATCTTCCAGGCCTGCCCTGGTGGTGGAGCTGAAGTGGAACCGGACGGCAGGAGGAGCCATTCGGCAGATCAAGGCCCGGGAATACGTGAAAGCCCTGGAAGGCTATACGGGGGATATTCTGCTTGTGGGTATAAATTACGATAAAAAGAGGAAAAAACATCGGTGTACCATTGGAAAATACAGAAGTGAAGGATAGCGCTGCTGGGTGTCACGGCGCCGGAAGGGACCGGCTCCGTGATAAGCAGGGCGGAACACTTCCTTACTCCTTTTGGGAATATATCATAGCTTTCTGGCTAAGCTGCCGGACGCTGAGCCCTTCGTCCAGGGACTGCTCGCGCCATTTTGTATAATCAAATGGCTCTTTGGTTATCAACACAATAAATCTTTCCGCATCAACATAGCCCAGTTGGGAAATCAACGCATTGATTCCTTCCCGCTTAATAATAGTATCTGTTTTCATCTTATTCCTCCATTTCATTTACAAAAGCAATTGGACTGACAATTTTGATTTCCGGTATAGGGGTATTCAGCAATTTTTTATCGGTGATTAAGTAATATTCACAATCAGCGGCAACAGCACAGGAAATATGCAGGGCATCATATGTTTTTATCCCTTTTGACGCAAGTGTTTCTGCGAATATAAGAATATCTTCCGTTTCTTTTGCGACATAAGTGGAAGCGATTGATTTCCAGGGCGCAATGGCCAATCGCTTCTCTTCATATGGATTTTTTACATTTTCATAATCTAAAATGTAAGACCATGCTAATTCGTAGATGCCTTCCTTAATTTTTGCCTGCACGTATAATTTTGCCTGCGCTTCAAGGTGAATTTTTATTTGGCTTTGATCATCAAAGGGCCTGTTGTAACAGCAGTTGTCCAGATAGATTTTCAATCGTATTTCACCGCCTTTCCTGTCTAGTATAACATAAAATCAAAGTTTTGAGAATAGCTGCAACAGCAAAGAGGAATTCAGCAAAATCTGCCATTCAGGAACCCCGCGCCTCCATTCCGGAAATGTTCCCCATAAATCATCCCCCGGATGGTATACTCCTGCATGAAAGGAGTGATACATTATGGTAAAGGAATACATCCGCCTGGAACACATTTCAAAGAAGTTCGGGGAGGCAACAGTGCTGCGGGATCTGAACGCCGTGCTGCACAGGGGGGAAATTCTGGGATTCCTGGGCCCCAGCGGCGCGGGGAAGACCACCACAATCAAAATTCTCACAGGGCAGCTGAAGCCCACCTCCGGGGATGCCTATGTACTGGGCATCCATGTGGGGAAGATCGATGAGACAATCTATGAACAGATCGGAGTTGTTACCGATCAATCGGGCGTTTACGAACGCCTGACAGTCTATGACAATCTGAAGTTTTTCGCCAGGATTCTGGGCGTTCCGGGGGAGCGCATCGAGGAGCTGCTGAAGCGGGTGGGACTGTATGAGCACCGGAAAAAACCTGCGGGGAAGCTTTCCAAAGGCCAGGCACAGCGCCTGGTTCTGGTCAGGGCGGTGCTGCACAGGCCCAGGGTTCTGTTCCTGGATGAGCCCACCAGCGGCCTGGATCCGTCCACTGCCCTGGACATACACAGGCTTCTGGAGGAGCTGCGGGAGGAGGGCATGGCTATCTTTCTCACAACCCACAATATGGAGGAGGCCACAAAGCTTTGTGACCATGTGGCGCTGCTCAACGACGGACAGATTGTGGAGTACGGTACGCCGGAGGAGCTGTGTCTGCGGTATAATCAGGACAAGCGCTACCGGGTGCTGCTTTCCGACGGCAGCAGGCTGCTTCTGGGACAGGAGGCGGAGGATGTGGGCAGGCTTTCCAGGCTGCTTCAGGCGAATCAGGTGAACAGCCTGCATTCCTGTGAGCCTACTTTGGAAAGCGTATTTTTGACAGTTACAGGGAGGGCATTGGGATGAGGACAGTTCAGGCAGCGGAAAAAATGCACGGGGGAAACGGCGGAATATGGCGGCGGACAGGGGCGAAAACGGTTCATTGGAATAAATTATCCGTAATTCTGTCCATGAAATGGCGGACGCAGTTTTCCAAAAACTTTATCGCCATGCCTTTGTTTTCCGTGGGGCTTACCTTTGTGATGACTTTGTTCTACGGCTCCATGGCGAAATCCAACGGAAAGGCATTGGATGATTCCGTCCGCGGAGTGGCCCTGTCGCTGGGGGCGCTGATGAATACCACCATGACGGGCATCCTGTGCACCGGTATGGCATTGGCCGAGGAAAAGGAGAAGCATACCCTGCGGGCCCTGATGACCTCCTCGGTGAACGGCCTGGAATTTTTCCTGGGAAGCACTTTGCCCGTGGCAGCCATGATTCTGATTGTAAATGTGCTGTCAGTTCCGGCTGCGGGGCTGCGTCCGTCGGCAGCGGCATGGGCCATGTGGCTGGGGGTATCGGCCCTCTGCGCCATAGCGTCCACGGTTCTGGGCATGATATTCGGCATCTGCTGCAAGAGCCAGGTGAGCGCCAGTACGTTGATTTCGGTTCCCACACTGGTTCTGGTGATGGTTCCCGTCTTTGGGGAGTTCAGCGGATTCATGGAGAGGGCCAGCGGGTTCCTTTTCACAGGGGTGCTCTCCAAAGCGGCTGCAGCCCTGGCGGCGGGTACGCCCCGGGTGGACGGCTTTGGGCTTGGGGTGATCGGAGCGGAAATTCTTCTGGCTGCGGCTGTGTTTGTGGCGCTGTACCGGGAGAACGGATACGAAAGGGAGTGAACGGTATTTCCCGGCTATAGAATGCAGATAAGCATTCTATGGCCGGAAAATGATGAATGTATCGGCGAAGCGGTTCGGGGCTCAGGGATGGCGGTTGTATGATGGCCGCCACGAAGAGCAGCCGGATCATATTTGACAAAGGGCAGTTTCATCTTGTTCAGGAAAAACTGTCCGGCGTCAGAGTTTTGCCGCATACCTGGTTCGCTCTGCCGGAGGAATGCTGATAGCAGCCATGGCCTGTTATTCTATTACATTATATTTCCTGAAAATGCGTCCGATCTCATTCTCTATGCAGGTATCTGCGGAAACGGTCATTAAGGGGGAGTGGAAGGTCTCGGCAGAGATAACCTGTACCAGGGAAAGCCTGAAGACAGAAAGCCTCGGAAAGACCATCGGCAGTGACTGCGTATTGAAAGAAGTGGCAGTGCAGTCCTATGAAATCCAGGTAGTGATAGAGGAACCAAAAGGAACGACACCGCCAGATGATTATTTTATAGTGGTATTTGATGACAAGGGAAGATATAGAGTTCCTGAAGGAGAACTGCTTCGCCTGCGGGGAGGTGGAACTGCCGCAAAGTAACTGACACAAAGTAACTGCCGGAGGCAGGCAGAGTTTTATAAGCGTTGACAGACCCTGGCACATTTCGGCAGCCGTAAAGATGTATTCTGCGGCTGCCGAAGTTTATGCGCGGCAATGAAGACGGCAATGAAGACGGCAAACAAGATTGTGAAGCGCGGGAAAATATGGTATAATGACCTTATTCACGGCAGGAAGCGGCCGGACGGCCATCCTGCCATGAGCGTCGCGGTTCTCATGGTACAATAAAAAGCAGCACAGCTTTCTATTGACAAAGCGATTAGATGATAGAACTTGGATAATAAAGACAGGGTAGAGGTTGTTACAGTGTTTCACATAGCAATTTGTGATGATGAAGAAGTCCTCATCGGTGAATTAAAAGAAAATCTAATCCAATATGCCGCCGAAACCGGTAAGGAATTCAGCTTTTTCCTTTACCGGGACGGCAGCGAGCTGTTGGCCGACTACAGGCCTGATTACGATCTGATTTTTATGGATATCAAGATGGAAAAGCTGAACGGACTGCAGACCGCGGAAGAAATCCGAAAAATAGACAGTACTGTGGGGCTTGTTTTTCTGACTTCCCTGAAGCAGTATGTCTGGAAAGGGTATGAATATAATGCGGTGAATTATCTCCTGAAGCCTGTCAGGTACGGTGTCCTGAAAATGGAGCTTGACCGCTATTTTGCACGCTATCAGGGGAAAGACGAACCGTTCCTGGGCTTCCAGAATGACAGCGGAAAGTACAAGGTTCTGTATAAAAACCTCCGCTATGCGGAAACTGACAAGCGGAATGTGATGCTGCACTTTGAAGGGCAGCACCAGGTCCTCTACAAGAATATAAAAGAGGTATCCGCTTTGCTTTTGCAGCAGTCCCAGTTTGCCTGTCCCCACCGGAGTTTTGTGGTCAATATGGCATACATAAAAAGTACGGAGGGCCTGGAGCTTGTGCTGACTACCGGCGAGCGTATTCCCATCAGCCAGCCCAGGCGCAGGGAATTTATGAAGAAGCTGACGGATTATTGGGGGGATATGCTGTGATGGGACATGTTGTAATGGAAAATACGATACGTATATTTGAATTTCTTAATTATCCGGTTTTCCTTGCCTATACAATCCTGTTATTTCTGACCGTTTCCATGTTTATTCTGCCGAGGAAGCATCCTGTGCTCAGGGTGCTGGCAGTCGCCGCGTTGGCTCCCTTTGCAGGAATGGTGATTTTTTTCAGGGATCCCGTTAATATGGTGGGAGCCCTTGCCATATTCCTTGTATACATTATCCTGTTTCATCAGGGGGCACTGCTCCAAAAGGCAACTGCTGTTCTGATTTTTTATCCGATTGTTATTTCCGTCAATTACCTGCAGCAGAATTTGTCCGGCGAACTGTTTTTCCTCCTTTCCGATGCGCCGTCGGATACCGGCGCCTGGACTGTGGAAACGCTTTTTTTCAGTTCGGTCATATGGCATTGTTCGCAGTGGCTCCGTCTGCTTTTTTGGATTGGCGCGCACCTTTTTGCGCGCCGATATAAAAAGCAGATTCAGTCCGCTCCTGTGGGAAAGCGGCTTGCGCTGATTGCGGACGCCGTCATGCTGATTGCTTCCGTTGCAGTCTTTACGACACAGATTTTTGTGGCGGAGTATGAATATATTACCTATCCTCTGTGCGCCGTTGTGATTGTCACAGGGTTCTGCGGCATTGCCCTGGTGGCCTGGATGAGCGCTTCCGAGCAGACCGCCCGGGAGATGGAGCATATGCGGATTCAGCATAACTATTACCTGGAAAAGACGAAAAGTGAGGAACGGGTGCGTTCCCTTTATCATGACATGAAAAATCATCTGCTTGTACTGGAAGGCCAAGGCACGGACGCTGCGAAGCAGATGGCTCGCGAGCTTAGGGCGCAGATTGCGGATTATGAGGATTACATCCATACGGGCAGCCCGTTTCTCGATATTATCCTCAGGGATAAAGCGGAGAAAGCCCGTGAAAACCACATCGCCTTCTCCGCAGCCGTTGATTTTGGCGGCATGGATTTTATAGAGCCCCTTGACATCAGCACCCTGTTCGGAAACGGAATCGACAATGCACTGGAGGCAAGTGAGAAGTTGTCGGAAGAACGCAGGGTCATTCTGGTAAAAGCGGGCAGGATACAGAACTTCTTTTCCCTGCTGATTGAAAATAACTGTCTGCAGGAAAATCAGGACATCAATACCGGAAATGTCAGGGGCCGAACCACCAAGGGGGACAGCTTTCTCCACGGTTTCGGTATCCCTAATATGAAAAAGGCGGCTGAAAAGTACGGCGGCCAGATGACTGCAAGGTGCGAAAACGGGAAATTTACATTGAAAGTTCTGATACCGATTCCATAGAACTCACTGCTGCCCGTCCCTCTTCCCAAACCGCACTTCGCAGTCCTTTCTATAGAAGGAAATTCCGTAGCAGTCAATTTTTTTATATCCTTCCGAACGCAGTTCATCCATATATTTTTTATCGTAAATCTGCTGCAGCGCCCGCTCTGCGTCGGCTTCCAGAGCGTCAATATCTTTCGAAACCTTCAATTCCAGGATAAATGACCTCCCCCGCAGGGACGGGCTTTTCACGCTGATGTCATTGCGCCCGTTGCCGGACTCCCGGTTGGACTTTACGATGTAATCCTGGCTCTGGCTTAAAATTCCCGCGAGGAAACCGTGGTAGAAGTTCTCCGCGCTGTCATAGAAGCTGATGGTGGAGAAAAGCTGTTCGTTCAGAATCTCCCCCATCTTCTCCGCATTTCCGTCCTCCATTGCGCGGTACAAATCCCGGAAATCCTGCTTCGCTATTTTCTGCCTAAACCACCCCAGAATTGTGTTCTGGTAGATGGTTTTCACTTCCGTGTTGGGAATCCGGGCCTGCAGGTAAATGGAGGATTCGCGGAAATATTCGCTCTTTTTCGTAAGGTATCCGGTAAAATAGAGAAAATTCCACAGATTCTCGCCCCTGCCCCGCATGTCCTCATAGGTAACCTCCTCGTGTACCTGGATGTCAAGGGTTCCGCCGCTTAGCAGCATCTCGATCTGCATCTTCGTCTCCCGGTCAGCGCCGGCAATCATGTCCTTTATGATGTCGTTGGAGCTGGTGTTTATCCAGTAGGGGCGGGGGAAGGCGTTGGAATCGGCAAGCAGGTCATACATATAGTTGATAACGCTCCATGGGTTATAAACCTCCGTAATACCAAAGGTGTATCCGTCATACCATTCCTTTATTGCCGGGAAACGGCTTTCCACCCCGTAATATTTCATCATATCCTGTACTTCTGCCTCGGTAAAACCAAAATGTTCACTGTACTGCTGATCCAATACCGAAATAATCCGCAGATGGTTCAGCCCGGTGAAAATACTCTCTTTCGAGACACGAAGACAGCCTGTAATCACCGCAAACTGCAGATACTCATTTGTTTTCAGCGCCGATTCAAACAGAGACCGGATAAAGTCCACCATCTCTCTGTAAAAGCCTTCAAAATACGCATTTTCCAAAGGCACATCATACTCGTCTATCAATATGACAGTTTTCTTCCCCGTTACCTTAAACATACACCTGCTGAAAAGCTTCAATGCTCCCCTGACCTGCTTTTCATCCGCCTTTTCATCGGCAATCTCCAGATATTGTTCATACTCCTTTAGGGTAAGCCGTTCTTTTCCCGCCTCAAGAATCTCTCTGTGCCTGTCGAATTCTGACGCAATTTCTGACTGTATCATAAAATAAGCATTTTCCAGGCTTTTCTGCTTGGCCGATTTCAGCGTCAGATTCAGCACCGGATACATCCCCATCTGCCCCACGTACGCCTCCCCGGCTTCCATAATCTTCAGTCCCCGGAAAAGTTCCCTGTTCCCGGCGTTCTTTTCCGCATTTCCGGTATCCTCGAAAAAGTACCGGAGCATGCTCAGGTTCAGCGTCTTGCCGAAACGCCTGGGGCGGGTAAACAGGTTCACTTCCCCCTTTAAATCCAGTAATTCCTGAATCAGCAGGGTTTTGTCAATATAGCAGTAACCTTCCTGTATCAACTTTTCAAAATTGTCTATGCCAATCGGCAGCGCTTTCTTCATACTCTCACCTCCGCATTTCCCGTTTCCATATCTCTTGCCGCATCATGTAATATTTTCGGTCCCCTGTGTATATATATTGTACCCTATTCTGACTGGATCCGTTCGCAGTCAATTCTATCAGATGAATGCAGCTCTTTTACTCCTCCGATATCCGGGCTGTAAAATCATGCTGGCCCTGTCGGTAAATATACTCAAGTTCGTCAAATAACCGTAGTATATACAACGTTCCGGCGATAGAGGCAAACTTATCAGAAGCATCCCCTTCGCTTCTGATAAAAGGCGCGTTCTATGCGCCGCATTCGATTATAGGAAGCTGCTCTTGCTTCCTATAATATACACCCTATCCGCATAAATCACAAGAGCGGGATTGTATGAGGAGGAGAATCTGCGCTTTCCATATTAGAAACTGCGTCCTGTATTGTATCTTTTTTCAAATGGGATATGATGGCTATAGCAGGCGGCAGGGCGCACAGGCCCGGGAGGGAGCTGTCATGAGCGCGCCGTCCCGCAGCAATTTTTACAGGAGGGAAATACAATGACCATCTTAAACGCAACTCATTTGAAAAAATATTACGGCAGGGACGAAAGCCTTGTGAAAGCCTTGGACGATGTGAATGTATCCGTGGAAAGCGGCTGTTTTGCGGCCATCGTCGGCACCTCGGGCAGCGGGAAATCCACCCTGCTGAACATGCTGGGCGGATTGGACACCCCTACTTCCGGCAGTGTGCAGGTGGAGGGCAAAAACCTGGAAAAGCTTACCGAGGAACAGCTCACGGTATTCCGCAGACAGCGTATCGGTTTTATCTTCCAGAACTACAACCTTATTCCTTATCTTACAGCCTATGAGAACATCGTGCTGCCCGTCCGTCTGGACGGCAAAAGGGAGGATGAGAAATTTCTGAAGGAAATCGTGGAGTTTCTGGAGCTTACCGGGAAACTCCAAAACTACCCAAGCCATCTTTCAGGGGGACAGCAGCAGCGGGTGGCCATTGCCCGGGCTCTGGTATCCAAGCCCGCCATCATCCTGGCTGACGAGCCCACGGGAAATCTTGACAGCCGCACCAGTGACAAGGTTGTAGAGCTTCTGAAAATGACCAGTGAAAAGTTTCACCAGACCATCCTGATGATAACCCACAACCCGGAAATTGCGGAAAAAACGGATGTGAGGATACGAATCGAGGACGGAAAAATTGTAGGATAAGGTAGTGTAAAATGCGCTATGAAAAAACAGCAACGGACCGAACAAGCCCCGGGAGGGTTTACTGACGCGCCAACGGCAGGAAAATCTCCCAGAATCAGGGGACTTGGGAGGGGAGTTGCGGAACTAGGATAAGGAGACAGCAGGAATGAACAGCAGAAAGATAACGGCAAAAACCATCTCCATGATGGCAAAGCAGAGCCTGAAGGCAAGCCGTATGCGCAACACCTTTGTGATGATCACCATTGTCCTGGCGTCGGCCCTTCTGACGGCCATCCTCATGTTTGCCGTGGGGCGGAACCAGCAGGTCAGGAACGAACTTTCCCACAGGCAGCAGGCGGGCTACTACAATCTCACCCGCCAGCAGATGGAGACATTGAAAATAGATGACCGCATCGCGTACCAGATACAGGTGAAGACGGGCATCCTGTCCCAGATGGACGGATTTGACGTGATGCCATACTATGTGAGCGAGATGTCCGATGAGATCCGGACAGGCGAATTGGCGGAGGGCAGGCTCCCCGAAAAGAAGGACGAAATCGCCGCACAGGCGGCAATGCTGAAAAAGATGGGCGCAGAGCCTGGGGTTGGCAGTACCGTGACCTTTTCCTTTTATGACGGCAGTACCGAAACCTTTACGGTATCGGGCATTTTAAACGGCAGCGACGAGGCGAAGCAGTTCACCGTATTCTTCTCCGAAAGCTATGCGGAGAATGGCAGTCAGTTAAAGGATATGCCCTATGAGGTGTATGCAAAGCTGCACCATGCCACGGAGCTTTCCGCCCAGGACTGTAGGGAGGCCATATACCTGATTGGCAGCCAGGCAGGGATCGCAAGAAAGAATATCAGCCCCTCAAAGCAGTTTCTGGATTCGCTGTCTGTGGATATGCAGTCGGTTACGATTTACGGTACGGTGGGGGCGGTGATTCTGCTCGCCTGCATCCTTGTAATCTACGGCGTGTTTTACCTGTCGGTCATCGGCAGAATCCACCAGTTCGGGCAGCTGCGCACCATCGGCATGACGAAGAAGCAGATGAAAAAGCTTGTCTCCCGTGAGGGAAGCGCGCTCTATCTGCGTTCTGCCCCTGTGGGCGTGCTGATTGGCGGCATCGGGGGATATTTTATGATTCCCGACGGGTTTACTATCCTGAACACACTTCTGATTATTGTGGAGGTATTTGCAGTTATATATATTATAACGATGATATCAATACGTAAACCCGCAGGTATTGCCGCGTCCGTCTCGCCCATGGAGGCAATCCGCTATGTGCCCCGGGACGGCATGAAAAAGTCCGCAGGCAAAAAGCTGTGCCGCAGTCTGACCCCCATGGGATTAGGCCTGATGAATTTTTCCAAGAACAGAAAGAAGGCGGTTATCACTTTCTGTTCCCTGGCGCTGGGGGGTATCCTCTTTCTGACAGCGGCAACCTATATGTCCTCCTTCGACAAGGCCAATTTTGCAAGACAGGGCTATTTTACCGATGCGGAGTTTCATATCGGATATTCGCCCTCCGCTATCGAGCTGAACGAGTACGGCATGAGCGGCCTCCAGGCGGATATGCCTCTGGACAGCGGGATGGTGCGGGAAATCGCCGCTATGGACGGTGTGGAAAAGGTAACGGAAATCAAGAGCTTCGGAGTCCGTTTTGACTACGCCAAACAGGATGAATACAATAACAATGATCTCGTCTATTCCCTGACAGAGGAAGAGACAAGGGAAATCAGCAGTTACCTGGAGGAGGGAAGCGCCGATTACGATAAGCTCATGAGTGGTGACTACATTCTTGTGGCAGGAAACGACACTGCGGCAGAGATTTACGGATGGAAGTTCGAAATCGGCGACGGGCTGACCCTCCACTACTATGACGGCAGCAAAATGGCGGAAAAGGAGGTCACCATACTGGGCGTCCTGAATAACAGATATAATCTGGAGCACAAGGGGCTTGAGGGATGGTTTCTGATGCCTGAACAGGCAGTTCTGAACTGGCTTACCTTTGACACCTTAAACGCCCATCTCCTTGTGTCCGTGGAACCGGAAAAGGAGGAGGCCATTGAAGAGAGCCTGACAGAGCTGCTGGCGGATAAGACCCAGTTGTACCTGGAGACCCTTGCCCAGCGGAGGGTGGATTACGGGCAGAACGCGGACCAGATGTTCGGCGCCATCAGCGGACTTGCCATCTTTATCATGATGTTCAGCATTTTAAGCATGATGAATACGCTGATTACCAACATCGTCACCCGGAAACAGGAATTGGCCATGCTGGAGTCCATTGGAATGGACAAAGGACAGATCCGCAGTATGCTGCTGGGAGAGAGCCTGCTTCTGGTGCTTGCCACCGTTGGCGTTACAATGACCATAGGCACGCTGTGCGGCTATATGCTCAGCAAGATGCTTTACAGGATAGGGGCCTTCTATATGGCATTTCGGTTCCCTACGGGTTTCGCCCTTGCCTATGCGGGCGTGCTGACGGCCGTGCCGTTACTCATCACATTTGTGTCAATGCGCAGTTTCTCTAAGGAAGCGCTTGTGGAAAGGCTGAGGGGAATGGAAAATTGATATTTGATTATACGATACGTATTAGCGGCGAACTTGGCTTTGTAATATTGCCGCCACATATGATAGAACAGCTGATTCATAAAATACGGAACTCCAATACACAGGAACTGGCTATTCCCGCGGAAGAATTGCTTTCCCGGGGATATGCGGAATATCTTTCCCGTGTATTGGAGGCCAATGCGGCAATTGCAGGATCTTTTCCGTACAGAAATGCCTGTTCCTTGATGGCGGATCAGATAAAGAAACTGCAATGCAATGAACAGGACTGCTTTCATGACGTAAAAGTGAAGAGTCCGGAAAACAATCCGTTGTTAGATATGGAGACAATGGAAAATTTCTATATTGTGACAAAGGATGAAAACAGCCGGTTCTGTTATGCGTTTCAGGGCGAGCATGGGGAAGAAGTCAATATTGTATTAGAGTGTCCTTTTTAACCATGCCTGGGGACGATGTGTTTATAGGCTAATAAATAGTTGGAAAATAAGCCTGGATATATTGGAATGGGTGGTGTACGATTTAAATATAAGGAAAGCCTTAAGAGCGGAGCCGGCAGCTATGCCGGCTCCTGGTCATCCGGCTGTGATTAAAAAAACTGACTATACAAATCTCCCCATTTGTGATAAACTAAAATTTAATGGAATTGGGAACGGGCAGGATAAGGAGCAGCAATATGGATGAAATGAACGAAATGTATGGAATGGGCGGGACAAACGGATACTACGGCATGCAGCCTGACGGGAAGGAAGAGGTGGCGGCGGCCAGAAGGCATTTTTCGAAACTGGGCGGGATGTTTATCATCGGAACCATTGTGATCTATGCGGTGCAGCTGATCCCCATGATGCTGCTCAGCTACCTGAAGCCGGAATGGATGGCCAACGGCAATATTTCCCTCTTGGTATCTGTAGCGCCTATGTACCTGATCGGAATGCCGGTGCTGATCCGGCTGGTGAAGACGATACCGCCGGAGCGGGTGGAGAGGCATCCCATGAAGGCCGGGCAGTTTATTCTGGCGGTGATTATGTGTTATGCCATCGTATATATTTCCAACATAGTGGGAACTGTTATGACGGTGATAATCGGCATTCTGAAGGGCGGAGCCGTGCAGAATCAGGTTCTGGCCGTGACGGAGGCGGTCAGCATGTGGATGATTGTGCTCTATATGGTAATCTGCGCCCCCATAATGGAGGAATATGTCTTCCGGAAGCTGATTGTGGACAGGACGGTCCGTTACGGCCAGGGAGTGGCAGTGGTGGTGTCCGGCCTTATGTTCGGACTGTTTCACGGAAACCTGAACCAGTTTATATATGCGTTTGTACTTGGGATGTTCCTGGCATTTCTGTATGTGAAGACGGGAAATATCAAAATCACCATCGCGCTTCACATGCTGATTAATTTTGTGGGCGGCGTTGTCAGTTCCGGGTTGATGAGAATCATTGACCTGGAGGGGTTCCAGCGGGCTGCGGACCAGGGCATGGAGGCCATGATGGGCTTTGTGCAGAATAATGCGGCAGGCATAATGGCGTATTTTGTCTTTGTAATATTTGTGCTGGGGGTGATGCTGGCAGGGGGGATTCTGCTTATCGTATGCCTGGCAGGGAGGAAATTTGCCTGTGACAGGGGCAGCGTGGTGATTCCCAAGGGGCAGCGTTTCCGCACCGTGATTCTGAATGCAGGTATGATAATTTACTGTATTTTCTGGATTGCCATGATCATCTGGCAGCTGTTTATGTAGGGACGGGGAACGGAGGACGGATTTTGCATGTATACTTTTGAGAGCAGGATAAGATACAGTGAAACAGACAGTGAGGGGAAGCTCACCATGGCTTCCCTTATTAATTATTTCCAGGACTGTTCCACCTTCCAGTCGGAGGAACTGGGCCTGGGCCTGGGATATATGAAGCGGGAGCACCTGGTATGGGTGCTTTCTTCCTGGCAGATCGTGGTGGAGCGTTACCCGGATATCGGCGAAAGGGTTACGATCGGAACCCTTCCGTATGAGATGAAGGGTTTTCTGGGGTACCGCAATTTTGTCATGAAGGATGGAGACGGGGGGTATCTTGCCAGGGCAAATTCACTTTGGAGTCTGCTGGATACGGATACCGGCCGGCCAAGGGCTGTTGTGGAGGACATGCTGCAGGGATACCGTCTGGAGGAAAGAATCGACATGGATTATGCGCCGCGCAGGATTGCCGTTCCGCCCGGCGGGGAGGCAGAGGAGCCCTTGACGGTTAAGAAGCACCACCTGGACACAAACCACCATGTGAATAATCAGCAGTTCATTGGTATGGCAATGGAGTATCTGCCGGAAGGCTTTGAGGTGGGGCAGGTGCGGGCGGAATATAAGAAGCAGGCATTTCTTGACGATGTGCTGACGCCGGTTGTATCGAAAAAGGACGAAAACATTGTAGTCGTTCTGCGGGATGAGGCGGGAAAGCCTTATACGATTGTGGAGTTCATGGGTAAAACATGGTGATTTCGCAGTGCAGGGCGGGATCTATAGTTACAGCTTTGCCGGAGACGGTTTGGGCATGCGGAAGCGGGGAAGATGCAGCGCAGGTAATAAGACAGAATTGAAATGGAGAAGGCTATGATTCGTTTGGGTGAAAAACAGGATTTGGTGGTTGTGAAAGAAGTGGAATTTGGGGTATATCTGGCAGTCTCGGAGGAGGAGGCGCAGGAGAGGGTGCTTTTGCCGAAGAGGCAGGTTCCGGAGGGGACAAAAACGGGCGATACCATTCGGGTGTTTATTTACCGGGACTCCCGGGACAGGCTGATTGCCACGGTCAGGGAGCCCGGGCTCCAACTTGGGCAGGTGGCGGAGCTTACAGTGGCCCAGGTGGGCAAAATCGGCGCTTTCCTGGACTGGGGGCTGGAGAAGGATCTGCTGCTTCCGTTCAGGCAGCAGCGGGGGAAGGTAGAGCAGGGGGACAGGGTTCTGGTCTCCCTCTACATAGACAAGAGCGACAGGCTGTGCGCCACCATGAATGTATACGACAGCCTGCGGACGGACAGCCCTTACGGCAGAGAGGACAGGGTCAGGGGGCGCGTCTATGAGATAAGCGACAATTTCGGGGCGTTTGTGGCAGTGGATAACCTGTATTCCGCCCTGATTCCGAAAAAGGAGCTTTACGGGGAGGTGGAACCGGGAAAGGATGTGGAGGCCCGGGTGGTCCAGGTGCGCGAGGATGGCAAACTGACGCTAAGCATCAGGGACAAGGCGTATCTGCAGATGGACAAGGATGCAGACATGCTTCTGGAACTCATGGAGCGCCGGGATGGAAGGCTTTCCTTCAATGACAAGGCATCCCCGGAGCTTATCCGCCGGGAGACCGGCATGAGCAAAAATGAGTTCAAGCGGGCAGTGGGGAGACTGCTGAAGGAAAGAAAGATTCAGATAACCGGGGATGCCATACAGATAATTTAGTACTTCATTCGGCCGGAAATTGGAGCACCGGGCATACCGGCGGCCCGTCGCGGCAATATAGGAAAATTATTAAGAAAAAGGAAAATCGGACGAAATACTGGTAAAGTATACCCTGATATGATAAAATAGGGCAACAGGCGGTTCCGCGGGAGGCGGCCGCCGGTATTAGAAAGCAGGAGGGTAACCTTATGGATATTGCAGCAGTATCGATGGCTTTAGCACAGGCATCCCAGTTGTCCCAGGTAGGGACGGCAGTTCTGAGCAGGGCCATGGAGTCCAGTGAAGCGTTGGGCCAGGGGCTCGTGGAGATGATGGATTCCGCCATGGAGCTGAGCGTAAATCCCGGTGTGGGGGCAAATATTGACATACGTATCTAGGCAGGACGGTGTTTTCTGCCTGAAATTGTCTAAAAGACTGCCTGGGAGCTACGCTCAGGTAGTCTTTTTGTGAAAAATCATAAAATCCTATTGCTTTTTTTGCATATTTTTTGTACATTTGTAGGAGAAGGTATGAAACTCGGTACATAAGCTTTCCATAATAGCAAAAGGAGTGGGATTTATGATATCTAATCAGACTTTACAGAACACGATCGATGGGCTTAAAAACATCGCCCGTGTAGAATTTTGTGTTATGGATGTGGACGGTAAGGAAGTTGCTTCCACCACTGACATGAACAGCATCGGCAGGACCGTTGCAGAGTTTGCCGCATCGCCGGCGGACTCACAGGAAATACAGGGGTACCAGTTTTTTAAAGTATTTGACGACCAGCAGCTTGAGTATGTGCTGGTGGCCGGGGCAGCAGGGGAGGATGTGTATACCATCGGCAAGATGGCGGCTTTTCAGATCCAGAATCTGCTGGTGGCCTACAAGGAGCGGTTGGATAAGGACAACTTTATCAAGAACCTGCTCCTGGACAACCTGCTTCTCGTGGATATTTACAGCCGGTCCAAGAGGCTCCATATCCAGACGGATATGCCCAGGGCCGTTTTGGTTGTGGAGTCAATGGGGGGACGGGACACGAATGTGCTCGACTTGGCCAGAACCTATTTTAACGGCAGCAGCAAGGACTTTGTCACGGAAGTGGACGAGAATAACGTGATCGTGGTCAAGGAACTGTCCGACGGGGATGCCATGAAGGAAATGGAAAAGGCCTCCAGGCTGCTCTGGAATTATCTGAAGAAAGAGGGCATCAGGGATATCCGCATCGCATACGGAACGGTGGTGCAGGAAATCAAGGAGGTCAGCCGCTCCTACAAGGAGGCCAAAATGGCCCTTGACGTGGGCAAGATTTTTTTCCAGGACAGGGAGATTATCGCATACAGCGAACTGGGGATCGGACGGCTGATTTACCAGCTTCCCATTCCCCTGTGCAAAATGTTTATCCGCGAAATCTTCGGAGGCAAAAGCCCGGACGAGTTTGACGAGGAGACGCTGGGCACGATTTACAAATTTTTTGAGAACAGCCTGAATGTATCCGAGACTTCCAGACAGCTGTTTATACACAGAAATACGCTTGTATACCGGTTGGATAAGCTGCAGAAAAGCACGGGACTGGATTTGCGGATATTTGAAGATGCAATTACGTTCAAGATTGCATTGATGGTAGTAAAATATATGAAGTACATGGAAAATGTGGACTATTAGCGAAAGCTGCCGCCCTGTTCCGTGACCAGGGGCGGTTAATTTGGGATGGAGGAAAAAGATGACCAAAAGAGAGCTGTCATGGAGGAAGCGGGAACAGTTTATCGAGGATAACGGCATTATCTTTCTGGATAATGTAAGCAAGGTCTACTCCAAAGGAAACCCGGCTCTCAATGGGATTACTTTAGGGATAGGAAAAGGGGAATTTGTATTTATCGTTGGGGACAGCGGTTCGGGCAAGTCCACGCTGATCAGGCTGCTGCTGCGGGAGCTTACGGCTTCCAACGGCAAGGTGTATGTCATGGGAAGCGATCTTGCAGGCCTGAAGCACAGGCAGATCCCTAAGTTCCGCCGCAATCTGGGGGTGGTGTTTCAGGATTTCCGCCTTCTGAACGACAGAAATGTATATGAGAATGTCGCCTTTGCCCAGAGGATCATCGAGACTCCGGCAAGCGTGATCAGGAAAAATGTGCCCACCATTCTGGCCACGGTGGGACTGGCAGGGAAATACAAGGCCAGGACAAACCAGTTGTCCGGGGGAGAGCAGCAGCGGGTGGCCCTGGCCAGGGCGCTGGTAAACAAGCCTTCCATCCTGTTGGCAGACGAACCCACCGGGAACCTGGATCCCAAGAATTCCTGGGAAATCATGATGCTGCTGGAAGAGATCAACCAGAGCGGCACCACGGTGGTGGTGGTGACCCATAACAGGGAGATCGTCAACGCCATGCACAAGCGCGTGGTGACCATGAAACGGGGCGTGATCATCAGCGACGAAGAGGGAGGAGAGTATATCGATGAAGATTAGTACACTGTTTTATACGATCCGCCAGGGGTTCGTCAATATTTTCCGCAACAAGTGGTATTCCCTGGCCTCCGTGGCCACCATATCCGCCTGCCTGTTTCTGTTCGGCCTGTTTTATGCCGTGGTGAGAAACTTTCAGAGCATTGTGCTGAAGGCGGAGGAGGGGGTATCCGTAACTGTGTTTTTTCATTATGAAAATGACCTGTGCCATGGTAACCATGGGGAGGGCGCAGTCTTTCCTACGGATGAGCGGATTGCGGAGATCGGGCAGATGATTGCAAACCGTACGGAGGTGTCGGAGGTAAAGTTTACTTCCGACGACGAGGCCTGGGAAATTTTTACGAAGGATCATTTCGGGGAGAGCTATGACGACTATTCTCTGGGGTACATGGAGAATCCCCTGGCGGGGGACAACAGCTATGAGGTCTTTCTGAGCGACGTATCCATGCAGGGGACGCTGGTTACCTGGCTGGAATCCATGCCGGAGGTGCGCAAGGTGAATCATTCCGCGCTGACTGCCGATACCCTGAGCGGCGCAAACATGCTCATTGCTTATGTGTCCATGGGAATCATCGTCATACTGTTGGCCGTGAGTATCTTCCTGATCAGCAATACGGTGGCCATAGGCATATCCGTCCGGTCAGAGGAGATCAATATCATGAAGTACATCGGCGCCACCGACTTTTTTGTCCGGTCGCCCTTCGTGCTGGAGGGGATGCTGATCGGCCTGGCAGGTGCTGTCGTGCCCATGGGGCTGCTTTATAATATCTATAACTATGCACTGTCCTATATTGCGGAGCGGTTTTCCATCCTGAGCAGTTTCCTGGACTTCCTGCCGGTGGACGAGGTGTTCGGCGTACTGCTGCCTCTGTCCCTGGGAGTAGGGGTGGGAATCGGCTTTCTGGGAAGCATCAGCACCGTCAGGAAGCATCTGCATGTATAATACGGACAAAAATGGGTAAATATGGAAGCTGAAAGTCAGAGGTTATGAGGAAATCAGGGTTTGGATGTAAAAAGGTTTTGATTTGGGTGCTTTCCGGTATGTGCTGCCTTATACCGGGAACTGTGCTCTGCCGGGGAGCGGGGGCCGGATCGGTGTCTGCGTCTTCTTCTGCTACCATAACCTCGGACAGTATAAAGGAGAAGGAAGGCCAGATCGCACAGAAAAGGAAAGAGAAGGAAAACCTGAAGGACGGGCTCAGTGATTTAAAGGAGATTAAGAAGAGCCTGGAAGCCCAGAAGGAAAACCTGAAGAATTATGTGGCGGCACTGGACAGTTCCCTGGAGGAAATCGAGGCAAGGATCGCGGAGCTGAAGCGCCAGATCGATGTGAAGGAGGAGGAGATCAGGCAGACCGAGGCAGAACTGGAGGCCGCCCGGGAAAGGGAGGAGAACCAGAGGGTCTCCATGGGGGTACATATCCGCCTGGTTTACGAGACGGGCACTCCCAGTCTGGTGGATATGCTGCTGCGCTCCGAAAGTTTCGGGAATTTCCTGAATAAGATAGACTATGTGGAAAAAATGGCCGCCTATGACAGGCAGCTGTGGCAGGACTATAGGGAGGCCAGGGAATATGTACAGCTGTGCAAGGATGAACTGGAGCTGGAAAAGGAAATCCTGGATGAGACGAGGGAAAGCGTGGAGATCGAGCAGAGGAACCTGGAAGAACTGATCGAGCAGAAGCGCAGCGATATTATCAGTTACGAGACGGATATCCGGAACAAAGAAAGTGCAATCAGGGAATACGAGCAGGAAATCCAGGCTCAGGAGGAAGAAATCCGGATGCTGGAATCCGCTGTGGCAGAAGAAAGGAAGAAGCTGCTTGCAGAGAGCCGGAAGCCGCCCAGCTATGACGGAGGAAAGTTTAAGTTTCCCCTGGCAAGCTATACGCGGGTATCGGATGACTACGGAAACCGGATACATCCCACTCTTGGGGTGGAGCAGTTCCATAACGGGGTGGATTTTGCGGCCCCAAAGGGGACTGCCATTTATGCGGCTTATGATGGGCAGGTGGTAGCAGCTTCCTATAGCGCTACCATGGGAAACTATGTTATGATAGATCATGGAGACGGACTGTACACGATTTACATGCATGCGTCGGCATTGTATGTGAAGAGCGGGGATACTGTGGGAAAGGGAACGACCATAGCGGCTGTGGGAAGCACAGGGCGCTCTACAGGGAACCATCTTCATTTCAGTGTAAGGCTGAACGGCTCCTATGTGTCTCCATGGGGGTATTTAAGCCAGTAGGCGGGCAGGCTCCGCCGGTTATGCTGCTCAGAGGACAGGCAGTGGGCTGAGGGGATATACAAGGCAGGACTATGGTAGGAGGAGAAAGCATTATGGATGAAAATAAGGCGTATTTTGACAATCTTTCGGGTTCAGGGCCGGAAGGGAACAGCCGGACCGGAGAGGGCCGGAATGGTCAGTCCGGAGAGTATGCGCGGCAGTCAGGGACGGGAGGCCGAAATGGTCAGTCCGGGGAATATGTACGGCAGCCTGTGCCCGAATGGACTCCCATCCCGCCGGCCCGGGCTCCGAAGGCGGAGCGGGGAAGCGGAAAGGGGCTGTTTTTCGGGGGGCTTATCACGGGAATCGCAGGGGCGCTGCTTGTGGTTGCAATCTGCTATCTGGGAATCTATATCCAGAACATAGTGGAATCCTCCAAGAGGGAGGCGGAGGCAGGGTTTGAACTGAATGAAGATTCGGCCCTGAATTCTGATACCCTGGGCAAAATGCAGATGCTGGAGGAGACCATTGACCAGTATTTTTACCTTTGGGATGTGGAGGACCAGGATATCCGGGACGGTATTTACAGGGGGATGCTGGCATCCCTGGGGGATCCCTATTCCGAGTATTATACCGCGGAAGAGCTGAATGCCCTGATGGAGCAGACAGAGGGCGTTTATTTCGGAATCGGGGCATATATCGGCCTGGACGAGGCGACCACCCTCCCCAAGATCAGCGGAATTATAGCAGGAGCGCCTTCGGAGGAGGCGGATCTGCGGGCAAATGACCTGATCTATGAGGTGGACGGAGTTTCTACTTATGGAATGTCTCTTACGGAAGTGGTCTCCCTGATCAAGGGAGAGGAAGGGACGGAAGTGCTTCTCACCATTATCAGGGAAGGGGAGTCGGATTACCTGGAAGTCACTGTCAGCCGCCGGAAGGTGGAGACGCCTACTGTGCAGTATAAAAAGATGGAGGACGGAATGGCCTACATCCAGCTGACGGAATTTGACGAAATCTCCATCACCCAGTTTGAAAAGGCCCTGGGCGATGCAAGGGCAGACGGAATGGAAGGATTGATTCTGGATCTGCGGGCAAATCCGGGCGGAAGCCTTAATGCGGTGGTGGAAATGGCCAGGATGCTTCTTCCTGAAGGAATGATTGTATACACGGAGGACAAAAACGGAAAAAGATCTGAATACACCTGCGACGGCGGCCGGGAACTGGAAGTGCCTCTGGTGGTTCTGATCGATATGAATTCGGCAAGCGCATCGGAGATCATGGCAGGCGCCATCAAGGATTATGGCATCGGCACCCTGGTGGGAACCACTACCTTCGGGAAGGGTATCGTACAGCAGATCATTCCTTTCCGTGACGGTTCGGCGGTGAAGATCACCATCAGCGCCTACTATACGCCAAAGGGAAACAACATACACGGTATCGGCATTGAGCCTGATGTGGTATGTGAATTTGACGGCGAAGCCTACTACGGCAGCGAGGATCATCCGGATAACCAGTTGGAGAAGGCGAAGGAAGTGCTGCGGGGGCAGATGAGATAGTCCCGGGATGTTTTAAGGAGATAAACCATGCTGTTTTTTCGGAAAAGGGCCAATGCTGCCAGGCAGCTGGACGAGAAGCTGGAACGGATACAGATGAACTTTGAGAATAATTATAAGGATGCCGCACAGCTGAACCTGAAGGAATTCGGGGCGCTTCTCACGGAATTTGAGCAGAATGGCAGCATCTCGGAGAAACAGAAAGAGTATTACGAGAGAAGGCAGTCCGAGCTGGAAGCGCGGCTGCAGAATTTTACACATAAAGACCAGAAGCCTACCTGGGTTTGAGGCAGATAGGGCTTTCACACCGGAAAGCCTGATTTACCAGGTACTTTTTGCAGGACATTAACATTCCATCTGCACCCAGGTAGTATACCGGCAGCCGCTCTGGCCCAGATGGCAGAAATCACCCAGTGTGACGCCGCAGGAAAGAGGAATGAGGATTCTCCCATGGTTCTGCTCCGATATGGAGGGGGTGTTTTCTATCTCTTTGCGGCTCAGCATGGGAAGCTTCGACAGGTCGTGTCCGCCTGCCAGGCGGATATCGGTTCCGAAGAGGATGGGGCCGCGGTAAATACTGACACACCCGTCATATTCTTCTTTTCCCGCCAGATAGCGGGTGGTGAAGTCCAGGTGCAGACGGAGTAGGATGCTGCCCTGGCAGTGCAGGCGGCAGTAGGAACCGGCTGCAGGCATAATTTCCCCATTTAGTGAATGGGTGGCTGCATACATGGTTTTGCCATCCTGTGAATGAGCAGTCGCATGCGGGGAGCTGTCATCCTGCAGAGTTTCCGATGCAATCGAGGTGATGGCAGACCACCCCGGTATCCGCAGGGCCAGCTCTCCGGCATAATTTTTTATGAGTATTTCTACATTTTTCTTCGCGGGATATCCCCCACTGATCCGGATTCGGACATTGTCCTCCGTCACAAATTCCCCGTCCTCATAGGCATTGATGCAAAGCGCCGTTTCCGTTCTGGTGAAAGCCCATTCGTTGAGCATGCCCACGGCTCTTGGGGCGTTCACGGAGCAGCAGTTCAGTTCCGGGGAACCGGACCGGCTCTGGAAGGAGATGTCGTGGAAATTGGCATGCCGTTCTCCCGCCATGGGGGTGTGGTAGGTGGACCAGCGCCCCGTGGGGGACCAGGCTCCCATGCAGGCGTTGTAATGGGACAGTTCCAGAAAGTCCAGGATGTCCACATCCCCGGTAAGCCTGAAAAGCTCCACGGCCAGAGCGTTGTAAGCGATGACGCAGCAGGTTTCGATATTGCCGTTTTTGAAGGGCGTGCCGATGGCCTGCTCGTCGGTTGAGAAGGCGCCTGTGTTGTGGACGTCTGTTTTCCGGATGGAGTGATAAATCTGCTTTACGGTCTGTAGATAATGCGCCCCGGGGAGCTGGTTTTGTGTCATGCAGACGGTTTCGGCATGTTGGCTTTGCGTCATGTGTACTGTCTTAGAGGATGGATTCAGGGGCATACAGGCAGTATCGGCAGACTGCTCCTGCTTCGCCCGGGGCAGGTATCCCGCAGTCCGGTACAATTCCGCCAGGCCCAGGATGATGTGCAGGCTTTCCCAGCGGGGCTTGGGACACTGGTAATATTCGATTCCGTTCAGGGCGCAGTTGATATAATTTCCGGCATGTTCATCCGCCAGGTCTTTTTCAATTTCCGACGCAAAGGCAAGATAGCGCTGCTTTCCGGTGAGGCGGTAGAGCAGGGCGAAGGCATGGATGGGGGCCAGGTTGGTCTCAGAGGACTTCAGCTCCAACAGGCTTCTGCGGCCGGAAGAAGGATTGTAAAATTTCTCCAAAAACAGATCGGCGGCTTTCTCCACGCATTCCAGGTAACGGGCATTTCCCGTTTCCTCATACCACAGCAGCAGTCCGTACATGATGTGGTAATGGTTCCAGGCATCCCAGGTGCCCTCCACCTCGTCCGGCTTCTGGGAGAAAGAGCCGGTGAGGCGGCATTCCCTGCTGAATACGCCCAGGTATCCGTCCTCTGCCTGGCATTCCATCAGCTCTTCAATGAAGGTGATAATGTAGTCGTACAGGGCGCGGTTCAGGGTGAGGCGGTAGATATAGTAGGCTCCCGTGATGTATTTCCCGGGGAATTCCCCCAGCCAGGGCAGCATCTCCCGGTAGGGCAGCATGTCCCGTTCATGGAACATGTCCAGGATGCCCGGATTGGTTTCCCGCAGGCCCATGAGCCAGTTTTTGGTGATATTTTCCGCCAGTTGTCCGGTGATTCCCATAGGACGGGAGGAGCGCATCCGCACTGTGTGCATGAGATCCCGGTCTGAGTTTATAAAGTTGGACTGGATGTTGTCTGAAGATTGTAAGTTTTTCAAAGCTGTTGACCTGCTTTCCTGTTGTATATAGTTAAACATATAGTCTTTAATGGATAGCGCGCGGCCGGACTGGGAGATGCACGAGGCAGTCGGGGGCTGAACCCCGTCATCCTTTCACACTACCAAGTGTCAGCCCCGATGTAAAATATTTCTGCAGGAAGGGATAGATCAGCATCACCGGAAGCGCTGCCAGAAACAGCTGTGCCGCGCGGCCGGTCTGGACATTAATCTGGGACACCAGCAGGCTGTAATTGCTTCCCGCCTGCCGCATCAGGGATTCGAAGCTGCGCAGGAGGGTCTGCAGGTAAGTGGCCAGGGGGTATTTTTCCCGGCTGGTCATGTAGATGATGCCGCTGAACCAGTCGTTCCAGTGGTTTACGATGCAGAACAGGCCCACGGTCGCCAGGGAGGGTTTCAGCAGGGGCAGCACCACCTTGTAGAGCAGCTGAAATTCCGTTGCGCCGTCTATCCGTGCGGCTTCCTGCAGTTCCTCCGGAAGTCCCCGGATAAAGTTCATCAGGATGATCATATTGTACACCGGCAGCGCCCCGGGCAGAATCAGGGACCAGATGGTATTTTTCAGTCCTGCCCTGGACACTACCAGATAGGTGGGGATCATTCCGCCGTTGAAGAGCATGGTTAGTACAAAGAAGGACATGTAGAGATTTCGGCCCATCAGCTTGTCCTTGCCCTTGGACAGGGGGTAGGCCGTGAGAATCATCAGAACCAGGTTCAGCAGGGTGCCCAGGAAGGTTCTTGCCAGGGAGTTGCCCAGGGAGCGGAGGAAGTCGCCTTTCACAAGGGCATATTCATAGGAAGAGGTGGTGAGTTCTACCGGCAGGAAAGCTACCTTCCCGGCTGCCACTGCGCTTCTGCTGCTGAGGGATACCGCAAGCAGGTGCACGAAGGGGAGGACGCAGCTTAAACATACCACTGTCATCAGCACATAGTTAAAAATCAGAAATGCCTTTCTGGAGGGACTGGCTTTCCGGAAGGATACTTTTTTCGCAGGGACTGCTTCTTCGGGGATTTTGTGGGCGATCGGTTTCCAGGGGAGTTTTTTTCCCAAAGCATTTTTTTCTGCTTTATACGCTGTATTCATAAATCGTCCCCCTTTCTAAAAGACGCGGTAGTTTGCCGCTTTGTCCGCTATCACATAGGATGCCGCCACCAGTATCAGCGAGATGACGGATTTAAACAGTCCTACGGCGGTGCCCACGGAGTACTGGGCCTGGGTGATGCCCAGACGGTACACATAGGTGTCGATAATGTCCCCGGTGCGGTACACAACAGGGGCGTAAAGGTTGAAAATCTGGTCGAAGCCTGCGTTCATCACATTCCCAAGGGACAGAACCAGCATCAGGATTACGGTGGGGGCAAGCATGGGCAGCGTCACATAGCGTGTCTGGCTCATCCTTCCGGCTCCGTCGATTCTGGCGGCCTCGTACAGCTCGGGATCGATACTGGTCAGCGCCGCCAGGTAGACCACTGTGCCGAATCCGAAGCTTTTCCAGATTTCGGAGAGTATCATGGTCCAGGGAAATACGGAGGGGCTTCCCAGGAAATTTACCGTGCCCAGGTTCATGGAGTTAAGCAGTCTGTTCACCAGGCCGTCCCCGGCGAGAAGGTCTGTCATGACGCCTGCCAGGATGACCCAGGAGAGGAAATTGGGGATGTAGATCAAAGTCTGGAAGAGCCGCTTCAGGAACCGGTGCCCTATCTCGTTCAGCAGCAGAGCAAAGATAACGGAGGTCAGGAGCCCGCCCAGTATTTTGAAGATGGCAATGTACAGGCTGTTCCAGATGGTGCGCACGAAATTGGGCTGGGAAAACAGATAGCGGAAATGGGAAAGGCCAACCCAGGGAGAGGAAAAACCTCTCCCCGGATTGTAGTCCTGAAACGCGATTACCAGCCCGTATAAGGGGATGTAAGAGAATACAAATACCAGGAGGATCCCCGGCAGAAGCATCAGGTGCATCTGCCATTCTCTTTTCAATCGTTTCTTCATAGGCCGCTCCTTACTGATTGCCGTACATGTCATTTACTGCCTGGGTGGCTTCGTCGCCGCCCGCCGTTCTCCAGTCTTCCACCAGGGTATCGAAGTAGTCCAGAGGCTCTTCGCCCATGATGATCTTGGTAAAGCCTTCGGTGAGGATATCGTCCAGGGTGGTACCCGCCCGGTTGATCACGTCCGGCGTAACTGCCCAGACTTTGTTTTTGATGGTGTCTCCTGCGGTGATGATGGGGTCGGCCACGCTGTAGGCGCTCTTGTCGGGTCCCCAGAGCATGTAGCCGCCTACGGCGGTGGGGCTGCCGTCATTGGTGAAATTCACGATGTCGGCATAGGCCTGCTGTTGTTTTCTGGTCTCCAGGAGACTTTCGTCCTGTGCGGCGATGGCCTTTGCGGTGGCCTGGTAGGTGGAGCGGTCCAGATCGGGATCCTGTACCCGCATGATCTGGGCGGCATGTTCCACGTCAAAGTAGGAGAGGATTTCTTCCTGGCTGATGCCGTCGTTTGCGGCTTCGTTTTCCATGTAGGCGAAGAAATTGATGCACTTTAAGGCCGCTTCGGGATTCTTGCAGTTTTTGCTCACCACGGTGTAGGTGTAATTGTCGCAGTTCAGCGGATAAAGCACCTTTTCACCGGCTGCCGGGGGAACGGCGTAGGCTTCCAGGTAGGCTTCCGGGCCGATGTTAGTGATCATGTCGGTTCCGGCGGTCCATCCAAGCCAGTTCTTGAAAGGATAGATGCCCAGCTTGCCGTTGACGGCGTCTTGGTTGAGTTTCTCGGTGTTAGCCGTTGCGAACTGGTTGCTGATGATGCCCTCCTGGTACCATTTGGCCCATTCGCCCAGTGCTGTCTTCATTTCCGGCTGAATGGAGCCGTAGCCGATCTGTCCGCCGGGTTCCTGAATCCAGATGTCGGGATAGGCGCCCCAGGCCGGAGCCAGGATTTTCAGGGTTGTCAGGCTCTGGTCGGCGGCAATGCCTGTGCTGCCGTATTCCTGCTGAAAGGCCTTTTCGATGGCGATCAGGTCATCCATTGTCTTGGGGTCTTCCAGGTTCAGGGCGTCCTTCCAGTCTTTCCGGATCCACACGGGGTTGATCTGGGCAATGGGGCCTACGCCCAACTGTGCAATTCCGTACAGTTTTCCGTCCTTTTTGCCGGAGTCAAAGCTTTCCGGCTCTATGGCCATGTAGCCCTTGATGATGTCGCTGGCGTAGGTTTCGTATACCTCCGACAGATCATAGAGCATGTCGGCCTCGATGAGCTGCTGAAGCTGGGTGGTCTGAACCATGCACACATCCGGCAGGGTTTTGTCGGCGATGGCCAGGTTGATATTCGTAAAATAGTCGTCCCACTCTGCGGTGAAGGCGGGGACCACCTCGATATTCAGTTTTTCCTTATAGCCCCGGATCCAGGGATTGTTGGTGATGTCGTCGCCCTCCTGATAGTTTAAGTCGGCATTGATCATCAGGGCCACTTCCAGGGTGACGGTTTCGTTATAGGGGGCCAGGGGGCCTTCTGCCGTTTGGGATGAGCCTGCGTCGGACTGTCCAGAACTGCCCGCATCATCTGTGTCGGACTGCCCGCCCTGGGACGAGTCGGCGTCGGACTGTCCGGAACTGCCCGCATCGTCTGCGCCGGACTGCTCCGTCTGGGAACCGGAGCCGGAATTCCCGGAGCTGCCGCTGTCGGGGTCTGTCCCGCCGCAGGCGGCCAGGGACATGGTCAGGATTGCTGTCATTAACAGGGACAGGACTTTTTTCTTTTTCATGTAGGTATCTCCCTTCTGTCTGTGAGGTAGAGCGTAATGGTTGTCTTTGGAACAATTCCTTTGTATGATCTCATTATAGGGAATCGGCGGGGGCTGTTCCATCGTTTTTCTTGCGTTTTGTATAATCTCATGACTATTGTGCCCGGCCCGCGCAAAATATCTTTATGGGCGCAAGATTTTGTACTATAATTAACAGGGAAGTGCCTGTAGATTGCAGGAACAGCCTGTATCAGTATTTTCAGCAATTTCTAAAACAGGGACGGAAGCAGGGAGGGACAGGCTGATGCGGAAAAATATTACTTTTAAAAAGATGATTCTGTTGTTTCTGGGGGTTACCCTTCCGATTTTCCTGTTGGGGCTGTTTTTGATTCGTCAGATCAGCATGGCGGTGAGCAATCGTACTTTTTCACTGATTCAGGAGAAGGTGGATATGACGGCGGGGAATCTGGAGGATATCCTGGAGCAGCTGTACCATACGGCGGCGGAGGTGGCGGGGCAGGGGAACCTGAAGCGCCTGGCCAATCCGGTTTATGCCATGTCGCCCTATGAGGCGGCCAAGAATGTGCTGCAGATGCAGGAGCAGCAGACCAGTATCCGGAATGCCAGTCCTTATATTGAAAATTTTGTGATCTATTATCCCAACCGGCTCCAGGCTTATAACAGTAAGGAGAGCGGCAAGGCCAGTTTCTTTGAGTTTGCCATGGAGGAGTACAGGGGGCTGTCGGGCACCCACAATTCGGCAGATTATCTGGCGGTTCATGACGGGAAACTGACGGAAATCGTTAAGCCTTCCTTTGGGGCGGATTTCCTGATCCGGGTGGATTTGTCGCAGGAAGCCCTGGAGGAGATTCTGGAGAATATTTTTCCGGAGTATGACAGTTATTATCTGTTGGATGCCTTTGACCATTCCTGGCAGCTGACGAATCTGGCAGAGCCGCAGGAAGAGGCAGATGGAATGCCGGGTGGGGAACCGGAGAGGCGGGCGCGTGGAGAAACGGAGAAGAACGCAGAGACAGGGGACGTGAAGACGGAACGGGATAATGGGGAAGAGATTGCGGGACATAAAGTGACAATAGTGTCGGAAAACGGCGCCCGAATTCTGGTGGGGGATGAAGAATATGAGGGATTTTCCGCGCCGTTTACTCTGGGGGATGGGAGGCTATATTTTTTCTTTTCGGAGGAGGAGCTTTTCCGGGATGCCAGAGCCTATCAGTATCTGTACTTTTATTTCGGACTTATCGTGTTTGCAGCCTGCAGCCTGTTTCTGCTTGGGAGTTATGCCATCATCCACAGGCCGCTCCGGATGCTGGTGGATGCCTTTCAGCGGATTGGCCGCCAGGACTACAGCGTGCGCATCACCGGCAGGCAGGGGTCTGATTTTATGTATGTGTATCAGGAATTCAACCACATGGCGGAGGAGCTGGGTACCCTGATCGAGAAGAATTATCAGCAGCAGCTCTTGCTGAGCAGAGCGGAACTGAAGCAGCTGCAGGCCCAGATCAATCCTCATTTTCTCTATAATGCTTTTTTCCTGCTGCGGCGGATGATTCATGACGAGCTGTATGAGGAGGCGGGGCAGATGGCGGATACCCTGGGACTGTATTTTCAGTATATCACCAGGAACAGCCAGGATTATATGCCTCTGGGCTGGGAGTATCATCATGCCATGCTGTACTGTGAGATTCAGCAGCTGCGGTTTGGGGACAGGATTCTCATAGAGACAGATCCGCTGCCGGAGGAATACGGCGATATCCTGGTGCCAAAGCTGATTATTCAGCCTATCTTGGAGAATGCCTTCAACTATGGGCTGCGGGACAAGGTGGAGGACGGGATGCTGCGGGTGACAGTTTCCCGGGAGGAGGGCTGTCTGGTGATTGCCATTGAGGATAACGGGGAGGAGCTTACGGAGGAGCTGCTCCAGAAGATACAGGGCAATCTGCGCGATGCCGCCCGTGGGGGCCTGTTACAGGAGATGTCCGGCATGCTGAATATTCAGAGACGGCTTAGCGTTTATTACGGGGAGCGGGCAGGAAAAGGCTCCGGTGGGGGTGACGCGGATTTGGCGGAAGGGCGCGGGACGGCGGGTGCCGAAGAGCGTGGTCAAGCAGCAAAAGCAGGCCGGGCGGGAGAGCATGGACTGGAAGCGGCGGAAGCAGGCCGTGCCGGAGAGGGAGGGCAGGAAGGAGCCGGGGTAGAGCAGAGGGACAGCCGCAGTATGCAGAATGAGATAAGGAAGGTTTGGGGAGAAGGTGCAGTAAAAGAAGAAGGGACACTGCCCGTACAGGAGGAAGACAGGATGGACGGCGGATGCCTGAAGGCTGGCCGGAGTTCCCTGGGTGGACTGTGTATCAGGATAAGCCTGCCGCTGTAAGCGACAGGCAGCCTTTTAATCATATATAAAATACCTTTCTGTAGGAGCCGATGATAAAAGCTGTTTATAGTGGTTGATCAGAAATGCTTTGTACTTCTCCTTAACTCTGGCATAATTTGGTTAATACGGCAATAGAAATTTAGGTTGAAGGCTGAATTCAGGTTGAGCATTCCCGTGTTTTCTGCTATACTTTTCCTCAGAAACGTATATTATTGCACTTGCCGCAGTCAGGTCATGGCAGGGGGAGGCCGCTGTTGGGTTTCAGTTCAGGAGAGGCAGGGAAAGGAGCAAAAATGGGATTTTTTTAAATCCCGTGAACGCCGGTTTTGCGTCATCGGTTCGTTCCAGTATCTATGTGGATAAAACGGAATTGCTTGATTTTACGAATCATGCTTCAGGCACGGAAGATAAATTCATTTGTGTCAGCCGTCCAAGGCGCTTTTGTTCTGCGTGTGGGGCAATCAGACAGATTTAGGATAAATGTTATGCGGGTGTCTTAAAGGATTATGCGGAAGATATACTTCTGGTGGCATTAATTATAATAGAAAAACGAAACAGCATAAATGTATTATCGAATCATATTCTCCCGGGAATAAAGGCTGATAAATGGAAAAGTGCCGTATCAGCGTAATACCTGGATGAAAGCCGTCCCGGATATGGGAACCGGGCATCGGAATAAGATAGAAACAGTGAAATAAACAGCAAAGGGAACCGAATGCTATGATTAAAATCTTACTGGCGGATGATGAATACCATGTAATCAGCCATCTGGCGAACCTGCTGTCGCAGATGGAAGAGTTTGAACTGAATATCATCAGCACCTGCTCTGGGCCGGAGGCTCTGGCGTTGGTTGCTTCCTCCCGCATCGACTTGGCGTTTCTGGACATCAACATGCCGAAGGTAAACGGCCTGATGATAGCGGACCGGCTGCACAGGCAGTGGCCGGACGGCCAGATCATCTTCCTCACCGCTTATGAGGTGTTTGACTACATCTATGAGGCAAACCAGTATCCGGGGGCCATATACCTGCTGAAGGCGGAGCCGGATACGAAGATACGCAGCGTAGTTTATTCCTGCTGTGAAGCCATTCTGCAGAAGCGCCGGGAGAGGGCTTATCTCACGGACATTCAGCAGAAGGAGAAGCAGCTCGTCCTCCTGCAGGAACAACAGCTGCTCCGGGAAGCGCTCCGCGGGAACCTGTCCGGGGACCCGGCAGCCTTTGCCAGGGAGGCCGCCCTGGAGATTCACTTTTCCCTGGAGAGGGATGTGTGGTTGATGCTGATGCATGTGAAGAAGCCCGGCTCTGCCGGGGCCAGTCCTGTGTTTTGGCTGGACAGGATGGAGCGGCTGTTGGGGAATCTGTTCTGTTTCTCCTATGTGGAGACCCAGAAGGGGATGCTGCTGTGGATTTTTCAGGAGAAAGAAGAGATAGGAGCGAAAGAGGAGGCGGAGAAGAAAGAAGAGGCAGGGGGACAGCAGCCTTCCTGGTTTGAGTGCCTGAAGGATACCATGGACGCGTTTCTGGATGTCTGCGCGGAGTCCGGACGCCAGGCGGTTTCCCTGTGCCTGTACCGGGAGAAGGCAGCATGGGAGCAGCTGCCGGGTGTGTATCAGTTTCTCTACGATTCCTATTACCGGGAAAGCATGTTGGCGTCGTCTTCTGCCTCGGCGGCCAGGGTGGCGGGAAAGGAAGAGGAGGCAGACCGGCAGGAGCCGTCGTCCCTGCAGGCCTCCGCAGCGCTGCCCAGGAGGCTTGCGGCCATGAAGCAGGCGTTGTATCAGGGCAGCCGGGACGTGTTCCTCACAGAGCTGCTCTACTGCAGGCAGTACTGCACTTCCGTGAAAAGCAGGCACCATACGGGGGCGGTGAAGCTGTATTTTTCCATTGCGGTGATTTATCTGGATTATATAGAACATTACGGTCTGGAGCAGCGGCTTTCCATGGAGATGGCGTTGTATCCTCTGTATTATATCAATGATTTTGCGGACTGGGAGCAGGCATTCGCCTATTTGAAGCGCCTTGGGGAGACGCTGTTCTCCATCGCGGGGGAGTGCAGCAGCGACAAGGCCAGGCAGATGATTGCCGCCATACAGAAGTTTGTCCAGGGGCATCTGGAAGATGATCTGAGCCTGACGGTCATCGCCAATTATGTGAATTACAATGAGTCCCATGTGTCCCGCCTGTTCAAGCGTATCACCGGGGAAAATCTCACGGAATATATCACGGCCTGCCGTATCGCCAGAGCCCGGCAGCTGTTGGAGCAGACCGACGATACGGTGCAGGTGATCTCCCGGAAGGCGGGGTTTCATACTTCCCAGTATTTTTCTTCGGCCTTCCGGAAGAGCGTAGGGATGTCGCCCAATGAGTACCGGGCGCAGGGAAGAGGCGCGTGAGGGTTATGCGGAAGCGCAGGAAAAATTTGCGGGCCGGGTTGGGAGAGCCGGACTGGTGTCGGCTGCGGGGACGAAGCGTGAGGTTTATATGAACGGCGGCGGGCATATGCGGCGGTATGCGGAGGAGATTCGGAGACAGATATAAATAGCGAATCCTGAAAAAACGGGGTGGCTGCGAGAGCGGCTGCTCCTTTTTTCGTGGGAAGTCATATGGGTACACAGGAGGAATGAGGGCGGCAAAAACATTCCAGGCAGGACTATAAGCAGGATCCCCTGGAGGGGTCTATGACGCAGAACTGTGCGGACTTGGACTTGACGAATTTTATGGCAAAACGGCGCGGCTGCTGGAGGCGGATGTGGGGAAGGCGGATGAGGGGCTGCTCACCCTTTGGCTGGTCGAGGCTGGATCTTCGTTATGGAGGGCTGATTGCGCGGCTGGAGACGGCACGGTACCGGTTGGGGCAGTATCTGGACGGAAGCCTGTCCGGACTGGCGGAATTGGAGGCGCCCCGCTATGAGAAGGAGCGCAGGGGGCAGTTCCTGGGAAACGGGATATGGAAGGCGTATAAGGAGAGCGCCACGCTGAGCGATGGATGAATGGATTTAACTAAAATACCTCCATCATTTAATGACCAAATGATGGAGGCTTGCAGGAAGGGTTATGATATTACGGAGATGGACACCCGCTGTCCTTCCGTCTGCTGCGAATCCAACCCGATCATAATGTCGAATTCTCCCGGTTCCCAGCCCCACTGCTCCTCTTCATTATAAAAGGAGAGCATATCCGCCGTAATCCGGAATGTCACTTCTGTCTCTTCCCCTGCTTCCAGGGCGATCCGCCGGAATCCTTTCAGCTCCTTCAGCGGGCGTACCACGCTGGCGGACACATCCCTGATGTAGAGCTGTACTACGGTTTCGCCCCTGCGGCTGCCTGTATTTTTCACCAGGGCGGAAGCCGTGGAGGCATCCTGCGCTATTTTCAGGCCATGGCAGGAGAAGGTGGTGTAGCTTAAGCCGTAGCCGAAGGGAAACAGCGGGCTGTTGGGGCAGTCCAGGTAGCGGGAACTGAAGTGGCTCTGCGGGTCCAGGGCGGGGCGTCCGGTGTTGTAGCAGTTGTAGTATACCGGAATCTGTCCCACATTCCTGGGAAAACTCATGCTGAGATGCCCGGAGGGGTTGTATTTCCCGGTGAGGATGTCGGTGACGGCATCCGCTCCGGCACTTCCGGGGAACCAGACCTGCAGCACGGCATCGGCGGCATCCAGGATGGGGGCGATGTCCAGGGGCCTGCCGGAGAAGAGAAGCAGTACTACCTTTTTCCCGGCATCATGGAGGGCGCGGATGAGCTTTTCCTGGTTGGGGCCAAGGCGCAGGTCTGTCTTACTGGCGGCCTCCCCGGTTTCCCATTCGGGTTCGCCTGCGGTGACGATGCACACCCTGCAGTGGCGGAACCGCTCCAGAGCTTCTTCCACGGCATCCGGCACATCGGGCCTGCGGCGGAAGGGGGCGTCTGGGGAGGGGGATTTCTGTTCGGTGTGTACGTTTTTGCCGGGATCCGGCGCTTCTTCCGGGGAAGGTTCTTCTGCCGTGGAGGGCATATCGTCCCTGCGGAAGGGCTCCGTCATGGCCGTCACCAGTCCCGTCCCGTATTCTTCCTCCAGGGCTTCCCGCAGCGTCCTGGTTTTCTCACGATTGCCCATGTAGCTCCACTCGCCGAAGAGCCCTCCCGTATCGGCGAAGGGACCGGCCAGGCCCACAGGGCCATCGGCGGAAAGGGGAAGCACATCCTCATTCTTCAGCAGCACCATGCCTTCTCTCGCCAGTTTCCTGGCCAGTTCCAGGTGCTCCCTGCATCCGCAGAGCTGCCCTTCCAGGGCTTCGTCCGCGTCCTTGCAGGGATTTTCGAACAGTCCCAGACGGTTTTTCAGCTCCAGGATACGTATGACACATGTGTCAATTTCTTCTTCGGTGATGCGGCCCTGTTCCAGAAGCTCCTGAAGGGATGCCGCATATACGCCGGACATCATCTCAATGTCCATCCCCGCATGGAGGCTTTTTTCCCCGGCTTCCAGGGTGTCGGCAGCCACGGAATGGTTCATCAGCTCCTCTACGGCGGTATAGTCGGAGATCACCACCCCCTTGAAATCCCATTCCTTCCGCAGAATCCGGTCAAGCAGCAGTTTATTGCAGGTGGATGGAACCCGCTCCACCGTGTTGAAGGAGGTCATCACCATGGCGGCGCCTGCCCGGACGGCTTCCCGGTAGGCGGGAAGGTAGAAATCCCGCAGCATTCCCCGGGACATGTCCACTGTATTGTAGTCACGGCCGCCCTCGGGCTGTCCGTAGGCGGCGAAATGTTTTATGCAGGCTGCGATTTTTCCCTTTTTCCCGGGATCGTCCCCCTGGTAGCCCCGGACGGTGGCGGCGGCCATCTGCCCGTTGAGGTAAGGATCCTCCCCGCTAGACTCCATCACCCGTCCCCAGCGGGGGTCGCGGACCAGGTCTGCCATGGGGGAGAAGGTCACATGCAGTCCGGCGGCGGAAGCCTCCTCTGCCACTGCGGCGGCGTTTTCCGCCACCAGTTCCGGGTCGAAGCTGCAGCCCTGGGCCAGGGGGATGGGCAGGATGGTTTCATACCCGTGGATCACATCCGCCATAAAGAGCAGGGGGATGGGAAGGCGGGCGTCTTTCAGGTAATCGGCCTGGAGCTTTTTCAGATAGGCCGCGCCGGACCTGCCCAGGACGGAGCCTGCGCACCGGAGCTGTTCATCGGTGAAATGCCACTGACGCAGAGGGCCGGTGAGATTGGCGGGCGCCAGGTGGTAGAGCATGTCGGGCATCAGTTGGGTCATCTGCAGGGCCTTTTCTTCCAGGGTCATTTGGGATACCAGTTCGAGAAGTTTTTTTTTTCCATGGGGGCCTCCTGTATTTGTTTTTTGGAAGTATGGCTGTGCGCCAAATCCGCTTCTCAAAGGCGGCACGCCTTGCGGGTTTGTGTGCATGGGGGTTACTGTGTACAGTATAACTCGTTTTGCGGTATTTGGGAAGCCTGAAAGCTTGCAATGTCTATTTGGTTATGCTAAGATGCCGTTATACTTGTGAAGGCAAGGAATAAAAAAGAAGGGATATTATGGCAAAAGAGGCAACTTTACAGATAAAAATGGATTCTGATTTAAAAGAACAGGCAGAACATATGTTTGATACAAAAGAAGTATGAAGATATTGCTGGATACTCATATTGCACTGTGGGCTATTGCTGACAGTGGAAAGCTGTCGGAACAGGCAAAACAGATGATCGAGTCTGAAAACAACCGGATATAATACAGTATTGCTTCACTGTGGGAAGTGGCTATTAAGCACTATATTAAGCCGGAACAAATGCCCATATCAGAAGAAGCGTTTAACCGGCTATGTGAGGAGACAGGATTTTACTGGCACAGGCAAAATGTGAAAAGATGAAATTTCTTACACATGATTCTCTGATTCCGTATTATGGGGAAAACTATGTGATATTTATGTGAATATGGCATTTGGGAGTGTATTTTGCTGACAATGGATGAAGGATTTACAGCTGCCTGCTCGTGAGCCGGTAAAGAATATGGGATAGTGGGTTCAAGGAGAGCGGGCAGCTGCAGAGGCTGGAAGGCAGGGCATCAAAGGGAACTATATTTCGTATAATCCTTAAAAATCAGGTGCTCCGGCGCTTCGTCCTCCTCGATTTCCGGAATCCGTTTCCCTGCCCTGTAAAAGCGGTTGTCCACATTATCGTCGTTGCAGGCGGATACCTCGAACAGCATGACAGAGCCGGTGCCGGGGATGCCCTGCCACATGTGGTACTGGCCCGGCATCAGGGTAATGCTCTGCCCCGGCCTTAAAATAACCTGCCCTCCTGCCGAAACCGTCATGCGGCAGCCGTCCACTGTTACTTCCACCGGAGTATCCGCGAATTCCCCCGGCTTTCCGCTCCTTCCGCCCTCCGCGTCCGCGAAATCCGCATCCGTGCAGTTGTAAAGCGTCAGGGCCAGGTCTCCGCCGCCCCGGTTGATGATATCCTCCATCTTGCTCCAGTGGTAATGATAGGGCAGGATCTGCCCGTCGCCCACCAGAAGAAGTTTTTCCGCATAGGGCTTGGGATATCTGTCCTTGCGGTAAAAATTCCCGTTGCGGAAGGTGAAGACGGTCAGGCCGGTTTTCTCAAAATTCCCGCTGCCGAAATCCGTCACGTCCCATCCCAGCATATTGTCCACAAGTTCCCGGCTGTCTTCGCCGACCCTGCGCCACTCATCCGCGTCCCAGTATGCAAAGGGCGGGAGCGCCAGGGAGCGGCTCTGGGTGAACTGCATTGCGTTTCTGATAATCCGGTTGATTTCTGAACGTTTCATACGACTACCTCCTAATCTTATCCCTTCACCGACCCCACCATCACGCCCTTCACGAAATACTTCTGGATAAAGGGGTATACCACCAGAATGGGAAGGGTGGTGACCACAATGGTGGCCGCGCGCACAGACTGGGAGGGCGGCAGCACATCCAGGGAGTTGTAGGCATCCGCCCCCAGGTCTCCGATACTGGACACGGAGGTGATGATGTTGCGCAGAATATTCTGCATGGGCAGCAGGGCGGTCTTGTTGATATACAGCATGGCGTCAAACCAGGAGTTCCAGTGGCTCACCGCATAGAACAGCCCGATTGTGGCGATGGAGGCCTTGGACAGGGGCAGAACCACCTTTGCCAGAATCTGTACGTCGTTGGCCCCGTCGATGACTGCCGCCTCCTCCAGACTCTTCGGAATCGCGTAGAAAAAGTTGCGCATAATCAGCAGATTCCACGTATTCACCAGACAGGGAAGCACCATGGACCAGCGGGAATCCATCAACCCCACACCCTTTACCACGATGAAGGTGGGAATCATTCCACCGGAAAACAGCATGGTGAAGAATACGAAACCCGTTATGGCGGTCCTGCCCTTCAGCTGTGTCCTGGAGAGCCCGTATCCCAGGCCGATGGTCACCGCCAGGCTTAAAGCAGTTCCCACCAGTACCCGGAACAGGGTATTTTTGTAAGCCCGGACGATATTCTTCCCGCTGGCGATGAGCATTTCATAGGCGGTAAAATCAAATTTTTCAGGAATGATAATGAAGCTTCCCCTTCTGGCAATCTCGGCCTCGCTGATAAAGGAGGTCATCACCACCGTAAAGATGGGGATCAGGATCAGAATCATGAAAATGCACATAATGACGACATCCACTGCCTGGAATACTTTTTCTCCCGATAGTCTTTTTTTCATTACCAGATACCCTCCTGTCCCATTTTTTTCGTGATGTGGTTCGTCCCCATAACCAGGATCAGTGAGATGATGGAGATGAACAGGTTGACTGCCGAGGCGAAGGAATAGTTTTGGTTGAGTACGCCTTCCCTGTATACATAGGTGCTGATGATATCCGCTGTGGAGTAGGTCTGGGGCGAGTAAAGAAGAAGCACCTTCTCATATCCCATGTTCAGGATGTTGCCCACCTTTAAAATCAGCATGATGGTCACCACCGGCATGATGCCGGGAAGGGTGATGCTCCACATCCTCCGCAGGATTCCGGCTCCGTCCACCATGGCGGCCTCATAAAGTTCCCTGTCGATGCCTGTCATGGCGGCGATGAACACGATGCTTTCCCATCCTATGGTCTGCCATACCTCGGATACCGTGTAGATGGTGCGGAACCATTCCGGCTGTCCCAGAAAGGGGATGGGCTCCCCGCCGAAGGCCTTTACGATTACGTTTATCAGGCCGCCGTCCACGGAGGTGAGGGTCCTGATCATGCCGCAGACGATGACGGCGGAGAGGAAGTGGGGCAGGTAGGAGACGGTCTGCACCGTTTTCTTGAACCTTTTTCCCTTCAGCTCATTGATGAACAGGGCCAGGACGATGGACAGCGGGAAGCTGAATATCAGTGTGTACACGCTGAGCAGCAGTGTGTTTCGTATCAGGCGGAAACAGTACATGGAACCGAAAAATTTGGTAAAATGCTTCAGGCCCACCCAGTCGGAAGTAAAGATTCCCTCCACTCCGAAGAACGGTTTGTAATCTTTAAAGGCGATGACAATGCCGAACATAGGCAGATAGCGGAATACGATGTAATAAATTAGTCCCGGAAGCATCAGAAGATAAATAAAACGGTCACGTTTCAGGTAGAAAAGAAACGATCTCTTCTTTTTCTCTTTCAATACAACACCCTATACCTTTCTTGCGGTAAAACGTCTTCCGCGGCAGGAAGAAGCAGATACATTGCTGAATGTGTATTTCCTGCCGCTAAGAAAACGTTGATACCATATCACTGAATCTTATTTACTGTCTTTCATTTCATTATACTGTCTTGTATACTCGTCGATATAGTCCTGCAGGCCGATGGAATAGCATTCCTCAATGAAGGCGTCCCATGTGTCAAAGGATCTGGTTCCGTTGACGAATTTGATGAGTTCCTCGTCCTTGTAGGTGTTCAGGTCGTTGAGACTGGGAATGTTTTCCGCCAGGGCCACCTTATCCCAGACGATACCGTTCTCGATGCCGGGTTCAATGGTTGCCTGGTAATCGGACAGGCGCTTCTGGAGCCAAAAATTGTGCATCTCCTGGATTCCGTCGTCGTCATACTCCGTGGTCTGCACTTCCAGGGGAACGGCCAGGGACATCAGGAAATCCCGTGCATAGGTGGGGCCGCCTTCGATGAGTACTACGTCCTTGTTTTCCTTTGCGTTTTCGGAGTCCGGATTGTACTGCCAGTACTTTCCTTCCAGGCCGTACTGCTCTGTGGTATAATTTTCCCACTCAAAGGACCACTCCACGAATTTCATCACCGCTTCCGGATGCTTGCACTTGCTGCTGATCATCAGGCCCCTGGTGCTTGCCGCGCTCAGGGTCTGCATCAGCTGTCCGTTGGGGCCGATGGTTCCCTTGTCGTTGGCGCAGTATGCGTAGGTGTATTTTTCCCTGTCGAATCCGGGAATGTTTTCCCTGGTGTTGGCTTCCGTCAGGGTCACCCTGGAATACCAGGCGGCGGAGGCTGCCACCGCGCCCTTGGTGATATTGCCCCGGACCGTGTCCACATCCATGGTGAAGTTCTCCTTGTGGATGATGCCGTCCTGGTACCACTGGTTCATCTGCTTCAGGAAATCAGTGTAGCCTTCGGCAATCCATTCCGGTTTCACCTTGCCGTCAGCCTCGTCAAGCCACTTGCCGTTGCCGTTTTCCACATAGCCGCCCAAGAGAGCGTATTCCGCCCGGTCCAGGATGCCCGCGTCGGATGAGCCTTTTTCCAACATCAGGGGAATGGTCTCGCCGTTTCCGTAAGGGTCCAGTTCCTTGACCTTGTAAAGGTAATCGTTAAATTCGTCAAAGGTGGAAGGGATCTCCATGCCAAGCTGATCCAGCCAGTCGGTCCTGTACATGATGGGATAGGGCACGCTGTCCGTCAGGCGGGGGATAGCCCAGATTTTTCCCTCGGAATCCGTCACCTTCTCCCAGGAGCCCCAGGGTTCCCATAAATCCCAGAGAGCCTGGGCTTCCGGCGCTTCCAGATATTCGTTCAGGGGAATGATGATGCCGTCCCTGGAATATTTTCCCCAGTCGTCATCCCACCAGGCGTCGATCTGGTCGCCGCCTGCCAGGAGCAGGTTCAGCTTCTCCTTTTCCGCGGAGGCATCCGAAGGGGGCATGATGATTTCGACTTTCACGCCGGTCTGTTCCAGGATGTAATCCTGCATTTCTTTGTAGGCGGCCTCGTCGCTTCCCGCTTCCGCGCCGGAGACGGAGAAGGCACCGGAATTATTGAAAATGACGATGGTGGGCGCGTCACTGTTGTCCGTGCCTGTGCCTGCGTCCGCACTGGAATCTGCGTCTGCACCGGAGGTTCCCTGGGATTCCTGGGAAGTCTCATTCTGCCCGCCTGCGTCTGAACCGGTGGAGGAATCGTTTCCGCATCCGGTCATAAGTGTCATGGTCATTGCCGCCGTCAGCAGGGCGGCCAGTATCTGTTTTTTCTTCATAATTTTTTTCTCCTATTCCAGTTCCGCATCTGCGCTCCCAGTACCCAGGGATGGGCGAAGGCTTTCCGGCCGCGAAGAGAAGCGTCCGAAAACCCTTCGGGGTACCGTGAGCGCAGATGCTGTTTTAGTCCCGCTTCGTCCCGTCCGGTACCCAGACACGGCATAGGCTTCCTGGCCGCGAAGTGCATGCGTCCCTGAACTCTATGGGGTACCTGCCGGGACGAAGCTGATATTAGTTCCTCTATTCAATTTGTCTGATTAGCCGGGCATCCGGTAGCGGCGAAACACCAGTTCCCGGACGGTACCGCCCATATCCCGGACAGCCAGGTCGGTATCCCTCTCATAGAAAACGTAAATCATTCCGTCCCTGACGGCGATATCCGCGTACCCGCCCTCTTTGTCCACTTTCAGGATGCTCTTCCAGGAAGCGCCGTCGTCGTTGCTCTCGTATACAGTCAGGTTGATGCGCTTCTCCCTGTCCGCGCAGTTTATGAAGTACAGTTTTCCATGATCCCTGTCCATGCAGGCAAAGCATTTCGGGTCCGGCAGGTCCTCCGCCAACCAGGTTTTTTCCAGGGTGTCAGGCGTCGCCGGGGTGGTGCCCAGTATCCGGAAGGGCGATTTCTCCCGGTGCCTGAAGTTGAACAGGAGCCTGCCGTCGCCAAGTTCCGCCACAGCCGTCTCGTTGGCACAGTCAATGTGTTCCGTGAGGAAGCCTGCCTCCCAGGTCTGCCCGTGGTCCTCGCTGTACACGCAGCCTGCCCTGGAGGGCGCGTGCCTCTTGATTCTGCCAGAGGCTTCCAGGTCCAGACGGATCTCGCCGTCCGCAAGCCAGATGGGCACCACCAGTTTTCCCGTACTGGTAGCGATTCCGTGCCCCGGGCCGGAAGCGCTCACATTCCATTGATAGGGAAAGCGCATGTAGGTTTCGGTGATTTCCGCCGGCCTGCTGAAGCTGATGCCGTCGTCGTCACTGTAACAGTGCCAGACCTGCTCGTAATCTCGGTGGAAAATCAGGTGAATTCTGTCCCCGTCCACGATCAGTACCGGATTGTTCCAGGTAATACTGCGCTCCTCGGTTCCCCTGGTCAGCTCATGGGGATAGACGGGCTCGCTGAAGTTTTCCCCTCCGTCCGTGCTGCGGCGGATGGTAACCCACATGTCCGACCAGTCGTCCCTGTGTTTTCCCCTGGCCTCGTAAACCAGTAAAATGGTTCCTTTCTTTGTGACCGCCATACCGGGGATTCTGTATTCGTGCCAGACGCCCTGGCCCAGTTTCTCGATGATTTTCTCCTTTTCCAATGTCACTCTACATCACCTATCCCATCTAAAATGTGCTTCTCCTCTTCCGTGAGGGGACGGAAGGGAGCCCTGCAGTTACCGCATTGAATTCCCTTTTTGCCCAACAGATATTTTTCCGCGGCGATAATATTTTTAACCCTGAGCATCTGGCTGATAATCCGGTTGGCCTGGTGCTGGAGCTCCTCCGCTTCCCGGATGCGTCCTTCCCGGTAGGCGTTCCACAGCCGTTTGAACATTTTCAGGGTGAAGTTGTATGTGCTGCCGATGGCCCCGTCCACGCCCACCGGGAGGGCATAGAGCAGGGACTCGTCCTTCCCGAACATGATCCTGACATCCGGGAATTTCCGGCGTATGCGCTCCAGTTCGTACAGGTTCAGATCCGTGTATTTCAGGCCCTCCACCCGGCTTTTCCCGATGATTTCCCCCATGTTGTCCGCATTGATGGATACCCCGGAAAACTGGGGAATGTTGTAAATAATCACAGGCAGTTCCACCGCGTCGGAAATCGCCCCGTAATAACCGGCAATCTCGTCTGTCTGGAAATTGTAGTAGAAGGGGGGCACACTGGAAACGGCACAGGCTCCCGCCTTCTGGGCATCCCTGGCCAGGTTTGCCGCCTGGGCAGCCCCTATTTTGCCGATGTGGGCGATGACGGGCACCCGTCCGTTTGCGGCTTCCGCCACCGCGGCGGTGACAAGGGTGCGCTCCGCGTCTGTCAGCAGGAAGCATTCTCCCGTGCTTCCTGTCACATAAAACCCGTCCGCGCCCTCCTCCAACAGCAGTTCCACAAGCCTTTTCAGTTCCGTGTAATTTACGTCTCCGCTTTTGTCAAAAGGCGTAACGATTGCAGGGATAATACCATTCAGTTTCATAATGTTCTCGCTTTCTTTTTTCTTTTAGTAAAGTCCGTCGCCAGGAACTTTTCATTCCCGCGGGCAATAAGCCGGGTAGCCTGCCTGCAGGGGGTGGCGGTTTGATTGTCAGTTCCGTCCCGTACTGCTTTTTCTGGCCATCAGCCTGGGATTTATCACCTTGAAATCGTTGAAATCTTCTGCTGCCCCGGTTCCGCGGATGATTCCCATCAGCATTGTTATCGCCTCCCTTCCCATTTGATTACCTTCGGAGGATACGGAGGAAAGGGGAACTGACAGCATATTGCAGAGGCTGCTGTCGTTGTATCCCACAATCCGCACATCCCTCCCCGGGCGGAGTCCTTTTTCTTCCAGCATGGTATACAGAACGGCTGCCGTGGTGTCGTCAAAGCACAGAACCCCGTCGGGGTGTTCCCGGTTTCCAAACAGATCCCTGATTCTGGATTTCAGCTCATAATCGTCATAGTTGCCGAAGATGACCTGGTGCTTCTGCACCGGGGTGGGGCTGTCGTAAATTGCCGTCTCGAACCCGTGGTACCGTTCGATGGCCGTGGAGTATTTCTTTTCGGAAATGTAGGACAGCTTCCGGCAGCCCTGCTCGATCAGGTGTTTGGTGGCGATATAGGCACCGTAATTGTTGTTGGTTCCGATAAAGGGCGCGTCCAGTCCGTCTATGCTGCGGTTGCATATGACAAAGGGAATTCCCTTCTTTTTCAGCTGCGAAAAGGTATTGTAGCTCAGCTCCGAGTTGATAATGGGGATGATGATGCATCCGTCCGCCTGAATATCAATGATCCGCAGGATATTGGAATGCTGCCTTTCCGGAAAATTTTCGCTGCTGGAAAGGACTACATTGATATTGTTCATGGAGGCGTACTGTTCGATCCCGGAAATGAATTTCGGGTAGGTGTCCCCTGTGATGGAGGGAAGGACCACCCCTATATTAAGCACCTTCTGCACGCTCCGTCCGGAGACATAGGTGCCGCTTCCCTTTACGGAGTACAGGTATCCCTCTTCCTCCAGTTCCGCGATAGCCTTATCTATAGTATTTCGCGCAACTTCGTATTTCCTGCTCAAAAAATTGCGGGATGGCACCTTGCCGCCCACTTTCATCCCAAGAACGGTTTTCCTGATCGTTTCTTTCACTTCCTGATATCTCAGCGCCATCGTTTTGACCTACTCTCTCAAAGTTTGTGGTTATTATGCATATCGTATATTTTATGTAATTTGCAGGTTCTTTTTTTGGAAGTTTTTGAATATAATGCCATTTTAATCAAAACAAATCATTTGTCAATATGGTTGAAATTTATTGGTCAGCTTATTGCATTTTATATGTCTGTTTAAAAGCTGTTGCCTATTTTTGAGCAGATTTTTCGGCGGTTGGGGCAGGGAATGGGATGGCCGGAAATGGGAGAGAGGACTGAAAAGGTATGTGGAAGTACAGGGGAAATGTGAGGAATGTGCAGAAAAAGGACATGGAAAGATGAGGAGATGTGCAGGAAAAGTGCAGAGGAAATGCGGGGATTGCCTGCAGCGTTCTGAAGAAGGGAATCAGGGTCGGATACCAAAGTGTCCAAAGCCGGATGCTCCGGGACTGCCCTCATCCCGGACTGCCGGAGCTGTACCAGGTCGAGGTCTCCGATGACGCGACTACTGTGATCGAGGTATATATAGAGGGGCAGACCTCCGGTGCGGCGCAGCTTACGGAGAAGCAGTTCCGGCAGGTGGTCAGGGAACTGTGCGACGTACTGGAGTTCCTGCATGGAAAGGGCATTATCCACCGGGATATCAAGCCCTCCAATATCCTTCTGGAGGAAGGGGGCCATGTGCGCCTCATCGACTTCGGTGCCGCCCGCATGTCCCGGGAAGGGGCGGAGCAGGATACCAGGCTTCTGGGCACCAAAGGCTTCGCGCTCTGGCGCTTGTGTTTTCCGTTCTGCTTGCCTGGCTGCCTGTTACCTACTGCTACAGCAATTACACGGACGAGGCCGGAAACGAGGTAAATCTCACCGGTCTGGTATCTATCGCCTATGAAAAAGAACGCCAGGCACATGCCGCCGGACCAGTCACTCCGGAACGGGTTCGGGAGGCCATAGAGACCTATCAGGCATGCCTTGCGTCATACGGCGTGACGGAATCCTATGAGCTGCCGGAGGGTGTCTATGAGCGGGAAATACTCCCCATCGCCCCCCTGCTCCACGGTGTAAAAGAGGCCTTTGCGGATCCGAACACAGGAATGGCCCCTGCGATTATGGAAATTGACCCGGAACAGGTTGATGACTACTATTCTGTCTTCGAGTCCCGGATTGATGCCCGGTGGACTGGGTACCTGGCTGTCCGCTCATACTGCAGGCATGCGCTGAATTAAATGCCGTTCATAAACTTTTGGAATGTCCGGGTATACGATTCGACTTCTTTTCGGGTGGATTTCGGAATGCCCGGGCATTTCACGTCATTTAGAAAGCTGTCTGCGGCTAAAGGATTGTTTTGATTATTGTCATTCACTTCTTTTCTTCCTCCAATAATTCTATAAGACCGGCATCACGGCTAAGCATAAATGCAACACGCCTGTCATTAAATGCAACCGCCGGCTTCGGTTTATCTGTAAGCGTATACCTTCTGCCTTTCAGGATTTCTATAGTTTTCTCAATATCGCTTACTTCATAACAAATATGATACGGGGTAGCCACATTTCTCATGGTGTTAAGGGTATGCGACACCGGGCTTTTTTCATTAACGGGAGAGACAAGTTCTAACACTTCATCAGAATCATATCTATTTAAGAAAGCCAACCTGACTCCCCGAGATGAATCATCAATTATCTCCCCATCCCATATCCATCCAAGCCCCCTGAAACCCATGATGGATTTTTTGATATCCGCTACGGCCACGCCCAGATGATGGGGAGTCATTCCGCCTATTTTGTCCTGAAAAATATCAAAATGAATCTTCTCATATTTCTTATTTTTACGCAACTCAAACCATTCATCCCTCTCTATGGAAAGATGAACTACATCATAGGATACGCCTTCTTTTGCAACCTCTCCCTGTACTTCCTTTACAATCCGGTTACCGCAGGCAATGTGCAGTTTCCAGACACCCTCGTTGAGTTTGAATACTTCATTGTGGATTTCCTTAAATCCAAGGATGTCGAAGCAATAATCGTATAAACTCATTTCAAGGGAAATCGCCAGCTTCAGCGAACGGAGCTTTTCTTCCCCGATATAATACCCCCATGATGTATTGCCGTTTTCCCAATCCACATCAATAAGGCTGATCACACCGGCAGGATTCCCGTCCACTTCAATCATCCAATTCCTGGCCTTATCATTTTTCTCCAGTGATGCAAGCCATTTTTTCTGTCCTTCCAGAGTAAGCTTCGGATTTGTATTCATGAACTTTGTCACTGTTTCGGACATTCTCCAGTTCATGATCATTTCCAAATCATCTTCCGTTATTTGGCGAAGTGCAGCTGCCATTCTTAAACCCCTGCTTTCTCAAATAATTCTTTAACGGAAGAGATTTCTATCGCCTCGTCTAACGCAATGGAAATGCCAAGGCTGGATTCCAATTCACCGATGATCAAAACATGGGCTAAAGAGTCCCACCCCTCTACCTCTTCTATTTTAGTGTTTTCATTAAGCGTACCTGACGGTAAATTTAATGTGCTTTCAATGACCGCAATGATTTTCTCCCGCATTTTTTAATCCTCCTCAATCTTTTCCACATATATGTTCCTCGATAAGTCATCGTTAAGGCAGACAGTGTACTGGGCGGATTCATCATCAGACCCCTTCCTTGGTTTATAGCCGAAAGAAACATACAAATCCTTTACCGGTCTGTTTTTTTCAGTAGGTTTGTATATCCCCACAAGTTCTTTGTATCCGCGGCGTCTTGCCTCATTTTCAAAATCAACAATGATCGCCTCTTCTATCTTTCTTCCCATAACACGGCAGCTCATTACGAATTCCGTAACGACGGCTTCTTCATGAAATTCAAGTATTCCTGCGGCAACGATTCCGCTATCCCCGAATCTGTCAACTACTCGATATAAAAATACTTCCGTGTTCTTGTCACCCAAAAGATTGGAAGCTTCCTGCCCAGTAATGCGCCGTGTTGTGAGATTGAACTGGTTTGTCTTGTTTACCAGCTGTACAAAACGTTCTTTGTTCTTCCCGGGATTAACACGATAGAGCTTCATTTGAAGGTTATTTAAGTACCCCTCGAAATCCATTGATGTTTCCATCAGTTTTTTCCGCTCGCTGTTCGCCTGGTACTGAGATGTTTTTTCCTTGTCTTCCTCTGTAACAACAGGTTTTTCAAAGTACCTGTGATATACCTGCGCGATAAACGATGTTAATTCCTCAGGCCTGTCAGGAAAATCCGGTGTAATAACTTCCGGCAGCGATTCACTGACTAAAGCCCGTTCTGCGGGATTGTCGTCAATAAAAACAATGGAATCCAGCCCCACGTTAAGCTCTTGGGAAACAGATACTATATTCTTGGCTTTATTCTCCCAATTAATCCTGGTTACCGCAAAATCCTCTTGATGCAATATCATATGGGGGTGATTATTTATGATTTGCAACGCATCTTCTTCATTATTCTTTGATACGATGCCCAGGATTACACCTTGAAGCTTCAGCTGTAAAATAGAACGCTGAAAATTCTTATATGCCAGCCCAGCCCCGTCTTCCGACAATACGATCGGAGTAATATCATGCTCCCCCGCAAGCCCCCTCCACAGGGTATTGTCAAGATCAAGCAGCAGCACCTTTTTGGGGGTTCTTCTCTCCAGTGCTATATAGTGATTTATTTCTTCGGACAATGCTTTATGAGACGCTGAGGAATGCAATATCTTCCCCATATGCCACATTTTTGATGAAAAAGCATTCTCTTCTCCCAGCCTTTGAATCGTTTTGCTATACGGAAATACCCGCACATTAGAATGCTGTTCCACTGTCCTTTGCAGGTAATCAGACCATATGGTTTCAATCTTTCTTTTTAGGCCCTTATCCCACACCACATCCATCTCAAAACCATACAAATATGCATCGGAAATATAATAAACAATATTCTCTTCTATAGTATTTTCAAATAGCGAAAACCATTCATTGATTTTCACTTCAGCGCTCGCGAGGCAGATATTGTGCTGAATTGTTTCCATGATATCAATAATTAAAAAAACTGTTTCCGGCCCAAAAGCGTAAACCGGAGATTCCTTATTGAGAAGAATCCCAAGCTCATTGCCATAGCCCTGGGAGGCGTATACTTCGTTACCCGGTGTATTTATCAATATCCTGTTGACTGGGTCCATATTTACATTTGAAAGCAGTGCCACTTTCATATATCATCATCCTCGTAATTGTTATAGACTACAGTGAACGCTCATCTCACGTCCGATATTACTTGGAAATAATTACGGATAAGCATCTGTCTACTATCGGAAAAAGTGGAATGTGTTCTTTTTCACAGTACTCAAATACTGCTTTTTTCACTTCCTTATAATGATAGGATCCGAAATCATGAACAAAAATATATCCACCCGGCACAAGTTTTGGATAAAAAAACTCCAAACCTGCCAGTATGGGTTTATACAAATCACAATCAAGACTTACCAACGAAAAAGCTCCATCAACATCGGCAGCGGTATCTGGAAAATATCCTTTTTTAACTATACAGTTCTCTGGATTTTTCATTTTTCCTAAAACTATATCAACAGATGTATCCTTAAAATTATCTATATCAACCTCGTTTACAGCATCCCGTTTTGGATCAAATCCATTGAATGTGTCAAACAAATAAAGTTTTCGATTAGGAAAATATCGATTAAAAAGCTTGCTAAATTCTCCAGTATATACCCCAACTTCTGCCATATCACCTTCAACATTTCTTTCCTTCATTAATGAAATACATTTTCTAAGCATAACTATCCGTTCTTCCTCCCATTGGATACCATGCATCTGAGGGTGATATGTCGCTATCTTATTTTTATCCACTCCATATTTATTGACCAAATCGTCCGTAATCTCTTTTTCATATTCAGAGATACCTATAATTATCAGATCATACTCGATTTCACAAATTTTTGACGGCGGTATTACCCCACGGATTCCGTACAGATGTTTGCCCCATGTTTCGGGATTACTGTCAACTAATCCTACAATTTCATATTTCTCATTATCCAGAGAGTACGCCGCTCGCTCACCAGCTCCGCTGGCACAATAGATCAACGTTTTACCATCTTTTCCTCCTCGTTGCTGTGTAGACTTCGCAGAATATGCAACTCTTTGATACTGAAAAAATTCATTCATGACATTCAAAATAATACATCGTGCCGTATAATTTGTCAATATTCTGCGAGATAGAATTAATTTCGCTGTACCCTATATCCGAGTATTAGCCAAAAAGAATATGCGAAATAACATCATCCCTTTAAAATAATAACGTACCATTCATCTTATATCACTTTTATGGTAATACTCAAAGCCATTTTAGGGCAGACTCCTCCCTCCACACATTCAGGTACTTTCTCAACTATGCATACAGTCGGCCCAAATGGCTAGTATTTCCCTTTTCTATACTGGCTTTCGCCATCCCAAGATATACAAGGAATGTTACTGTAAGGAACATTCTCATTTTTCCAAGTCCTCTTACGGTATGCCTCTCAAATTTATAATCCCTGTTCAGACGCCCGTTTATTCGCTCTATCCCACTCCTTTTGGCATAAAGCCGCTTCCATTTGTGGGAATTCCTCGCCACCGGGGTGAATATCCGCCTGTCCTCGCTGCACTGGATCCGGAATATCCTTTTGTCATTTCTGGATACATGGAAGCCATACCTCAGGCTGTCCGTACTTTCATAGCCAAAGGTATCTGCTTCTTTATCCTCATTGTATAATTTGGCAAAAAACATACAAACTATATTTTGACATATCTATTGACCTTTTAGGTATAAATATAGTAGTATGGAGGTGGAAGGAGTGGATACCTGTATGCTGAAGGAATATCTGGAAAAAAACTATGGTTACAACGAACCGATCTTCATAAACGAGATCCGGCTGGATGGGCTTAATGACAATGCCCTGCGCCAGTATTTCAAACGGATGCTCAAGTCAGGCGATCTGGCCCGTTTTGATACCGGGATTTATTATCTCCCAAAAGCGTCACGGCTGCTGAAAAAAAGTTATTTAGATCCCATGAAAGTCATTATACGCAAATATGTCCAAAGTACAACAGAAACCTATGGATATTTTGCCGGAGCTACTTTTGCCAATCAGATTGGTCTGACAACCCAAATGGCGGCAACACTGGAGATCGTAACGTCAAAAGAATCGACAAAGGGGCGTACCGTCACCGTAGGCTCCCAGGCTGTCCGGCTGAAAAGGCCAGCCACGGCTATAACATCGGAAAACGCCGGGCTGCTCCAGTTTTTGGATGCCGTTTCCCAGGCAGAAAAATATTCCGAGCTTTCTGATTCTGATACTGGGATTCTTCTGAAAAACTATGCAAAGCAGCAAAATTACAGTAAGGAGCTTCTTTCCGGCGTGCTGCCTGGCATTACGGGTTCTGCTGCAAAAAAACTGATTGAATGGGGAATTATTTATGAATTTACATCATGACCACGAAGCATTCAGCGAGCTTATCATCGCTGCTTCTAACGAACTGCATATACCTCCCGGAATCATTGAAAAAGATTATTATGTTACACTTGCTCTCCGGGAGCTGGCCTCCAGGGTAAAGGGAATGGTCTTTAAGGGTGGGACATCCCTGACAAAATGCTATCAGATTTTGGATCGCTTCTCAGAGGATATTGATATTTCCTATGCAGCATCAGAGGGCATCCCTGGCGAAAGTCGCAAGCGGCAGCTAAAAAAGGCGGTTGTTTCTTCCATAGAGTCTATGGGGTTCTCTGTTGCAAATCTTGAAGAAACCCGCAGCCGGCGCAGTTATAACTGTTACAGAGCCAGTTATTCCAGCATTTATTCCCCATTGTTGGAATTAAAGCCGGAATTGGTCATTGAGACCTATATTGCGCTGTTACCCTTTCCGACAGTAAACCGTATGGCCGATAATTATATATATCGTTTTCTGAAAATGACGGAACAGGAAGGGCTGGCAGAAGAATTTGACCTTGCGCCTTTTGAGATTACAACACAGGCGATTGAACGGACTCTGATTGATAAGGTTTTTGCCATCTGTGACTATTACCTGTCAGACAAGGTTGATCGGCATTCAAGGCATTTATATGATATCTACAAGATTATGGAATATACGAAGCCGGATGCATCTTTGTCAGGACTTGTTCAGGAAGTTCGGAGCTTGCGGGAGCCTCTTCCAGTCTGCCCGTCTGCTAAAACAGGGGTATGTATCAATGATATTCTGGCAGAGATTGTGGATAAGGAAATATATCGGAATGATTACGAAACAGTTACCAGCAGGTTCTTATTTACATATCTTCCTTACGAAACGGCCATAGATGGGATAAAGGAAATTATCAGCGGAGGATATTTTAGAATTCTTTAATGAGGCCACTTTGTTATAGACTAGATAATATGAGATTGAGTAAAAAATGGTATTTAGGGAGAGAGGTATTGTAGTATGATATGTCAACAGCATTTGATAAATTTGGCATACAATGGAGCAAATTATTTCCAGGATAGAAAATAGTGGGGAGGTTAATGCTCCTGTTGATAATGATAAGCCGATTGTTACTAGAGATAGTGATCGAACAAGGATGACAAATTGGAAAAATAGATTATCTAAAAAGCTACAAGAATTAGATGTTTTGTTTGATAATGATTGTACATATTCTCATAGAGGTTCCGTAATTACTGAGAATACTTTATTTGAAGGCAATCATTATATAGAATGCTATTTGATATAGAATAATGTTTGTATTGCAATAGGAGGTTCCAGTTGGAATTTCATAAAAATGGAGATAATAGGAGGCAGGAGATAATTGAAAGCCAAAATACTAAAATGTGGTGCATTATTAGTTTTATCTGTAGTGGCAATCTTGATTATGGTAATTTTTGAAGTAAATGATTTGCCTGTTGGCAGTTCTTTAGGTGGGTTAGTTGTAGGATTTACATTGGAGCCTCTTTGGGTAAGCATTGTCGATTTTACAGATAATACAAGTTGGAAAGCTTCTCAAAGAAAACTTCAGCGGGGGAAATTTATTGATAAAAATACAGAAGTGAGAATTTCATTTGCATATTTATTTAGGATTAAAGTCAATGGAAAATACTTTTTAGTAAGGAATGAACGTGGGACAGGCAAATATCAGCCTGTGGGTGGTGTATATAAAGTACATTCTGAAGAAGCGAATTATTTAAGACAAAATTTTTTTGCCGAAGATGATAATAAAATTCCAGTAGATGAATCATCAAAAGGAGATTATAGACTTCGATTTAAAAATCGGTATTTACGAAGATTTGTAAGAAGGTTTGATGAGACATCAGATAGAGAAATGATAACTGATTTGAATCGTGAATTTAAAGAAGAAATATTTAATACAAGGATATTAGCACAGGAGACATTTGGGACACTAACTTATACTTATTGTGGGCGCTATATGACAGATTTGAGGTATGGGGAACATTTTCAGTGTTATGAATTGCTTTTGGCGGACGTTGTCCAAGTTGAATTGACTGAGGAGCAGGAGAAACAATTTATAACATTGATGGGAGAAACGTCAGATAAATATATATTCGCATCTGATGAAGAAATAAAATCTTTGGGAGTAAAAGCAGGTAGCAATGAGCTGGCAGAAAAGATAGGGGATCATACAAAAAAGATATTGATGGAGAATGCGAATTCCCTTATCAGACCGAGGAAAGAAATGTATCAACATAGGAAATATACATGTTCATTTTAATTTTACATAGCCGATTGATTTTCAAAAACAAGAATCAATCGGTTTTCCATAGTCCTTTTAAGCTTTTCTTTTTTGTTTTCTTCATATAATAAGTCGTCTAGCCTGGCTTTGGCCAGGTTGGCGCATTTGTGTCAGTCCTGTTGACATAGTCTGTGAAGGAATCTCTCTCAATCCGTAACTGTCTCCCAATCCTTTTTCCTTTGAAATAGTGGTTCTTCAGCAGGAAGTTCCGTATCGTGTTGGTGCTGGCTCCTATAATCTCCGCGGCTTCGCGGACTGTAATGTATCTGCATTCTGTCATGGCCGTCTCCTTTTATTACGCTACTGTTTGCATGCAGACAAAAGTCAAAATGAAGAGATGGATGAACAGGCTTTTCATGTAAAGAAACGAGGAGATTGACGGGCATGATGAATCAAAAGAGTACAGAACAGGATAAAATCAAAAATGCGACAACAGCAAGCTGTAAATATTCCATGCATACGATGTCATTTGGCGTAAGGCTTACTCACAGAGGGGCAAAAACAATCAGAGAAAAGTTGGTGGCCTATTGTGAAGCAGAAGGGCTTCAGTATTATGAACGTAAAAATGAATGGGTTGGTACAAAGGAATTGATATTTCCCGGATTTTTAGCTTATGTGCCTGGACCATCCGATAGGATATATCAAAGACCAGAACGCGAACCTACCGAGGTAGCGGAGAAATAAAAGACATATAAGAAAGCGGCACATCAAAAACCAATGGACAAAGAAGAAAATGCCAGAACCGATTATTGGCAGATGCTAGTATGACCCTCACCAATTAACCACATGTTTCACTTGTCTAAATTTCCGTCTGCGTCGTTGTCGTCGGTCAACGATGCCACCGCATCGCCTCCCTCCTCCGCCTAGCAGGCCGAAAATTTATCCTTCGTGAAACATAGTGGTAATTGGTGTGGGTCATACTAGCATTTAGTGTCGACATGGACTATCCCGCTTTTCAGAACTGGAATCCGGCAATTTTGCATCATATGCAAGCGGAGGGAAGAAAGACTCGATGGACGTACCTAAGACGGATGCCAGACCGAACAGCTCGATATCGGTGACGGTACGCGAGCCGTCCTCTATACGCGAGATGGAGCCGCGGCATACATATATGGCCAAAGTCTCAAGTCGTACGGACAGTTCCTTTTGACTGTATTTCCTCTTCTTCCTGAAATAGCGCACCTGCGGGCCGACGATATTGTTCTTCTCTCCATCAATGATTCTGGGCATACAAACCGACTCCCCTCTCTAAAATAGGAAAATAAGAAATGACAAAATGTCTTGTAACAAGACAAAATCTATGGTATCATATGCCGTGAGGAAATCTGTCCTATAACAGGACAAGATGAAAATAAAGTTGCTTTTGAGGGAGCAAGCGTATCAAGGGCAGCTTGGATAGAAAGAATCAGGGAGCTGAAAGTGCTGGAGGAACATTTTCATATCCCCTACAGCAGTCGGTTCGAGGAAGGGGAGTTCCGGAAGCGGATTCAGTTTATGTACGGCGGGAAGCTACGGAAGGTGAAGTTCAAATACCGCGGTGAAAACGTGGAGGCCATATTGGACAGGCTGCCTACAGCTAAGATACTGGACGAGGAAGACGGAATATGCACCATGTCGGCCGAGGTCTTTGGGAAGGGAATTGATATGTGGATGAGGAGTCAGGGAGACAACGTTTTTGATATAAGGATAAGCTAAATCTATACAGAAATGTTGGACATGGAAGCTGTCAGGATGGATTTTAGGATTTGCTATATTCCTTGTCTTAAGATGTTAGTCCTGGGAGAAATTTTTGAGAAAACCTTTATGGAAGAGAATTCCGGGGATCAGAAGCAGGATTTTGGCATAGAAGAGGGCGGCACAGATTGATGCGGGCAATTGCAGAAATGTGTGCTCTGGAAGCATTGATAGGAAAGCTGGATGATTATCGGAAAGCTAGGATTTGAGATTCTTGAAGCGGATGGAGGATGGAAAGTGGGAAGAGACAGTATTCAGACAGCGGTTCAGGTATTTCAATATTTGGCGGAGGCCTGCAGCGAAGGAGGAATGGAAAGCGCGGACAAGTCAATCATAAATCAAGCCACGGATATTGTAGAGCTGATCAAAAAAATCCGAAGTCCTGTCGCCACGGATGATAATGAGGTGGAAAAGTATATTAAATTGTTCGATTTGCAGAATCCTGGAAACATGATTCGGTTTTTTGTTGAAGGATATGTTTCTACGATAGAAGGATGTTATGAAAATCTGAATGAGCTGAAGGCCGAAAATCTTCAGATGATTCTTGGCGAGATTGTCAGTGCTGCCAGAATGATTCGAATGGGCATTGACAATCCTGATATGAGGGATGAGACATTGAGCTATGCCCAGCATGATCTTTCGAATGCAAGCGGAAAATTAGAAAGGCTGCTGCCAGGTTATATACATAAAATAGGAGAGATTGACAACAGAAGCCGATGGCGTTTTTTCCTGAAGGCGAGGACATCTCTAAGTGATATCGATACGAACGTCAGATGCGCGAAACACGCAGTGGAGGGGTTGGGTATCGCCGTGAGACTGCAGATGCTCATAGCGGTGCAGCGGAACATGGAGATAGGGAATTCCGTCACGACTCCTTACTTGAATTTCATGAAATCAACCGTCACAGGCGATGTGTGCAAGCTGCTGAATGCCTATGATAAAGACAAGCAAGAAGGATATTGGGGAAGGATTCCACAAAAAATTGAAACCACAGAAGCGGTGATTGAAGTATTCGAAAGGTACAGAGATGATACAAAGAAACAAATCAATCGAAAAGGAGGTTTTTTCACATGGCTAACTACAATAGGGAAGAGGCAGAGAAACAAGGAAATGCAGCAGTAGGGGTGGCAGGAGCGTTATTATTAGGGCTTGCGGGTGTTGTGGGCGCTGTTATCAAAGAAGTGCGCGATTCTGCGAAAAAGCAGGACGTTTATGAGGATGTGATTGCACAGAAGGACAAAGAGATTGAAGCCTTAAAAAGGAAAGGTAAAAGATGGGGGTAACGAATATGGGGCAGGACATTTTTGGAAAATTTCTTGAGAAGGTAGGAAGTGTGCCGGGAATACGGATTGACAGAGATAGCTTTCTGCGAACCACATTTGGCAGAAGCCATAGGAAGGAACTTGACCGGATAATTATGCAGGGCCCCATAGCGGCAGGAATTCCTTTAAACGAAATCAGTGTGATTGCCGATCAGTCAATTAAGAAAGAGGCTATAGAAGTGACGGCGGTGTCTGCCGGTACGGGGGTGTTTGGGGGGCTGCCGCGTTGATAGCGGTACCTGCAGATATCGTTCAATTTTATGGACATCAGTTCAGAATGATACAGAAATTGATGTATCTATATGGCTGGGATGAAGATGTATTTGACCAAAATGGATATATGGATGATGCAACGACTAACATGTTGATACTCTATATGGGCGTTATGTCTGGAGTAGGGGCAGCCGGAAAGGCGCTTGGCCATATTGCCAAAGTGGCTGCAAAAAGGTTGATCAGGGATGTCCCTGTTCGTATTATCAAGGCAGCGGTTACAAAACAGGCATTTAGAAAAACGCTCACGCAGATTGTCAAGATAATTGGGGTCAAGACATCGGCTAAATTAGCATTAGTCACTAG